>DASTWM010000051.1:0-17308 GCA_035765855.1 Roseiflexaceae bacterium
GTACCAGTGCAGAAAGCGCGTCAGAACGATGAAATTCGGAATCATCGTAACCTGGAACGGGATCATGAGCGTCGCCAGATAGAGCAGGAACAGCACGTTGCGCCCGCGAAATTGCAGCCGCGCAAAGGCGAACGCGGCCAGCGACGAGATAATAATTTGTAGCACGGTCACGCAGATCGTAACAATCGCGCTGTTCAGGTAAAAGCGCCCGAACGGCATGGCCGAAATCGTACGGGCGTAGTTGTCCCACGCGATGGGCTTCGGAATCCAGATCGGCGGATAGGCGAACACGTCCGGCGGGCGCTTGAGCGAGGTGCTAAGCATCCACACGAACGGCAGCAGCATGACGACGCTACCGAGAATCAGGGCGATGTGGAGCGGAATGTGGCTGGGATGAAACTTCGCGCGGCGCTGCTGTGTTTCCGAAACAATACTTGTAGCCATAATTATTCTTTCACCACGAAGAACACGAAGAACAGAATAGTTCGAGACCTTTGTGAACTTTGTGTCTTTGTGGTGAATTATCCTTCCGCTTCGTAATGCACCCAGCGGCGCTGGAAATAATTCTGCGCGAGCGTCGCCGCAAAGATAAACGCGAACAGCACCCACGCAATCGCCGAAGCGCGGCCCATCTGGCTGAATTGAAATGCGACCTGGTAAATGTAGAACACGATCGACTTGGTGGCATTGGCCGGGCCGCCCTGCCCGCGCGTCATGACATACGGCTCGCTGAACAACTGGAACGCGCCGATCATCTGAATAATCAGCAGGAAAAAGGTCGTCGGGCTGACCAGCGGCAGCGTCACGTTGCGGAAGCGCTGCCATGCGCCCGCGCCGTCCACGTTCGCGGCGTCGTACAGTTCCTGCGGCACGGCCTGAAGCCCGGCGAGATAGATGACCATGGTGAAGCCCATGTTCTTCCAGACCGTCAGCGCGATCACGGCAGGCTTGGCCCAGAACGGATCGTTCAGCCAGTCGGGCGGTGCCCAGGCCGGACCAAACATGTCCGCCAGCCACCAGAACACCGCGCTGATGATGCCGTAGTCGCGGTTGAACATCCACTGAAACACCAGCGCCGCCGCGACCACGCTGCTGACGACCGGCATGAAATAGATCAAGCGGTAGATCTTCAGGCCGTGGATGGCCTGATTCAGCGCCAGCGCGACCAGCAGCCCGGCGGCGAGTTGGAGCGGCACAATAAAGATAGTGTAATACAGCGTGTTCCCGAGCGCCTGTAGAAAAATCGGATCCTGGGTGAAGAGCACGTTGTAGTTGGTCAGGCCGGTGAAGGTCGGCGGATTGATCAAATTCCAATCCATGAAACTGAGCACCAGCGACGCCAGCACTGGCCCAACCACGAACAGCAGAAAGCCCGCGAAGCTCGGCAGCAGAAACAGGTACGCCTCGTTCTGGCGTCCCGGACGCCAGCCGCGCGCCCGCCGCCTGGTGACAGATGATTGTGTTTCGGCTTGTGTCGCCATCGTGTGTCCTGGCAAGATGCTTGATGCTTGATGGATAATACGTGACAGTTAAGCTCAAGCATCAAGCATCAAGTATTATCCGTCACTGGGACTTCGGGTAGCCCTTTTGCTTCAGGAACGCATCAACCTGCTGGCAGATTTGCTGCACGGCCTGTTCAGGTTGCGCCTGCCCGGCCCACACCGGCTCCAGCCCCGGCTCGATGATCGAGCTGTCCAGTTCGTCCCAATCCGGGAAGTAGCCGAAGCGCCCGATCTTGGCGTTCTCGGCCTCGGTCAGGAAGGCCTGGCGATTGGCGGGTGGCTGGCCTGACTTCAAAAAGGCGTCCGACTTGGCGACCGACTGGAGCGCCGGGAAGATTTCGCCGGACTGAGTGTAGATTCGCTCGCCGCCATCGGTGCTTTGCAGCCACTCAAGGAACGTCCAAGCCTGATCCTTGTGGGCGCTCTTGGCGCTCATCACCCATGCCGCGCCGCCTGCGGTCGAGGCGCGCTGGCCGTCCTTCGGGATCGGCACGACCGCCGTATCGTAGTTCATGTTCGCCTGGTTGAAGGCCGACACGCGGCTGGAATTCTGGATGATCATGGCGACCTGGCCGCTCTGGAACACCGCCGCGTCACCGCCTGCCTGATTCAGATCGGCGGAGCGCATCGCCAGCTTGTCGTTCATCATTCCGGCGAAGAACTTGATGCCATCCACCGCCGCTGGCTCGGTCAGCGTGCATTTCGATGGATTGCGCATGTCGTCCAGAATGGTGCCTTTGTTCTGGTTGACCCATTCGCCCCATTTGCCGCCTTCCATGCCCAACGCGTAGCGCGTGACGCGCCCGCTGTTCTCGACCACCGACAGCTTCTTGGCTGCGGCCAGGAAGTCATCCCACGTCCATTTGTCGTTCGGGTATTGCACGCCTGCCTTGTCGAAAATGTCCTTGTTGTAATACAACACTTCCGTGCTGATGTCGCGCGGGAAGCCGTAAATATGGCCGTTGTACGTGGCTGATTCAAGCAGGTTCGGCCAGTAATCCTTGGTGTTGTAGTTGTTCTTCTCGATGTACGGCGTCAAATCTTCCAGTACGCCAGTCGCAGCGTAGCTGGGGGTCGGCCACAGGAACAGCACATCGGGAATTTGCGAGGCGTCGCCGCTGGCCCACAGCGTCTTCAGCTTGGTGAAGTACTGATCCCACGGCTGATTCCACGTCTGGATTTTGATGTTGGGGTGCGACTCCATGAATGCTTTGGCGACCTTCTCGTGGCTGGCGGCTTCTTCCGGGCTGCCCCAGAAGCCCCACGTGAGCGTGACCTGCTCGCCACTGGCTGCCGGAGCGCTGGTCGCTTCGCCACTGGCTGCTGGCGCGCTGGTCGCCTCGCTGGCCGCTGGCGCGCTCGTGGCCTCACTCGCTGCTGGCGCGCTGGTCGCTGCTTCGCCACCGGCTGCTGGCGCGCTGGTGGCACTGCTGCCGGTCTGATTGCCGCTGCCGCTGCCGCCGCACGACGCCACGATCATCGCCACGATGGCGAGAAGCGGGAGAATTCGTAAGAACCGATGCGTCTGCATCTCCATGTCTCCTTGTCTGATAAAGGGAACCGTCTAGTTGACAGTCATTTCTACAAGATCCGTCAGATCCGTCAATTCCTCCTTTCTTACACCGGCCCGCCGCCCGGCCGCACGATCATGTCATTCACCTCGGCAGCAACCGCTGCGGCCGGCTTATCGGCCAGCAGGTCGTCGAACAGCGGCAATGTGCCGGTTCGCACGGCGCGATCAGCGTACAAGAACATGGCCGCCGACCACGCCTGTTGCGCGTAGCCCATCGGGTGGCCGCTCGCGCCGTGCAACCATTCGTTGAATTCCCACTCGCCGTCCAACCCCTGCCGATTCGCCTCGGCCAGCGAAAGCAGCATCATTTCGGCCTGCGCGCGCCAGCCGTAGCGCATGAGTGCAGCAACATGGAAGCCGCCGATCATGGGCCAGATGCCGCCGTTGTGATATTGATTCGGCAAATTGAGATTGCGGCTGCGATAATATTCGCGCCAGTTGTTCTCGCCGGGGTAGATCGGCGGATGGATCGCTTTGGTTGGGTACGGCTCGGCCATGCCAACCTGCTGCATGTAGCGCAAAATGTGATTCGTGCGATGTCCGTCGGCCACGCCGGTCAGCACCGCCAGCAAATTGCCCAGGCTGTCGCACCAATCGCCATATTCGCGGAACGCCACCCATGGCAGGTAAAAGGGACGGCTTGAAATCGTGCCGATGTTGTGGTACAGCAGGTACCATTCGAGCCGGAAGGCCTTCAGCCGCTCAAGGTGTTCGGCGAAGTGTTCCGCCACCCAGCAGCGGTCGATCCACATGAGCGCGTTGATACGTTCATGGATGCCGGCCGCGTCCACCGTGAGTTGGTGAACCTGCGCGTCCGCTTGAAGGTGCCGCGCCAATTCATGGTGGGCCAGCGCCGCGCCATAATACAGTACGTTGTCGTACAGCGTGTTGTAACGCACGGCGATCAGGTCCATCCAGTCACCTGCTTCGGGAATTTCCAGCAGGCCGCACTCGTTCATGTCCTGATATTCGAGCCACAGTAGCGCCCGATTGATCGCCGGCCAGTGTTTGCGAAGGAATTCAACATCGCCAGTGGTGCGGAACAGCAGGTAATGGCTCAGAATGAACCACAGGTTCGAGTCGGCAGCGCCAGCATTTTCGGTGCTGATGTAACCGCTGTCGGGGTTGACATTCAGCGGCACCAACCCGCGCGGCGACTGATAGCTGCCAAGCGTTTCCAGTGCCGCCCGCCCGGCGTCGATCAGTTCCGGCTCACCGCTGGCAACCGCGCCCAGAAAAATAATGCCGTTGTCGCGCGCCCAGACCTGCGGGTAGCCCGCCGCGAGGCCCGACGCGCGGAAGCCGCTTGCCGTCGCGCAGCGCCGCAGCACTTCGAGCGCTTGTTCGCGCGTTTCATCAATAATACGTTGGTGGTTATCCATGGCAGAATCCAGCTACACAATGAGCCCGATCGCGGTCCGGGTGGTGAAATGGCATGGTACCGAGTGACTGCGGAGTTGTCAAATAGGTGCGCGGAATAAGAACGCCGGCCAACCACACGGTTGACCGGCGAATGAACGGCGCAAGCTGAACGTTTAGTGCATGCTCATCACAGGCTCGGAACTCATGGGTGCCTGTTCAGCGTTTGCGGTCGGGCTGCGACGTGGGCCACCGCGCAACTCAATTTCTTGCAGAAAGAACACCGCGATCAGGCCGATGATCATGATGACAAAGCTCAGGATGAACACCGCATGAATGCCCTGCACCAGCCCAACCTTTACCGCTTCCAGCAGGCTGGCGTAGATCGCCTGACCCTGCGCGCCAAGCGCCGCGAACTGGCTGCTCATCTGCGCCTGCGCTTCCGGCGAAAGCAGCACCTGCGGGTTGTTAAAGGCGGCTATCGCCTGCGCCGGGACGGTCTGTTGCACGGCGGCGGGAACGGCGCTCTGGAACGCGGGCAGGTAGGAGGCATTCATCATCGTGCCCATGGCGGCCAGCGCGATCGTGCTGCCGATTGAGCGGAAGAACGTCAGCGCCGAAGTCGCCTGCCCGATTTTGGTCGGCAGCGCGTTCTGCACAATCAGTGTGTACAGCGACATGCCGACGCCCATGCCGAGGCCGAGCACGACCATGGCGACAATCACATCCAGGTTGGTGGAGTGCAGCCCAAGCCGCAGCAGCATCAATGTGCCGAATACGCTGACAACCATGCCGATAATCGCGTTGGCCTTGTATTTGCCACGGCGCGCAATAACCTGGCCTGACACAATGCTGCCCGCAATTGCCGTGATCATCAGCGGCGTCAGCACGAACCCGCTGCTGGTGATTGACGTGCCTACGACGCCCTGCACGAACAATGGCAGGAAGAAAATGCTGCCGAACAGCCCCATGTTCGAGATGACCGTGATCAGCACCGAGATGCTGAAAATGCGATTCTTGAACAGGCTCGGCTCGATAATTGGCTGCCCGTCGTTGCGCGCGAGCCGCGCCTCGTACCAGATGAAGCTAATCACGGCGACGAACGCGAACGCGAACATGCCCAGAATTTGCGGCGAAAGCCAGGCGTAGTCGGTGCCAGCCCAGCTCAGCCCGAGCAGCAGTGGAACCGTGCCTGCAATCAGCAGCGCCGCGCCAACATAATCGATCTTGACGTGCTTGGCTGGCGACACCAGCGTTGGCATCAGGAAAACCAGCGTCAGCAGCGCAATCACGCCGAGCGGCAAGTTGACGTAAAAAACCCAGCGCCACGAGGCGTGTTCGGTCAGGTAGCCGCCGACCGCCGGGCCAATGATCGACGAAAGGCCGAACACCGCGCCGGTGACGCCCTGCCAGCGCGCCCGCTCGCGCGGCGTGAACAGGTCGCCGACGATCGCAATCGCAATCGGCAGCAGTGCGGCAGCGCCGAGGCCCTGCAAGCCGCGAAACGCGACGAGTTGATTCATGGTTTGCGCCGCGCCCGAAAGCCATGAACCGATCATAAAGACGATCAACCCAAACAAAAATACCGGCTTGCGGCCAAGCAAGTCCGACAGCTTGCCATAAATCGGCACCATGACTGTTGACGCGAGCAGGTACGACGTTGTCACCCACGTATAATGCTCAAACCCGTGCAGTTCTGCAATGATGCGCGGCATGGCCGTGCCGACAATCGTCTGGTCCAGCGATGCCAGCAGCATGACCAGCAGAACGCTCAGCATGGTCAGCAGCGTTTCGCGCCGGGGGTAGCGCGGCCCTTCATCGGCCATAATTTCGAGATGGTTGCCTTCCTGAACAGGTTGGCTTGACGTAATTTTTGAACCGCTCATGCTCCACTCTCTTGTACTGATTTCGGGCGCGCAATGCCCTGAAAATAAATCCGACCGATTGCAGCGACAACTTGTTCTGGCGACAGTTGCTCACCGCTCAAAAACTGATCATAGCCCCGGCGCGATATCAGACCTAAAAAGGTCATAAGCATGATGGACGTTGGAATAGCGGGATCGAACTCGCCGGAGCGCTTTCCATCCTCCAGAATTGCTTTGATAGCATCCGCCATGAGCGTCATCTGGTCGCGCAGGGCCAGCTTCTTCTCAAACACTGTGGTGCGAACGCTGATATTGGTGTGCAGCGACATAAATAATTGCCGCCGCTCGCTGCCAAGATCTGCGTATGCGTGCCGCAAAATCGTTTCCATTCGCGCGCGGGCCGGCGCATCTTCGGCTGCCACCTGCTCGACTGTCTGGCGGAAAGCGGTGATCTCGCGCTCGAACAGCGCCACGACGAGGTCTTCCTTGCTTGGGTAATGCAAGTAGATCGTGCCTTTCGCCACGCCCACCCGCGCGGCGATCTCGTCCATGGACGTTTCGTAGTAGCCCTTCTCCGTGAGCACCGCCTCGGCAGCCTGCAAAATAAGCTCAGCCCGCTCCTCACGCTGGCGCTCTTTGAGCGAACGATGGGGAGCAGACGCCGGGTGATTCATATATTTGTTTTCTTGTACCATGTTTTCAGGAATTGACCAGTGAAATAGCTTTTGACTCGACAGTCATATTTTATATCTTCGTTCACTTCGTGTCAAGGAGTTTTTGTATGAGAATTGTGTGACACTATCAGAGCGCGCAATACGAGCAGCATGGTAAAGGTTTCTGGGGAGCGAACAAGCAGGCACGGGGTTAGCGGATGCGCCACAAACGTGCTGCCGTGAGCGCGATCCACAGCAGCATGGCGACCAGAAAAACGTAAAATGCCAGCCCTTTGAGGACGAACGCGGGCGCGGCGAGCAGGAGCGTGGCAAGTGTGTAGGTGGCATGCCCGCGCCACGCAGGATCGTGCCGGAAGCGGCGGGCCAGCAGCAGCATGGCGGGCAGCAGCGATGCGCCAAGCAGCACAAAGGCCGCGTCGTGGATGCGACCATGCCACGTCGGCGGCAGGCGGCTTAGCGTTGGATCGGTCTTGAAGGCCAGCAGCACGAGCGCAACGCCCGCAAGGGTTAGCAATGTTGGCCCGCCGCGCTGCTCCGGGCGCGCAAGGCCGCGCTGCAAACCCAGCGAGAAAACAATCATGGCAATGCCGCTGCCGATGAACGCCGCCTCCATAACGCTTCCATACGGTCCCAGCGCCAGCCCGCTCGGCCAGTCGAACGTCGGCGCGCTGATTGGATGCCAGCCCAGCCCGCGCATGAAATCGCGCTCGGCCCATGTCAGCGCAGCGATTGTGCCGCACAACAGCAGTGTCCCGGCCATGCCAACGACGGCTGCACCGCGCGTCATCATTTGTCGTGCTGCCTTTCTCGCACTACAATACGCCGGAAAATCTTTGTGAGGGAGCCTGAACCATGACGATACCTCCGGCGAATTGTGAAAGCACGCCACCGGCGCGTCGTAACTATATTGGTGCGCATGGCGTGCGCTTATCGTACCTCGAATGGAACAGCGACGGCCCGCCGGTGGTGCTGCTCCACGGCATTACGAGCAGCGCGCGCACCTGGTGGCGGGTCGCGCCCGCGTTAGTCGAGCAGGGCTACCATGTATACGCATTCGACATGCCGGGCCACGGCGAGAGCGCCGAAACCGACGATCACCATATTCCGGCGATTGCGCGCTTGATTGCGGCGGCCATGCGCGCACTCGATATTGACGATGCGGTGGTAATTGGTCACTCCTGGGGCGGCGCGACCGCGCTGGATCTTGCCAGTGTCGTGAGCGACCGGCCCGCATTGCGTAAGGTGGTGCTGATCGATCCGGCGATGGGCATGACGCCTGAGCGCGGCAAAGAAGCGCTGCCGAACTTCATGGTCGGTATTGGCGATCCGCCCGAAGCCAACCGTACGCGGCTACGCGCCGCCAACCCGCTGTGGCGTGACTGCGATGTGCATTGGAAAGTCGAGGCGCTGGCGCAGTGTCACCCCGCTGCGGTGCGCGGCCTGTTCCTCGAAAGCGACGCCTGGAACCTCACGGCGCATCTGGCGCAGGTCGATGTGCCGCTGCTGCTGCTCGTCGCCGATCCGCAGTACACGGTCATTCCGCCGGAAACGCTGGCCGCTGCCGAGCGGGCGATCCGCCAGGACATTGGCCGCGTTGTCGTCGTGCCTGGGACAGATCACAACATGTTCCGGGCGGGCTACGACAAGACCGTGCCAATCCTGCTCGATTGGCTTCTGAGTAGTTAACCACCAAGACACCAGGGCACGAAGTATGTGTTTACATCTTTGTGTCCTGGTGTCTTGGTGGTTTATTGGAATTTCTTCAGTATTTCCGTCAGCGGCAGCGCGTCGAGCGCGGGCAGCACGAGGTCGGCAGGCGGCATCTGGAGCTGCGCGGTGATGGCACCCGGCACGGCAATCACCCGCATGCCCGCTGCCCGCGCAGCCCGCACACCGTTGGGCGAATCCTCGAACACCAGGCACGCGCCGGGCGACACCGCCAGGCACGCCGCCGCGCTCAGAAACAGGTCGGGCGCGGGCTTGGTCGCGACCACATCATCGGCAGTGCGAATGCATGTGAATGCGTCATGGATCGCGTGGCGGCGCAGCCAGCCTTCGACCCATTCGCGCCCGCTGCTGGACGCCACGGCGCATGGCAGGCCCAACGTTCGCGCCTGTTCCAGCATGCTCTCGACGCCCGGCAACAGCGGTTGCGCAAGGCTCAATTCATGCTTGCGGGCCGTGCGCCGCGCCAGCGCCGCCTCGCGGTCAAACGTGTCGCCCAACGCGGCGGCGAGGTGTTCCAGCGCATCGAAGCCCATGCCCGGCCCGCGACCCAGCGCATCCTCCCACATTTCAAGGGTGAGATCGTGATTGTGCTCGGCAAAAATCTCGCGCCAGCTCTCGAAGGCCGGCGTTTCGGTGTCGATGATCAGACCATCAAAGTCAAAAATAAGTGCATGAATCATGGTGAGTGATACTTGATGCTTGATGCTTGATACCTGGCGACTGCTGGCTGTTATTGTACCGCATCTTGCGCAGTGGACGAAAGCAGCACTTATCGTTACAATGCGGCGACATGGCCGGATTTGATTTTAGATCCTTTAGTTGTGGGGTAGCTGATGTCGGAATTGGTCCTTGGTTTGATGCTGTTTGCGATTGTGCTGACGGTGTCTGCGCTGGCATCGGGCATTGTGGAGCGCGCGCCGATCTCATTCCCGATTATCTTTCTCGGTATTGGTTTGGTGCTGGGCAATGGCGGCCTTGGCGTGCTGAACATCACCACGCATGCAATCACGCTGGAAGCGGTCGCAACCGTGAGTCTGGCGCTGGTGCTGTTTCTCGACGCCGTCAACATGCAGGTGGACGAAGTGCGCGAGGATTGGCTGGTGCCGGTGCTGTCACTCGGACCCGGCTCGCTGCTGACGATTGCTGGCATAGCGGCGGCAGCCTATTTTGTGATCGGCACCACGCTGGTGCAGTCGGTGCTGCTCGGCGCGATTCTTTCCTCGACCGACCCGGTGGTGATGCGCGACGTGGTGCGCGACGAGCGGATTCCGCGCTCGGTGCGGCGGGCGCTCGGCGTCGAGTCGGGCATGAACGACATTGTGGTGCTGCCGATCGTGCTGATCCTGATCGCCGTTTTGCAGGCGGAGGTTGGCGGCGCGGCGGAGTGGGCGCTGTTCCTGGTGCGGTTGCTGGTGTTCAGCCCGTCGGTCGGCATGGTGGTCGGCGGGCTGGGCGCGCTGCTGATCAATCGCGCCGATCGGCGCTTCAACATTCGCCGCGAATATCAGGCACTGTATGGCATCGGGCTGGTGCTGATCGCGTTCGTGGCCGGGCAGGCGGTGCAAGGCGACGGCTTTCTGGCGGCGTTCTTCGCCGGTCTTGCGGTAACGCTGTTCAACATGGAGTTGTGCGACTGCTTTATGGAATATGGCGAGACCACATCTGAAATGATGATGCTGTTAGCATTCATCATGTTTGGCGCGGTGCTATCGACGCTGCTCGGCACAGTGTCGCTCGTCATGGCGCTGCTGTTCGCGCTGGTGGCGATCTGCGTGGTGCGGCCAGTGGTTATGGGCCTGGTGCTGCGACGTGCGAACATCAGCCCGATCGGGCGCGCGTTCATCGGCTGGTTTGGGCCGCGTGGCCTTAGTTCGCTGCTGTTGGCGCTGCTGGTTGTGCAAAGTGGTGTGCCGCAATCTGAGTGGCTGCTGGCGATCATCGGCATGGTGGTGCTGGTGTCGGTGGTGCTGCACGGCGTTTCGGCCACGCCGCTGTCGGCCTGGTACGGGCGGCGCGTGGCTGCGAAAACGCTCCTTGAGGAGCGCGAAAGTAGCGCGGTAGGGCTGTTCCGGCGCGACATGAGCGGCACGCCACGCATCACGCCTGCCGACCTCGCAACGCTCATGGAAGGGCCAAATCCGCCAATCGTTATCGACGTGCGGACGCGCTCGCAATACGATGACGATCCGGGGCAGATTCCCGGCAGCGTGCGCGTGCTGCCCGACCAGGTGGAAGCATGGGCGGCGGATCAGGATCGCAAGCGCGCGGTGGTGGCGTACTGTACCTGACCGAGCGAAGCGACGAGCGCCCGTGCGGCGCGTGTGCTGAACAAGATGGGTTTCAACGCGGCGGCGCTGGAGGGTGGCTACACGGCGTGGCTGGCGGCGTACCCCACCGAGCCGAAAAGCACCGAGCATGCCAATGCTCCGCGCAAGGAACAGCCTGAGGAACCGGTGGTGGAGCGGGTTTGAGCGAAGGGCGTGTGTGAGGAACACAATTAGTGCATAAGGCATAAAGGATGATGAAACTGGCACCTAAACAAATCGGCGGAGCAGAAGTCATTTGTTTTGCTATCATTGATTCACGGACTTACCCAACAGATAAGTGCAAACACGTAGTTGGCGGCGTTCTTCAAGGGCCAGCATCAGGCTTGGCCATTTGTCAATATGAAGGAGAGAGTAGCTTTTACTTATTCGGCTGTGACCAGAACTGGCAGAGCATAACAGATACTTGGCATGAGACTTTTGAAGATGCAAAAAATCAAGCAGAAATTGAATACACTGGTGTGTCAAAGGCGTGGCAGCAAATCAGCTAAAGCGTCCTGGCACCTTGGTTAGACACTTACTATTTCCTTCACCTTTCCCAACACAACTTAAACAAGTTTTCGCTTGTCAAACACACTAAATAAGATTATACTAACGGCCGTGAGTCGTTGTTCTGCAGCACGCCCCGATGCCCGCACCGGTCCGCGCTGTGGCCATGTGCATGATAATGAAAGGACTCTTTGTGGCATCAATGCTTCATAACGCGCGCATGCACCCACTGCAAGCTCTGGTAAAAATCGTTCTCGCGCTGGGCGGTTGTGTGCTGCTCGGCGTGCTGGTGTGGCAGGGCATCACCGCGCAGGGCGTACCCGACCCGACCGCCGCGCACCTCGACCCGACGGCGGTGACGCTGAACACCGCGCTGCTGGTGTTTCGCGAAGGGCTGGAAGCCATTCTGGTTCTGGCTGCCATTACCGCAAGTTTCCTCGGCACGAATCAAAATTATCGCCGTCCTGTCGCTGTCGGCGCGGGATTGGCGCTGCTGGCAAGTGTCGTGACATGGTTTGCGCTGGTTGGGCTGCTGGACTCGGTGGATGCGCCGGCGTTGCAGATCCAGGCGGTCACAGGCGTGCTGGCGATTGTCGTGCTGCTGGTGATCATGAACTGGTTTTTCCACAAAGTGTACTGGACCGGCTGGATCGCGCATCATAACCGCCGCAAGCGCGAGCTGCAATCACAGGCGCTCACCAACGCCTCGCAAGTAACCACCGGGTTGCTGCTGCTGGGTTTCAGCGCCACCTACCGCGAAGGCTTCGAGGTCGATCTGTTTCTGCAATCGCTGCGGCTGCGGGTTGGCACGCAAGCGGTGCTTGAGGGCGTCGTGATTGGTCTGGCGTTCACTGTGCTGGTGGGCATGATCACCTTTTTGACGCACCACAAGCTGCCGTATAAAAAAATGCTGGTGCTGACTGGCGTGCTGCTCGGCCTGGTGCTGGTCGTAATGGTGGGCGAAAGCGTGCAGGAATTGCAGCAGGCTGCCTGGCTGACGACCACGCCGGTCGCCGTGCCGCTGCCCGAATGGTTCGGCATGTGGTTTGCAACCTTCCCGAATCTTGAAGGGCTGGTGGCGCAGGCTGGCGCAGCCGCGCTCGTGATTGGCTCGTATGTCGCCGCGCAGTATGTGCGTGTGTGGCGGCCACGCCGACGTGGCGGCGCTGTGGCGACGCGCCCGGTGCAGCCACCGCGAGCCGAGCCCGAGACGCATGGGATCGCGTCTCGCTAAAACCGCCATTTCAGCATGACTCACTAAAGAAGCTCGGAGCCTGCGCTCCGAGCTTTTTGTCTACTGAAATGCAAGTGAGCCGTCGGGTCGGAGCGGGAATGGCCGGTGCCAACTGCGGAACGGAAAGCGCCCGAGCGCTTCCTCGTTCAGATCAATCCCCAGTCCCGGTCGTTCAGGCAACTCAAGATAGCCGTCGACCAGCTTCATTGGTTCATCGACCAGATCGCGGCGCGGCGACTCATCATCGGGAATGTATTCGAGAATCAGGAAGTTCTGCGTGCTGGCGGCGAAGTGGACGTTCACCGCATTGGCGATTGGGCCGCATGGATTGTGCGGCGCGACGCTCATGTAGTTTGCCTCGGCCAGCGCGGCGATTTTCTTCATTTCCCACAATCCGCCGGTCAGGCAGATGTCCGGCTGGACGATGTCAACCGCCTGAAGCTTGATCAAATCGCGAAACTCATGCCTGGTATACAGCATCTCGCCGGTTGCGAGCGGCACATCAGTGTGCTGGCTGAGCTTGGCGAGTGCATCATAATTCTCTGGCCGCAGCGGTTCTTCGATAAAGAACGGCCGCAACGGTGCCAGCGCCGTGCAGAGTTCCAGCGCCCGCACCGGCTCGAAGATGCGGGCATGCGGGTCTATCCCGATGTCGATGTCATCACCAACCGCGCGGCGCACCGCCTCGACGCGCGCCACTGCGGCCCGCAGCGCGGCATTCCATGGAATCGCCTGATAATTCGGTGGCAGCGGGCTGAGTTTCAGCGCCGTGTAGCCGTAGCGCTCGATCAATGCGACGGCATGCTCGGCCAGTTGGGCGGGCGTGCTGCCATGCGGTGATTGGTACACGCGCACCTTTTCGCGGCACTTGCCGCCCACCAGCCGGTACACCGGCACCCCGGCCGCCTTGCCGCTGATGTCCCACAAGGCATGCTCGATCCCGCTGATTGCTGCGTTGACCACCGCGCCGCCGGGAAAGCGCGAGCCAGCGTACATCAGGTTCCACAGCCCCTCGATGTCGCGCGGGTCGCGCCCGATCAACCACTCCTCAAAATCACGGATGACCTCGACGGTGGCTTTGTCAGGTCCGCATGAATATGCTTCGCCGACGCCATGAATGCCCTCGTCCGTATGAATCTTGACGAATGGCCAGTTGCGGTTGCCTGCGTTGACGAGAAAGGTATCGATTTTGGTAATCTTCATCGCTGCGCTGCTCCTGTTGCTCTCTGCTCTCCGATCAATCGCTCTGCGCTCCGCTGTTTACCCCTTCATGCCAGTCGTCACAATGCCTTGTACGAAGTACTTCTGCGCGGCAAAGAATAGCACCAGCGGCGGCAATGCAACAATAAGTGAAGCCGCCATGAGAATCGCCTCGCGTGGTTCATCGCCTTCAAAGGGTGTGACGATGAAATAGCGCAGCCCGAGCGAGACCGTGTACAAATCGGTTGAATTCAGATAGATCAATGGACCAATGAACTCGTTCCAATGATCGATAAACGCGAAAATAGCGACCGTTGCGAGCGCCACTTTCGAGAGCGGCAGAATAATGCGCCAGAAGATGTGGAATGACGTCGCGCCATCGATCCGCGCCGCCTCGTCAAGATCGCGCGGGATCGTCATAAAGAACTGGCGCAGGAGGAAAATCGAAAACGCGCTGACTGCAAAGAACGACGGCACGATCAAAGGCAGCAGTGTATCAATCCAGCCCAGGTACCTGAACAACAAAAATGACGGAACAATCGTGACATGCCAGGGCAGCATCATGGTTGCCAGCACAACGAAGAACAGCATATTGCGCCCCGGAAAGCGGAAGCGCGTGAAGCCAAACGCCACAATCGCCGTTGAGAACGTTTGCCCAAACACCGCCAGCGCCGTCACAATCACGCTGTTGATCAGAAAGCGCCCGAACGGGGCCAGCGCGAACACGTCGCCGTAGTTCTGCCAGCGTGGTGTGGAAGGCACGAACGTGGGCGGAAATGTGTAAAGATCGGTCAGTGGCTTCAGCGAAGTACCAATTGTCCAGAGGAACGGCATGGCAAACGCGATTGCCGCAACAAGCGCAATCAGATAGCGCAGCACACGCCAGAAGGTCTGCGTGCCAAATGCAGGTGAAGCAGCGGCAGAAGCCGGACGACTCCGCGCGGTCTCGGTCGTCATGGCGCACCCCCCTCAGAATACTCGTAATGGACCCAGCGGCGCGAAAGCCACATCTGGAACAAAGTCAGCACCATAATGACGACGAACAGAATCCATGCCAGCGCAGAGGCGTAGCCCATCTGGAAGTAGCTAAACGCATTGTAGTACAGATGCAGCATGTAAAACCATGTTGCGTAGTTTGGGCCGCCTTCGGTCGCCACGTAGGCCAGCGAAAAGACACTGAAGCTGCCGATGATACTGATGATCGCATTGAACAGGATGGTTGGCGAAATCAGCGGAATCGTCACATGCCAGAACTTGCCAAAGTCAGTCGCGCCGTCAATTTCTGCTGCCTCATACAGTTCCTTGGGCACGCCTTGCAATCCGGCCAGAAAAATGATCATGCGTCCGCCGCCAACACTGGCCCAGAGCGAGATCAGGATAATGCCTGGAATAGCCCAGACCGTACTCGTAAACCAGCCCGGCCCCTGAATGCCGACCAGCGAAAGAGCATAGTTCACCAGCCCGTATTTTGGCTGCAACAGCCAGCCCCAGATCACCGCCAGCGCGACCACCGGCGTCAGCGAGGGCAGGTAAAATAGCGCTCGCAGCACGCCTTTACCTTTAATGTTGTTGAGCAGCATTGCCGCCAGCAGCGACAGGAATACGCCGAGGAACACCAGAACGAGCGCATAATAGGCGGTATGCCCCAGTGACGGCCAGAACAGCTTGTCGTTAAAAAAGGCTTCCTGATAATTCGCCAGCCCGACCCATTCCGGGGTACCGCCGATTCGATAGCGTGTGAGGCTCAGATACAGCGAGGCCACCATGGGACCAAAGGTGAAAACCAGAAAGCCAAAGATCCATGGGCTGATCCAGAGCAGCCCTTCAAGAGCTTCGCGACGGCGCAAGAGCGACATGCGCTCCCGCTGCGCCCGGGGAAGTGCGGATGTTTTCATACCATGTTCCCTGATACCGGAGCGCCGCGCGTGTGACGGCGCTCCGGTGCTGACGTACACATCGAAAAACTATCGTTCAGGCCTTGGGCTTGTCCATGATCGTCTGGATCTGCGCAGTCGCATCGTCAAGGAACGCCTTATCCGGCTTGGCAGTGCCGGCCCAGAGCGGCTGCATGATTTGTGTAAAGGCGCTCTCGGCCTCGGTCTGCCGCCAGTTGGCCGTGATCCGGCTGGGCATAGCGTTGTCCATCAGATCCTTGAACACCTTGCGATACGGAATCTTGAGCAATTCAGGGTCGCCGTACACATCTGGCCGCCCGCCGATCGTGCCGCCGATGATGCCGAGCTGGACGCCGCTCTCATGGTTGGTCAGAGCCTTGACCCATTCAAACGCTTTGTCGGCGTTCTTGCTGTTCGCGGTGATGCAGTAGGCATCGACCTCGAAGTCAGAGCCGCCGACACCGGCTGGCCCCTTGGCATTGCCAACAGCCATCCATTTGAACTTATCGCCAATTGTCTTTTCGAGATTGGCGACCGAGGTGCCGCCCTGATACAGCGCAATTGCGCCGCTGGCCCACATCTGGTTTGCCGCATCTGCGCCGGTGCCAGTGATCTGATCCGGCTTGGGCGCAACCTTGTGAACATGATACAAATCGTAGAGCCACTGCGTCGCGGCCTGGCCTTCAGGCGAATTAAGCTGGAACTTCTTCCCGTCCTCGGAAAGCAACTGGCCGCCAAAGGCCCGCAGCAGCGTCACAAAGCCCTTCCAGCCAGTGTTCGGCATGTAGCCGAACTGCGTGACACGATCGCCCTCAGTCTTGGTCAGCGCCTTTGCCATCTCAAGCTGCTGCTCAATCGTCCAGTCAGCAGTAGGGACCTTAAGGCCAGCTGCTTCAATCGCGCTCTGGTTGTAATAAACGACAGCCAGGCCAGGGTGCGCCTTGAACGGCAGGCCAAGCAGCTTCCCATCAATCGTAATCGCATCCAGGCAGCCCTTATACCATTGGCTCAAGTCGAGGTTCTGGCTCTTTACCAGATCATCAATCGGCTGGATGAGGCCCTGCCCGTAATGGTACTGGATCAGCGCGCCGCCAAGCGCGCTCCACATGGCGTCACCGATGGTTCCACCGGCCTGCATGGTCGAAACTTTGGCCGGGTACTCAGCGCCAGGGAATGATTCTTTGACAACCTTGATATCGGGGTGGGCTTCCATGAACTTCGGCATCAGCCAGTCGTAAAGCGCGTCCTCCTGCGCGCCGATGCGGGCGTGGAACCGAACCTGGGTTGCGCCGCTCGCGCTGCCGCCGCCGCTTGCGCTGTTGTTACTGGCCGCGCTGTTGCTGTTAGTCGCGCTTTGGCCGGATTCAGACGGCGCAGGGCTGCCGCCACAGGCCGCAAGAATACTTGCGCCCGCTGTGCCGGCGGTTACTGCCGCCATGCTTCTTAAAAAAGACCGCCGAGACAT
>DASTWM010000052.1:0-4881 GCA_035765855.1 Roseiflexaceae bacterium
GCGTAGAGCAAGGTTTGGGTCTTTCGCAGAACTGGCAATATCATCGTTGGATGTCATGGTAGCATGCACCATCCCCAAATCTGTGAGATTCGCGTTTCCAAAGCCTGCAAAGAACCTGCTTGAATGTAGATAGTGCCAACAGTATATATGGCATCGCGCGTTTTCGCAATATGAAAAAACGTGTTACGCATTCACTACATGTCACCATGCACAATAGTTTTAGACAAAAACACCGATTTCTTTTGCGCAATAATGATTGACAGTTTTGAAAATCTCCCCTATACTTGCGACTAATCCTGTTCGAGCTACTGTTTTTTGCAATGCAGAACAAGCAGAACACATGATGTTCGGCACAATCTGCGTAACACTCTCAACAAAGGAGGTTTCTCGTCGCCGCTTACGATTAGGCAGCTTGCATTTCGCATCATGGAATATTATAAAACAGGAGCCAGATGCTTTTGCATACCGTTATCATAGCGACGCGAGCTTTGGGAATGCAATCACGGCTGCGCGAATCTTCATGGCACCGGATGAATTCTTTTGTAAGGAGCAGAATTGTATGCAGGCTATCAAACGTAGCTACACGCTCTTGTCGGCGATCGTTGCTTTTGCTGTGCTGCTCAGTGCATGCGGCGCGCCAACAGCGCCCAGCGCGACCGAGGCAACCGCGATCCCCAGTGGCGCAGCGGCCACAACCGAAGCCCCAGATTCTTCAGCTGCGACAGCTGCTGCGCCCGAGGCAACCGCTGCCACAGCATCAGACACAGGCACAACCTCCGCGTCCGGCAGCCAGAAGCCAGTCGTGGTGCTGCAAGGTGTTGATGCCACCACGCTCGACCCGCAGTTTAGCGGATCGATTCCTGAGGCCAACATTCTTAACCACATCTTTGACCGTCTGACTGATCAGAACGTCAAGGCCGAGATTGTTCCCATGCTGGCGACTGAGTGGAAGATGCTGGACGACAAGAACACATGGGAATTCAAGCTGAACCCGGCCGCGAAATGGGCCGACGGCCAGCCGCTGACGGCTGAGGATGTGATCTTCACCTGGAAGCGCGCAACCGATCCAGCGAACAAGATCGTCGGTAACACCGCCTATTTGATCAATGTGATGGAGATTACCGACATTACAGCTCCAGATCCCCACACCGTGCAGATCAAGACCAAGCAGCCGAGCGCGACATTGCCCGGCACACTTGCCCAGTTCGACATTCTCCCCGAGCATTATTACAAAGATATGAGCTTGGAGGATGCAACCTCGAAGCCGCTTGGCTCGGGTCCGTACAAGCTGAAAGAATGGGTCAAAGATGATCATTTGACCATGGTGCGCAACGAAAATTACTGGGGCAAACCATCCAATATTGAAACGGTTACATGGCGCCCGGTGCCGGAAGCCGCGACCCGTTTGGCCGAACTGCAAAGCGGTGGCGCAGACATTATCGAGAATCTTGATCCCAGTAAAGTTGACGCTGTGAAAAGCGCCAATCTGCTCGCGGTGAGTGTTGCCACAGGCCGGCGTATCTACATCGGCTGCAATCAGGCCGACACCGCGAATCCGGCGCTGAAAGACAAACGCGTGCGCGAAGCACTCAACTATGCGGTTGACTTCGACGCGATCAGCAAGGCGTTGCTCGGCGGCGCTGGCAAGCGCACGGCCTCCACGGTGAACCCGCCATGGCAGAACCCCGCGGTGACACCATACCCTTACGATGTTGCAAAAGCCAAAGAGTTGTTGGGCGAGGCCGGTTGGAAGGACACCGACGGCGACGGCATTGTTGATAAGGACGGCAAGCCGCTCAAGCTGACCATGGATAGCCCGAGCGGGCGCTACATTCAGGATATTCAAATTGCCCAGGCGGCCGCCCAGTATCTCAACGACGCTGGCGTCGCAGTCGAGGTTGCCCCGCAGGAGTGGAGCAACTACGTCGCCAAGCTGGACGCTAAAACGCTCGATGATCTGTATCTGCTTGGCTCAGGATCGGATTTCGAAGGGCAAGGCGACATCGTTGACTTGCAGGTTGATAGCTCGTCGAATTACGGCCAATGGAAGAATGACGAGTTCGAGGCGCTGTACAAACAGCTTGCCGCCGAGCTTGATCAGCAGAAACGCCATGACCTGCTGAACCAGATGCAGGTGCTGGTCAAGGATCAGGCACCCTACATCTTCCTGTACATGCAGGTTGCGTTCTTTGGCACCAGCCAGCGCATGGCCGACTGGCAGCCATACCCCAACGAACGTATTCATCTTGAAAACGTAACCTTGAAATAACAAAGCCACGGTCCGTGCTGCTCCGCGCGTGATCATGCGCGGAGCAGCGCGTGCGGCGTATCTACACCATGAGGCTGACCTATGGGCGCGTATCTGGTCCGGCGATTACTGCAAACCGTGCTGGTGATGCTGGGCGTCACTGCGATTACCTTCGGCGCGCAGTTCCTCAGCGGCGATCCCACGTTGCTGTTGCTGGGCGAAACCAAGGGCATGACCCAGGAACAAATTCAGGCATTTCGCCACGAGATGGGCTTTGATCGCCCGGTGCTTGTGCAGTATGGGGAATGGCTCGAGCGCGCGGTGCAAGGCGACTTTGGCACGTCGCTCCATTATCGCCAGAGCAATATGGGTCTTGTGATGGAGCGCCTGCCCGCAACGCTGGAATTGACATTTGCGAGTTTGCTGCTCGCCCTGATTGTGAGTTTGCCCCTGGGCGTGCTGGCCGCTATCCGGCGCAACTCATGGATTGACCGGATCGCCATGCTCGGAGCCATGCTGGGGCAATCATTGCCGGTATTCTGGCTCGGCATCATGCTTATTCTGGTATTTGGCGTGGCGCTGAAGTGGCTGCCAGTGAGCGGCCGCACAGGTTGGGCATCGCTGATTCTACCGGCGATCACGGTGGGGCTGTTTTCCATGGCGCGGAATGCCCGCATGATCCGTTCCTCGATGCTGGAAGTGCTGGGCGCAGATTATGTGCGCACCGCGCGCTCGAAAGGGCTTCAGGAGCGCGTTGTGGTGCAGCGGCATGCCTTCCGCAATGCCTTGATCCCGATTGTCACGCTGATCGCGCTGGATTTCGGCGCGCTGCTTGGTGGCGCGGTGATCACTGAGCAAATCTTTGCATGGCCGGGCGTGGGCCGCATGGTGCTGCAAGCGATCAACACCAAGGATTTCCCTCTGGTGCAAGCGTCAGTGACAATTCTCGCGCTGACCTTTGTATTGATTAACTTAGCGACAGATCTGCTGTACACCGCGCTCGATCCGCGGGTGCGATTAGGATAATTCTCGACAAGCGGGCGGCGACGGGCTGCCTGCGCGGAGCGATGTTCATGCAAGCTATACGGGAACCAGATGCGTCGGCGGGCGCGACCAGAGTGTGGCCGCAGGAGATCGCGCCACAGCGCGATTGGTGGCGCGTGCTGGCGCGTGATCTGTTGCGATCGCCGGTTGTGTTGTTGAGCATATTGTTGCTGCTGCTGCTTGTGGTGGTCGCGGTCGCGGCTCCATGGCTGGCACCGCTCAATCCTACACGTATCAATGTGTTGACCACGCTCAAGCCACCGTTCTGGATGAGTGGCGGCAGCACCAAAAATCTGCTTGGCACCGATAGTCTCGGTCGGGACATCTTGAGTCAGCTGATCTATGGCGCGCGCGTCAGTCTGCTGGTTGGCTTCACGGTGGTGATCGCCGGTGGCACACTTGGCACGGTGCTGGGGTTGGTAGCAGGGTATTACGGGGGATTGGTTGACGACGTTATCATGCGCATCGCCGATATTCAGCTAGCGTTTCCCTTTATTCTGATGGCGATCACCTTTCTGGCCGTGCTTGGGCCGGGCTTGGGGAATGTGATTCTGGTGTTGGTGTTTGGCAGTTGGATGAACTACGCTCGTGTGATGCGTGGTCAGGTGCTGAGCCTGCGCGAGAAAGAGTTCATCGAGGCGGCCCACGCGATTGGCACGCGCACCCGGAGCATTTTGTTTCGTCATTTGCTGCCCAATGCGCTCACACCGATCATTGTTATCGCCAGTTTCTCGGTTGCAAGCACGATTATTGCCGAGGCGTCGCTGAGCTTTCTGGGCCTGGGCGTGCGGCCAAGCACGCCAACGTGGGGCGCGATGCTGGCGAACGGACGCGAGCATATCACCGACTCGTGGTGGCTGGTGGTCATTCCTGGCGTTGCCATCATGCTGACGGTGCTGGCGATCAACATTCTGGGTGACTGGCTGCGCGACCGGCTTGACCCGCGTTTGCGCGTATAGCCAGAGAAGATTGACCACGAAGATACATGTACGTGGCTGTAAAGGATGATGTGTTGTGGAACGCTTAACTGTTGTCTTTGCTGACCCCAAAACCGATGCCGATTGGGCATGGATGAACGCGCTCGAACCCGCGCAATCGCTGCGGCTCCTTGCCCCCGCTGATGCCAGTGACGCGGCGCTGCTGGCGCTGCTGCCCGAAGCCGACGCGCTGGTGGCGCAGGGTCGCCCCGTCACCGCCGAGATCATGGATGCTGCGCCGCGCCTCAAGCTCATTCAGCGCTATGGCAGCCGCCCCGATGGGATTGATGTTGAAGCCGCCCGCGCGCGCAAGATCGCCGTGGGAACCATGCCGCTGGTTGGGTGCATCGCCGTGGCCGAACTTGCGTTCACGCTGGTGCTGGCGTTGAGCAAAAACCTCATTCGCGCCCACGAAGCGACCGTCACGGGCGAGTATCGCGAGCGCGGTGTGGAGCCGATCAAGACCGAGCAGCGCCGTCATAACTTCCAGTGGATGAAGCTTTCCTTGCAGGAAGTGCATGGCAAAACGCTGGGCGTGATCGGTTTTGGCGAGATCGGCACCGAAACGGCCCGCCGCGCGCGCGCCTTCGGCATGAACGTAATCTACAACAA
>DASTWM010000053.1:0-2087 GCA_035765855.1 Roseiflexaceae bacterium
GAGCAATAGGTATAGTAGCTGACCAATAGACGGAGAGCAGGACCAATCTCACTCTCAACACCAAGGCGATAGACCGAGAATACCTTAGCCGAGCGCAAGTACCTAGCGACACGAGGTGTAGACTGTAGAACTGTCGAAGTGAGCAGGTGAGACTGTGCTCACCCACTCACCTGCTCACCCGTTCACCTGCTCACCGCTCTCTAACGATTGTCATGCCCGGCTGCTGCTCTATGAGCGCTTTCAACGCATTGGCCGCGACGCGCATGCCGTCCGGCCCGCTGTAGCCGCTCGAATGGCCTGCAACCTTCAGGTGCGGCTCCAGCGTCAGGAAGCCGCGATAGCCGCGCTCAACCAGCGCCGCCAGCAACTCCGGCAGCGCGCCGTCGCCCTGACCCGCCGGGCGCACGCCGCCATCGGCGAACACCGCGTCCTTGATGTGAACATGGATTGTCACGTCGGCCAGCAGCGGCCATGCTTCGGCCATGGGCTTCACGCCGACCTGCACAAAGTTGGCAGGATCGAAGGCCTGCCGCAGCGCGGGCGAGTTGACTGACGTAATCAGATCATGGCAGCGCTCGGCGGTGTCGCCGTAGATGCCTTTTTCGTTTTCGTGAACCAGCGTCATGCTTGCCGCCGCCGCACGCTCGGCTAACATACGCATGCGCTTCAGCACTTCGTCGCGCTGCCGGGCCGCGTCATCCGGCGTAACGTAGAATGAAAACACGCGAATGAAGCGCGTGCCGAGCGCCTGCGCCGCCGCAATCGCGCGGTCGAGCCGCTCAAGCTCAAACGAAGCGGGCTTGCTCAATTCCGATTTGCCGATTGGACTGCCGATCGCCGACACGCCAAAGCCGCGCTCGTCAAGCAGGTTTTTCGCTTGCTGCAACTGCTCGTCGCTGAGATCAAGCACATTCTGTCCCCATGCGCCGCGCAGTTCAAGATGAAAAACCTGCTCGGACGCCAGCACATCAAGCTGCGTTTCGAGGTCGTCGGCGATCTCGTCGCCAAACGCGCTGAGGGTGACGAGGGATTGATTCATGGGAGGCTCCTTTATAAAGATGGGCGAACACGAGGTTCGCCCTTACGATAATCTCGGTGGATTGCGCTTATGATAGTCGTGCCAGGTACGCGCGCAGCAACTCGGCATGCTGTGGCAGCGCAACCTCCGGCTCGGCGATCTCCGGGTGCCACTTCTTCTCCCACTCGACAGCTATCCAGCCGTCGTAGCCAGCCGCCCGCAGCTTCGCCAGAATATCCTGCATAGGCACGTCGCCTTCGCCAAGCAGCGTCAAATCCCAGTTCGGGCCACCATCAGCCGGGCGCAGGCCATCTTTGATATGCACATGCAGCAGCCGGTCGCCAATCAAACCAAGCGTTTGCTCAGCCGTTTCGCCCATGCGATACGGGTGCAGCGTGTCCCATAGCGCGCCCGCGTTGCGGTTCGGCACCTGCGCCAGCACCTGCGCAACCTTCGTGCCTGCCGAAAATACATCATGCGTTTCAAGCGCCACCGCCACGCCAAGCTCCTGCCCGCGCTCGGCCAACTGCGACAGGCATTCGGCGGCGCCCGCGAACGCATCAGCATCCGACGAGCCTTCCGGCGCGCCGCCGAACACCCGAATGAGCGGCGACTCCCAGGCGGCAGCAAGTTCCAGCATGGCCATGCCATCCTTGATCTGCGCCTGCCGCGCGGCGGCGTCGGGCTGCGCAACCCGGATCGAGGTGTCCAGACAGATGATTGGCAGGCCAGCATCACGACACAGATGCTTCACATGTTCGCGCGCCGTCTGGTCGAGCGCCGGGGTGATGACTTCGCCATCGATCAGGCGCATTTCAAGCCCTTCATAGCCATATTGTCGGGCCGCTTCGATCACCTGCTCCATGCTCCAATTCGGACACGCGAGTGTTGAAAATGCGAGATGCATAAAAAATCCTTTCGTAGGAGAATAGACGATAGACGATGGACGATGGACGCTGGAAAAGCGGAGAGCGTACAACGTAGAGCGTACATCACCCGCTCATCGCTCTCCGCTCACCCGTTCACCTGATTGTTCCCACATCTGCCGCATGAACGCGAGCGACTCGGC
>DASTWM010000054.1:0-14492 GCA_035765855.1 Roseiflexaceae bacterium
TTTCGGTGAGGAGCCGGTAATTTTCGCCGCAATACGTGCCGTTCAGTCGGTTGTACGCGCTCATGATCGCCCAGGTGCCGCCGTCTTTGACAGCCAGTTCGAACGGTAGCAGGTAGAGTTCACGCAGCGCGCGTTCGGGAATAATGCTGTTGATCGTGCCGCGCTGGTATTCGGATTCATTTCCCGCATAATGCTTCACCGTGGCGGCGACGCCCGCCGCTTGCAGCCCCTGAACGTAGGCGACGGCGAGTTTCCCTGCCAGCAAAGGGTCTTCCGCGTAACTTTCAAAGTTGCGGCCATTCAGCGTGCTGCGAAAGATATTGACCGTCGGGCCGAGCAGCACACGCGCGCCTTTATCCTTCGCTTCCCGCGCGAGGTGCTGCCCAACCTCATGGAGCAACGCGACGTTCCATGATGCTCCGAGCGCGATGCCGACCGGAAAGGCCGCCGTTCGCTTTCCGCCGATCAGCGGGCCGCCGCCGCGCGCGCCAGCCGGGCCGTCGGTGACTTTCAGCGCGGGAATGTTCAGGCGTGGAATTGCGACGGTGCGCCAGAAGTCCGCGCCGGCAAGCAAAGCCACCTGCTCGTCCAGCGTCAATTGACTCAAGAGCGTGTCGATGCGGTCGGTTTCCGGCGGTCTGTCTTGCGGTTGAGCAGGCATGGTGATGCTCCTTACGCGCTACGCCGCAATGGGCGGTGAGCTTGCAACGGCTATCGGAAGAACAGGAAGCGGTGCGATTGATACCGGCAAAACAGCATTTTTCACGCCAACCCCGCTGCGCCCTTTCATGCGCTCTTTCGGCGGCGAGCATGCCTCGGGTGCTTTTGGAGAAATGAAATCATGCGGGATTGCCAGCCGTGCCAGACGACGGCTGTTCGGCGCGCACGCCGTTGATGATGATACGCACGCCGGTATCGAAGCGCGTGTCGTTATTCTCGTTCTCGTCCTTCCAGGCGTTCATGGCCTCCCCCAACGTGCGAAATGGCCCAATTGGTATCTGTTTATCCAGATACATGGCAGGAACGTGAACAAGCGGGGGCGACGCCTGTTCTTCGATGACAAAGCCGAACGTAAAAGTGGTCATGGTCACAGTAATCGTGGCGGCCTGGCTGTAGCTGAACCCCGCGTTGTGCAGCACATGAATCGTGAGCCCCAGGAGCTTCGCCAGCATAACGGCGATGCCGAGATGCGCCCCCGCTACCACCCGCGCCCCTTCGCGGTACGCCAGCATGGCCGCGCGCAGTTCGTGCGCCAGCGTATCGAGCCATGCTGCCCAGTCGCGCTGCTCGTTCTCGAAATCAAGCGCGCCGAAGTGCGCTTCCAGAATGGCGTTCGCCATCTCATCGAGCAGCACTTCCTTATTGGCGATGTGCCAGTAAATCGAAGCGGCTTTCACATGCAGTTCATTTGCCAGGCGGCGCAGCGTGACACCTTCGAGACCGTCGCGGTCGAGGATGTCAAGGGCGGTTTGAACAATCTGGTGTTTTTGCATGGGCATAAAAGTCTGCCACCGATCCTCTTGACAATCAGGCAAAGCAGGTGTAATCTAACACTGTTAGACTAACACTGTTAGAGTGTTCGATATGATGATACCAATCATACAATCGAACAGTCGATAAGGCAATAATGCAAAGAAAGAAATAACCCATGAAGACCTCAAACAAAACGCCGCGCATCGCCATCATCGGCGCTGGCCCCGGTGGATTAACGCTCGCGCGCATCCTTCAAACGCGCACTATTGCGGCAACCGTTTTTGAAAAGGAGCGCCACCCTGACGAAAGGCCGCAGGGCGGCACACTGGATTTACATACTGACTCAGGTCTGCTGGCGGTCCACATGGCCGGCCTCGACGAGCCATTTCGGGCGATTGCCCGCTACGAAGATCAGGGCATGCGCCTCCTGAACCCGCATGGGCAAGTGCTTTTTGACAACGCCGATGGTCTGGAACTGGGCGACCGCCCCGAGGTCGACCGCACCGAACTGCGCGCGATGTTGCTGGATTCGCTCGATTCAGGCGTGGTGCGTTGGGGGCATCAGCTCCGCTCCGTCGGTCAGCTGGAAAACGGCACCTATCAGGTGCGGTTTGAAAACGGCGTGACCGAGATGTTTGATCTGGTGGTTGGCGCGGATGGCGCGTGGTCGCGCGTGCGCCCGCTGCTGTCGAACACCACGCCCATGTACACCGGCGTGACATTTATTGAATTCGGCCTGGACGACGTGGACCGGCGTCATCCCGCGTTGGCCCAACTGGTTGGTCATGGATCGATGTCTGCGCCCGGAAACAACAAAGGTCTGATCGCCCAACGCAATGGGCATGCCCACATTCGCGTCTATGCGACGATGCGCATCCCCGAAAAAGGAGAAATTGCCACCGGCTTTGATGCCAGCAATCCTCAAGCGGCGCGCGCCTGGCTGCTCAAGCAATTCGCTGAGTTTGACCAGAGCTTGCTGGCCCTGATCCATGCAAGCAATGATCGTTTTGTCTCAAGGCCGCTCTACATGCTGCCGATCGGTCATCAGTGGGATTTCCGGGCCGGAGTGACCCTGCTGGGGGATGCCGCGCACCTGATGTCGCCGTATGCCGGGCAGGGCGTGAACCTGGCGATGATTGATGCGGCGGATCTTGCGTGCGCCATCAGCGCGTGCGCCACGCTTGAGGAGGCCGTGCGAACCTACGAGGAAACGATGTTTGCCCGCGCGGCGATTGCGGCGGAAGATGCTGCTACAGGCCTGCAAAGATCCATTGCTCCCGATGGCCTGGCCCATTCGCTTGCTTTTTTTCAGGAAATCATGGCCGGAGAACCGCGATAGCTATCGCGCATAGTACGTTAAAGGATGAAAATCATGACCGTATCTTCTTTCAGAACCCACAGAGAAACGTTTAGCGATGGCCTGACGGTGCGCGTTGACGAATGCGGGAGCGGCCGCGCCATGCTGGTGGTGCATGGCGCGGCTGGCCCGCACAGCGTGTCAGGCTTCGCCGAGGCCATGGCAGAGCATGCCCATGTGCTTGTCCCAACGCACCCCGGATTTGCGGGCGAGCCGCGGCCCGAATGGTTCGCGGATGTGGATGACCTTGCGATCACCTACCTCGACCTGCTCGAACGGCGCGACCTGCGCGAGGTGATCGTCGTCGGCTTCTCGTTTGGCGGCTGGATTGCCGCCGAGATGGTTGCGCGCACGCCGACGCGCGTGGGTGGCCTGCTCCTTGTTGATGCCGCTGGCATCGAGGTCGAAGGGCATGCGATCAAACGGCCCGGCCCTCCGCCCAACGGCCCGCGCTGGCCCGCTGACCCTCCGAATCCTGAGCAGGCCGCGGCGAGAGACGCGAACATGCAGGCGCTCGCGGTGTACGGGCGCGAGGGCATGTACGATCCGAAGCTGCGCCGGCGGCTGGCGCGCGTGACGCTTCCAACCCTTGTGGTCTGGGGTGAGGATGATCCGATCATCGACACGGACTACGGGCGCGCCTATGCTCAATCGTTTCCCAATGCGCGCTTCACCCTCATTCCAGGGGCAGGCCATCTTCCGCAGCGCGACCAGCCTGCGCGCCTGTTCTCCATCGCTCGGGAGTTCATGAACGGTATTCCCTTCAATCACGCCGTCGCTGAAGTGCCTCATCGAAAGAGCAAATAAACGTTAGTCAGTTTGTCATTCCGAACGCAGTGAGGAATCTCGCTGGAGAGATTTTTCGCTGCGCCCGAAATGACATGCATGGCTGATATCTCTTTAATTGTTCTATGACGGCGGCAACAGTTTGTCCTACCGCTTGCCTGCTATAGCTGATAAACGGTAATAGTTTGCTGTAATGACTGCGCCAGGGTGTGTAAATCCTGGGCGGCGCGTTCGGCCTGGCGGGTGCTGGCGAGCGCCTGGGTGGTGGCCTGCTGGATGCTGCCCATGGCCTGGCCGATCTGCGCCATGCCGGTTGTTTGCTGCTGGGCCGCCGCCGCAATTTGCACGTTAGCCTGCGCGCCGTTTTCGACTTCGGCGGCGATGCGGTGAATAACCTGCCCGGCCTGCCCGGCCAGTTGCCCGCCTGCCTCGACGCCCTTGGTGCCTTCTTCCGTCACCAGCACGGCGGCGTTGGTCGAGCGCTGAATCTCGCTCAGAATCTCGCGCACCTGTGCGGTCGCCGTCTTGGAGCGTTCGGCCAGTTCCCGCACATGCTGGGCGACCACCGCGAAGCTCTTGCCCTGTTCGCCAGCGCGGGCCGCCTCAATCGCGGCGTTGAGCGCCAGCAGATTGCTCTGATCAGCCAACTCATTCACGGTGGTAATGATCGTGCTGATCGCCTGGGTCTGCTCGGACAGCGCCAGAATGGTCTGGGCGATGCCCTCGACCCGCGCGCGAATCTGGCGCATGCCGCCGACGGTTTCCTCGACGGCCTCGGTGCCCATGTGCGCGACCATCAACATAGCCTGATTATCATGCGCAACCTGGCTGGCCTGCTGCGCCGTCTGCTGGGCAATCATCTTGACTTCTTCAATCGTGGTGGTCGTCTGGGTAATTGCGGCGGACTGCTCGGCGGCGGAGGCGGCCTGCTGGGTGGTCGCGGCCAGAATCTCGGCGGCGGCTGCCACAATGCTGGCGTTCGCGGCCTGCACCTGGCTGGTGAGCTGGTGCAGGTTTTCAACCATGTCATTCAGTCCTTCGCCAAGCTGCCCAAGCGCGCCATCCTGGGTGATGGTCAGGCGCTGAACGAGGTTGCCGCCCGCCACCTGTTGCACAAAGCTCAGATAGTCGGCAACCGTTCGCTCCAACGTTTCGCGTGCGCGGACTTCGGCGTGCCGAAGCTGTTCTTCAGTGCTGCGGCTGCTGCGCAGATTAGCTGCCATCTGGTTGAAGGCATGCGCTAACAGCCCAATCTCGTCGGCGCTGCGGCTTTCGACATGCTGATTCAGATCGCCCGCCGCGATTGCCGTCGTGGCGACGGTGAGCCGGTTAAGGTTGCGCGCAATCGCGAGAGCTAACCAGAAGGCTACCGTTGCCGAGACGATGAGTGAAAGCACAAGCCCTGCAATGGTCGTGTTGCGTGCGGTGCTGTAGGCCTGACTGGCGGCAGCAATGGCCTGGTCACCCTGGCGGTTGGTCGCAGTGATCAGGACGGTCGCGTCGTTCATCAGGTTGTTATAATTGGCGTTGAGCTTATCAAAAAAGAAGAGCGATCGGCTGCGGTCGCCGCGGTGGCTCATCGGCAGCAGGTCATTGTGCGTCGCCTGCACGAAGGCCGGCCAATTTGTTTTGAGATCATTGAAGGCAGCGCGCTCGTCGTCATCGGAGATAAGCGGCTCGTAGGAGTTGAAGAATGTCACCATCTCCTGTTCAAGCCTGGTCATCTCCTGCTCGATACTTTTGTAATGGTCTTCGTCTGTGTAGGCAAGATGCGCGGCTTGCAGACCTCGGTAGCGGTTAATGATTCGTCGCTCATCGGAACTGATAGAGAAAGCATGGAATGTATTATCGCTGATAAACTCATCCCGATCATTCATGCTCGCCATTTGCAGTACGGCGAACATGCCGAGTGCCAGCATCAGCAGGAGGACGAACCCAAACGCGGCAAGGAGTTTGAGACGAATAGAGAGTTGCATAGCGTTTCCTCGACGAAGCAATGACGATCCAGACAGGACATAATGTATGCCCTAAATGTAACTGAGCCGCCGCGCCTTGTGGGTTGCATTTTGGTAGAGAGTCGGTTGAGAATAGTTAACAGCCTGAGGGAGCAGGCAGATTACGCGCGCCTGTCGTTGCGGCGACGACGCTGGCTCATCCCTGCTCTGCATCATTCCGATCAGCATACGGTATACTTCACAAGATAAATCAACCTGAACAGGGAGCGGATCATGCCACAGGAGGGCTATGATGCCACGTTTAAGCCGCAGATGGTGCTTGAGGCGCTGCTAGACTCGACCTTTCAGTCAAATCCCCTGCCCATGACCATCACGTCCATTGACGAAGGCCGTATCATTGCTGTCAACGAGTGCTTTCTGGCCGTTACCGGGTACACGCGGGAGGAAGTTATCGGGCGCACCATGATCGAGATTGGTCTATGGAATGATCATGATGGGCGCGCGGCGCGGATTGCGGAGCTGCGCGCGACAGCCATGACTCAACATATGGAGTTGCAGCATCGTACAAAACAGGGCGATGTGCGCGACCTGTTGATCTCCGCAGAACTGATCGACTGGCATGGCAAGCGCTGTATTCTGGCAGTGAGCCAGGACATCACCGAGCGGAAGCGCGCCGAGGCGGCGGTGCGGCTGCGCGAGCGTGCCATCAATGCCGTGAGCAGCGGTATCCTGATTACCGATCCGCATCAGCCCGATAATCCGATCATCTACTGCAATAACGGCTTTGAACGCATGACGGGGTATCGCGCGGCTGAAGTGCTGGGGCGCAACTGCCGCTTTCTTCAAGGGCCAGATACTGATCCTGCGGCGCTCGCCCTGATTCGCGAACACCTTGCGCGGGAACAGGAGTTGCGGATCACGCTGCTGAACTACCGCAGGGACGGCACGCCCTTCTGGAACGATCTGATCATCTCGCCCGTGCATGATGAGCATGGGAACCTGCTTCAGTTTGTTGGCACACAAACGGATGTGACCGCGCGTATCCGTGCTGAAAGCGCGCTCCAGCAGGCCCATGCCGAGGCAACTGGTTTAACGGAACAGGTGCAACGAAGCCGTGACATTCTGCGCATCCTGTTTGATGGGCTTGGCGATGGGCTGATGTTGCTTGATCATACCGGCGTCATCCTTGCGATCAACCAGGCCATGGCGGCGCTGCTTGGCGGTTCGGCGCAGGGGCTGGTCGGGCAGCGCTGGCAGGCATTGAGCCACAATGACCGGAAGAGTCCGCTCCAATCAGTCAATAGTACGCTGCATGACGGTCGCGTGCGGCGGCGGCGCGAGCGCTACACACGCCAGGGGCAGCAGCGTGTCATCGACATTCAGGTGCTGCCGCTCACAAGCCGCCGTCACCATGTCGATCAAATTATTGTGCATGTGGTTGACGTAACGGAGCAGTTGCAACTTGAGACGATGGCCGCGCAGAACGAGCAATTTGTCGCTACCGGGCGGCTGGCGATGACCGTTGCCCATGAATTGAACACGCCACTGCTCTCGATCCAAAGTTGTCTGTACATGGCCGATAAAGCTGATGCTGCCGCGCGCAAGGTCTACCTGGATCTGGCGCAGGAGGAGATCCAGCGCATCAGCACCATTCTTGAGCAGTTGCTCGATCTGCATCGCTCCCATTCAGATACGACGACGCAGGTGGATGTCAATGCGCTGATCGAGCGCGTTATTCTGCTGATGAGCGGCATGCTGGCGAAACACCAGGTGGTCGTCGAACGCGCGCTGGCAGCCGACCTGCCATTGCTCCGGATCAACGCGTATCACCTGCGACAGGTGCTGTTGAATCTCATTCTCAACGCGATTGACGCCATGCCAACCGGCGGTAGCCTGCGCATCAGCACGGCGGTTCCGGCAGATGGAACGAGTCTGCTTCTTACAGTTGCCGATACAGGGACGGGTATTGCGCCAGATACGCAGGCGAGCATTTTTGAACCGTTTTTTACCACCAAATCGCATGGTTCTGGCCTTGGCCTTGCTATTAGTCAGAAGTTAATGGCACACTACGGAGGGGAAATCTCCGTGCAAAGCGCCCCTGGCGCTGGCAGCACCTTTACCGTAAGGCTGCCGATGTGGCAGAGTTGATCATGGTTGAGACAGCTATGCAGCCGCAGATTCTGCTTGTTGAAGATGACGATCGCGCTCGTATGTTGCTCGCCGGTGTTTTGCGCAGCGCGGGCTATGAAGTGACGGTTGCGGCAAATGGTGAGATAGCGATTGCGCTGCTCGATCAGCATGGCTTTGATGTTGTGGTCAGCGATATCTGGATGCCGAGTGTGGATGGCATCGGCGTGCTTGCGGCGGCCCGGAGCCGCCCGCGCCCGCCGGCGGTCATTCTGCTTACTGGCTATAGCACAGTTGAGAGCGCGGTCGCGGCGCTCAGATCGGGCGCGTTCGACTACCGCATGAAGGCCGCGCCGATCACCGAACTGCTCGAAAGCATTGGCCGGGCGGTCGCGCAACGCCGGGCAGAGCTGGACCAGAAAGACGCTATCACGGCGATTGCAAACGGCCTGGCGAAACTTCAGCGCGAGCATGTTCCATCCTCGCCAGCGCCGGTTGTATCGGCAACGGAAGATCAGCGCTATCTCCAGGCTGGCGCGCTGATGATTGATCGGCACCGCCATGAAGTGACGTTCAATCATCAGCCACTGCATCTGACGACGATTGAATACACCGCGCTGCTGTGCCTCGCTGAAGCCCAGGGCCAGGTGGTGCAATATCGCGATATTATCCAGCGCACGCACGGCTACAGCACCAGCAACATCGAGGCGCAAACGCTGCTGAAGGCGCATGTCCATCATCTGCGCCGCAAAATCGATCCATCCTACATCATCAATGTGCGCGGGACCGGGTATGCGCTTGCCGTTCCTGACACTGGCTCCTAGACATATTTACGCTGCCTCTACCATATCTCAACTATTTCTCCACCAATGTCAACCCACAAACGTCCGCCACAATGATACATTGTGTTGCGGAGACAACCTCCGACTTCCATGATCATGTCCCCATGAGGTTCGCTATGAATGCAGGGTGCGATATTTTACTTATCGAGGATAGCGCGAGTCAGGCACTCCGCGTTCAGCTTCTTTTGCAACGTGCTGGCTACCAGGTCGATGTGGCAACTGATGGTGAGGCGGGGTGGCACGCTGCCTATACACACAGTCCTCGTCTGATTCTGCTTGATATTGACTTGCCAAAGCTCAACGGATTTCAGGTGCTCTCGCGGCTCAAACGTGGGCAGCAAACCAGGCATATTCCCGTTGTGATGCTGACCAACCGCGAACATGTCAGCCATGTCCTCCAGTCTCTTGAACTAGGCGCGGATGATTATTTACCGAAGCCTGACATGCCTACCCACATCCAAACGGTTGTGGAGCAGTTTCTTGAACCGTCCGATAGTTAGCGTCGATCACGTTCTGGTTTACTGATAGGGAGTGAGGATTGTCACTCTTACCAATGTTTCAGGAGCATACATCAATGTTTCGTCCTACCACCTGGAAACTCGTTACACGCCTGCTCGTTCCTATTCTCGTCGTCGGCGCGATCATTGTTTTTCTCATTGCCGCAACAGGGTACATGACCGCTCGCAGCGCGCTTGTCGAGCAAGGGCAGGCGCGAGCGCAGGTGCTTGCCGAACATTCCGCTGTGCAAATTGACCGCGATCTTGCACAGCTCGCGGTTGCCTCTCAAGGCATCGCGTCGAGCGAACAGCGTTCGCTCGACGCGACGACCACGATAAAGCAGTATCAGCGGATGATTCCGGATCTGCTCCAGCGCCTGCCACTTGCCTTTGAGGCGTATGCTTACTTTGATAAGCAAGTCGTCGATGGGCGCGACTACACCGAGATTTGGTACAAGCGTGAAGGCTCAAGCATCGTTCCTGCCTATGCCAATATGCCGGGCGAACCGGGGTATGATCCAACCAAAGAGCTCTATGATTATCACACTCTCGATTGGTATACCAGGGGCCACAGCGCTCAGAAGACGTACTGGATGCCTCCAAATTTCGATGCGGCGGCCAATGACATCCTCGTCTCAGCGCTCACGCCGATCTCTCGTGAGGGGAAGGTCATTGGGGTAGCGGGGATTGATCTTACGCTCGCAGGCACGCGGCAGATTGTTAAGAATATTCAGCCAACTGCGAACAGTTATGCATGGTTAGTTGCTCGTGATGGCACTCTGCTCGTTAATCCTTATGTAGAAGACACCAATCTCAATCAAACTATAAATCAACTAGCGACCGAGCAGCACAATGCAGAATTAAACCAACTAGCAACAGCAATTGCGCAAAATGAGCATGGCCTTGTCGAACTCACCGATTCCAAGACTGGCGAGTTGATGTGGGCCTCTTATGACACAATTCCCAGTACCGGATGGTCTGTTATCGTCTTCATCCCGCAACGCGATTTGCTGAGCGGTGCTGCAATAATGCAATCGCGCTTTATGTTGTTGGGCGTAGGCGCGATCATCGTGTTGGCGGTGCTGGCCCTGTTGCTCTCGCGCTCGATCGCGAAGCCTGTTCAGCGGCTTGCAGGTGCAGCGCAAAGCGTGGCGGGCGGCGACCTGGCGACGCGCGTGGATTTAGTGCGCGGGGATGAGATTGGCATGCTGGCGAGCGGCTTCAATACCATGGCCCAGTCGCTTGAGGAGCGTGTTGTGGCTGAGCAGGAAGCCCGTCTGGAAGCGCAGCAGGCGCAGCAGACCCTTCAGCAGACGGTGGTGACGTACATGGCCTTCACCGATCAGATTGCCAGGGGCGACCTGACACAGCGGCTCGAAATCACCCAGAACGGCGCGCTGGGCCAGCTTGGCGACGGCTTGAATAGCATGGTCGAAAGCCTGCACCAGATCACGCGGCAGGTGCAAGAAACCAATACGGCGATGGTCGCCGCGGCTGCCGAAATCCTGGCCGCGACCACCCAGCAGGCCGCCTCCGCCGCCGAGCAGTCCGCCGCAATTACCCAGACGACCACCACGATTGAAGAAGTCAAGATGATTGCTGCCCAGACCACGCAGCAGGCCAGCCAGGTTGCTGACGAAAGCCAGGCCATGTTGCAGGTGGCGCGCGCAGGATCGCATGCCGTCGAGGAAACCGTCGGCGGCATGCGCCAGATTCGCGCGCGGGTCGAGGGCATCGCCCAGACCATTCTGGCGCTGTCCGAGCAGACCCAGGCGATCGGCACGATCATTACCACCGTGAATGAGTTGGCTGATCAGAGCAATCTGCTGGCGCTCAACGCCGCGATTGAGGCGGCGCGCGCTGGCGAACAGGGCAAGAGCTTTGCGGTGGTCGCCCAGCATGTGCGAGAACTGGCCGAACGCTCCAAGACGGCGACCAGGCAGGTGCATGAAATCCTGGGCGAAATTCAGCGTTCGACCAACGCCGCCGTGCTGGTGACGGAAGAAGGCACCAAGGGCGTCGAGACCGGGAGCCAGCTTGCGGGACAGGCCGGGCAGGTCATTCACCGCATCGCCGCTGAAGTCGAAAACGGCGCGCAGGCCAACGTCCAGATGGCCGCCGCCGCGCAGCAGCAATTGACCGGCATGGCGCAGATCGGCCAGGCCATGGGCAGCATCCAGCAGGCCACCACCCAGGCGATGGCATCGACCCGCCAGGCGGAGCGCGCCGCCCAGGATTTGCATGGACTCGCTCAGTCGCTACAGCAGGCTGTTGCTGTGTACCGTCTCTAGCATGCATAGATGCGGAGGGAATATTCCATGAGCTTGCAACATCTGTACAATGATCCGGCAGCCCGCCGCGTTCTTGAGGAGCGCGCGCAGGAGCTGGCACGCCGCGAGCAACAGGATACTACGATCCTTGGTGAGGAGATCGTCGTCTTCCAGCTTGGGCAGGCTCGTTACGCATTGCCCACCAGCGCCGTGACCGAGGTGCATCCGCTCGGTCACTGGACGCCGCTGCCTGCCACGCCGCCCTGGGTGATCGGCCTTGTCAACGTGCGCGGTCACATATTGTGTGCTATCGACATTCGCCCGCTGCTCGATGTGCCGCCGAGCCCACCGCGACCGCAGAGTACGCTCATCCGCGTGAACGCGAACGGCCTGGAAGTGGGGATCATGGCCGATACCGTAGTGGAAGTGCGGTATAGCACGGGCGACATTACTCCCGCGTTCTCAACAGCGCAGGGGCGCGGCGGCGCATGGGTGAAAGGGATTGATAGCCAGCTTACATTGATGCTTGATCCGGCCATGCTGACGGATTCCGGCCTGATCGTAGACGACAGCGCCGCAACCAGCTACCTAGTAGAGAAAGAGCCATGCTAACTGACCAGGATATTATGGCACAGGTGCAGGCCGTGTTTTGTGAAGAGCAAGCCGAGCATCGCCGGGCTGCCGTAGAGCTCTTGCTTGAGCTTGAGCGCGTGCCCGATCACCCGCAGCGCCAACAAATGCTCGATCACCTTTTCCGAGAGGCGCACAGCCTGAAAGGCAGCGCTCGCGCGGCGCAGCAAATGGCAATCGAGCAGCTTGCGCACCGCGTCGAGGATGTGCTGAGTGCGGTGCGTGCTGGCCGGGTGGCATTGAGCGCGGACCTCTGCGATCCGATCTACGCGGCCATGGACGCGATCGGCGTGCTTGTGGAGCGAGAACTCGGTCAGGACGCCGCAAACCTCGCGCCATATCAGGCACTGCTGGACCATCTCATGCAGATTGTCGAGGGACCACCTCCGCAACTGACAGCGATGTATCCATCCAATCACGCTGCGCATGTTTCGATGATACCGACCGAAGAACCCGTTGCGGAGGTTCCTGTTCCTGCATCCAATGTACTGGCGGAACTGAACGGGGCCAGGCCGCACATGTCGCCTGCGCCCGAAACAGTGCGCCTTTCCACGACGCTCCTCGACCGCTTGCTGAGCGAAACCGGCGAGTTGCTGACTTGTTCCGGACGGGCGTACCAGCGCGAACGCGACACGCAGGCACTGGCAAACGTGCCTGCTCCCTGGCGGCGCACATGGCGGCAGGTGTCGCCGGTGCTGGCGAAACTTCAGACTGCCATGCCCGTGCTGGACCCGACAGTGCATCACATGGCGCGGCAATCGCCCAGCGCGCGCGGCACCACGAGCCTGCATAGCAGTGTCATGCCCGATGGTGTTCTTTCCGAGCGCGCCGTGCTGACGCTGGTTAAAGCGCTGACGCAGGCCAACACCATCATCAGCGACATGGAGCAGCGCTTCGTACAGCTTGTGCGCCACACAGCCGAGGACTCAAGTCGTCTCGCTGCGGTGACTGATCGACTGCACGATCAGGTGCGCCGCACGCGCATGCTTCCCGTCGCAACGCTGTTTAGCCCGCTGCGGCTCCAGCTTCGCGAGTTGGCGCGCGTGGCGGGCAAGCAGGCCGAGCTTGATCTGGATGATGGCGAGGCCGAGGCCGACCGGCAAGTGCTGGATCAACTGCGCGAGGTGCTTCTGCACCTGGTGCGCAACGCGCTCGATCATGGGATTGAGCCGCCCGAAACGCGTAGTGCCGCGGGCAAGCCTGCGATTGGGAGAATCGCTCTGCAAGCCTGCGTAAGTGGGGATCACCTCGTTTTGATGATGACGGATGATGGCGCGGGCATCGATCTGGAACGCGTCCGACAGCGCGCCGTTGCCAGCGGCCTGATCGATGAAGCCAGCGCGGAGCGGAGCACCGAAGCTGAACTGTACGACTTTGTCTTTCTTCCGGGCTTCTCGACAAAAGGCGCTGTGAGCGCGCTGTCGGGCCGCGGGGTCGGGCTGGATGTCGTGCGTACGCAGATCGAGCGCATGCATGGCCGCGTAACGCTTCAAAGTATTTCGGGATCCGGCTGTGTTTTCACCATCACCGTACCCTTATCGCTCACCAGCACTCAGGGGCTGCTGCTGGAGGTCGGCCAATCGCGGTATGTGCTGCCAATCGACGCGGTGCAGCGCATTCTGACCGTTGCGCCCCGCGATGTGCAGATGGTGGAAGGGCGCGCGGTGATGATGTTGGACCATCGCCCGGTGTTGCTCGTGCCGCTGGCTGATCTGCTCGCGCCCGGCCACCAGCCGATGCCTGCGCCCCTGCTTCCGCGCGGTGCGGCCACGACCAGCCAGCAACTGGCACTGCTGATTGGCAATGGCGATCGGCAGATTGCGTGCATGGTTGGCGCGGTGCTCGGCGAGCAGAGCCTGATCGTGCAACGCCTGCCCTTTCCGTTGCAGCATGTGCGCTTTATCGCCGGCGCAACGATCATGGCCGATGGCAATGTGGTTCCGATTCTGGACAGCGTTGATATTCTGCGGGCGGCGCTCGGCTCGCGCAGTGTTGGGATCACCCAGGTTGCCGCGGAAGCGCCCGCGCGGCACGCCACCATTCTTGTCGCCGACGACTCGATCACGACGCGCACATTGGAGCGAAATATCCTTGAAAGCGTCGGGTATCGCGTGCGTCTGGCGACCAACGGCGAAGAAGCATACACCATCCTCCAGGAGATGCTCGACGACGGCGGGTGCGACCTGTTGCTCAGCGATGTTGACATGCCGCACCTCAATGGCTTCGATCTTGTGCGGCGCGTGCGCGAGGATGCGCGCTGCCTGCACCTGCCGGTCGTGCTGGTAACGTCGTTGGATACCGCCGAAGATCGGGAGCGCGGCATCGCCGCCGGAGCCGACGCCTACATTGTGAAGCGCACGTTCGATCAGCAAACACTCCTTGATACCATCGCGCGACTGGTGTGATGGCACTTCAGAAAGGAAGAAAATGAACCGCGTATTAATTGTCGAAGATAGCCAGACCCAGGCGCTGCGCTTTCAATTGGAATTGCTCCGCTACGGCCTCAGCGTCGAGGTGGCAACAAACGGGCGCAGTGGGCTTGACACGGCATACCG
>DASTWM010000055.1:0-8557 GCA_035765855.1 Roseiflexaceae bacterium
GGCTTGCCGTAGCGAATGTTCTCCTGCACCGTGCCATCGAACAGGAACGGCGACTGGGTGACAATACCGAGCCGTGAGCGATAATCCGCCAGATCGAGGCTGCGAATGTCATGCCCGTCGATGGTAATTTCACCGTCCTGAAACTCGTAGAAGCGCGCGATCAGCTTGCCAATCGAGGATTTGCCCGAGCCGGTGTGGCCGACCAGCGCCAGCGTCTCGCCCGCCTGAATATCGAGCGAGAAATCCTGCAACACCTGCTCTTTGTCGGTGTAGCGGAATGACACATCATGGAAGCCAATCGCGCCGCGCATGTGCGGCAGCTTCACCGAATCGGTCTGCACCACCTTTGGCTCGGCGTCGATCAGCGCAAATACCCGCTCGCCCGCCGCAAGGCCAAGCTGAAACTGGCTCCAGAACGAGGCGATACTGGTGAGCGGGAACCAGAACAGCGCCAGCCCTTGAATGAACAAATACCATTCGCCGGTCGTCAGGCTGCCAGTTTGTGCATCCAACCCGCCGAAGTAGACCAGCGTGCCGGTGCCGAGGCCAGCCAGCACGTTCAGGATCGGAAAAATGCTGCTGAACACATAACGGCTCCGGCGCGTGACGTAAAACGATTGCTCGTTTACTTCCAGAAACTCGTCGTAGATCGACTGCTCGCGCCGGAACGTCTTTGCGACGCCGATGCCGCTAATCGTTTCCTGGATGTGCGAACTGACCGTGGCGTTAATCCGCCGCGTCTGCGTGATCGTCACGCGGGCAATTGCGCGGAACGCCATGGCCGCGCCGACAATGAACGGCGTGAGACACAGCAGCATCAGTGTGAGCTTCGCGCTGACCGTGAACAGGTAGCCAATCAAGAGAAAGATGAACAGGAAGCGGCTCACCAGTTCCATGGTCAGCGTAATGACCTGCGAGAACGCCTGCGTGTCGGAGGTCACGCGGCTGACGATTTTGCCAGACGCGAACTGATCGTAGAACGACATGTCGCGCTGAATCACGGCGTCGAAGGCGTCCTCGCGCATGTGCAGCACCACATTGCCAACCGCCTGCGACGCAAACGTCTGGCGCACTGCGTTGAACACCCAGGAGGTGCAGGCCAGCAGCGTCACCAAAACGGCAATCGTCAGGATGGTCGGCCACGATGCGTCCGTGCGAATAAGGTCGATGCTGCGGCTGATGACGATCGGCAGCCCGGTATCAAGCAGCGAGATGCCCACGACCATGGCGGCCACGGCGGCCATTTTGTGGCGTTGTGGCCGGAAGTAGCCGAGAATGCGTTTGACCAGATCGCGGTCGCTATAGGAGCGGTCGTATGCCTCGGCTTCGAGGCCGTCCATGATAAAGCCCATTGCTATTCCATTTCAGATTACAGATTGCAGATTAACTTCGGCATGGATCAATCTGCAATTTGCAATCTACAATCTACAATTTCTTCTTCCTCCATCGGCGGCAGGTTCATGTCGTAGCGCGCAAAGATGCGGCGGTAGTGCGGCGAACGGCGCAGCAAATCGTCGTGCGTGCCGCTGGCGACCACCTGCCCATGGTCGACCACCAGAATGTAATCGGCCCAGCGGATCTGTGACAGCCGGTGCGTGATCAACAATGTCGTGCGGCCCTGCTGCGCCCGCCGAATCGCCCGCTGAATCTGATCCTCGGTGGCGCTGTCGATTGCGCTGGTCGAGTCGTCCAGAATCAGGATGCGCGGGTTGTTCAGGAACGCGCGCGCCAGCGCGATGCGCTGGCGCTGCCCGCCCGACAGCATCGTGCCGCGCTCGCCCACCACCGTTTCGTAGCCTTCCGCGAAGCTCATGATGAACTCGTGCGCCTGGGCCTCGCGCGCCGCCTGCTCGATCTGCTCACGGGTGGCATCCGGCGCGCCGAACGCGATATTTTCGGCAATCGAGCGCGAGAACAGAAAGATGTCCTGCTCGATCTTGGCGATCTGCGAGCGCAGCCCCGTCAGGCTCCAGTCGCGCACGTCCACGCCGTCGATCAGCACGCGCCCGGCGGTCACATCATAGGTGCGATTCACCAGTTGCGTCAGCGCCGTTTTGCCAGAGCCGGTCTGCCCGACGATCGCGACCGTTTGCCCGGGCTCGATGCTGAACGAAATATCCTTCAGGACGAAAGACGATGGACGATGGACGAATCCAGAATCATTGTTACGTTCGCCCTTCGTCACTGGTCCTTCGTCATACGCAAAGCTCACGTTCTCGAACGTGATCGCGCCCGCGATCGGCGTGTTGTAGCCGTCAACGTTCTCGTCAAGGTCGGTTTCGGCGCGCAGAATGTGCAGGATGCGCCTTGCCCCGGCCACGCCAGTCTGCACGACCGAAAACGAGAAGACCGAGATAAAGGTCGGGAAACGCAGCACGTTCATGAGCGCCATCACGCCGATGATCTCGGCGATGCCGATCCGGCCCTGTTGATACAGGAACAGCGCATGCAGAAACGTCAGCCCGAACGCCACGCCGTAGATCAGCAGCGGCAGGTAGCGCGCCTCCGTGCGGCCCTGCAACACGAACAGGTCGCGGAACATGCGGGCGGTGGTGCGGAACTTCCGTTGCTCGAACAGCTCGCGGGCGCTGGCCTTCACCACCTCGATGCCGGAAAGCGTTTCCTCCAGCCCGGCGTTCATGGTGCCGAATTGATTGCGCTGGTTCATCATGATCGGGCTGAGGCGGCGCAGGTACAGGCGCACAGTCACGATATACGCGACCACGAACAGGATCGGCACGGTGACAAGCTCCAGCCGCAGCGATGCGATGGTCAGCAGCGGCACGGTAATACCAAGGATTGTTTCAAAGATCATGGTCGCGCCCGGCACGATCATGCTGCTTAACTGACTCACATCCTCGGTGGCGCGGGCCATGATGTCGCCGACGCGCTGCCGGTCGTGAAAGGTCTTGCTTTTGCCGAGCAGGCTGACGTACAACTCCTCGCGCGCATCGGTGGCAATGCGGCTGGCGATGTTCTCCGCCGACAGGCTGGCGGTCAGCACCGAGATGCCGTCGACCGCAAGCAGGGCAAGGATCGTCAGCGCGATGCGAATCAGCGACCCGCTTTCGGGCTGCGCGATGGCTTCAGCCGCCCTGCCAATCTGCACCTGCGCCTGCGTGAAGACCGTCCATGCCACCATGAAGCCTAGAAGGGTGACAAACAGGAAGCCTTTGTAGCGCAGCACATGCGACACAATCCATCGTCCGGCGCTGCGCTGGTCGTAGCGGTAGGCAGTGGGAACGTTAAACTCGCTCTTGATCATGGTGTTCTCCGTGCGTGAAGCGCGGCGGAGTCGTGCCGACGCTGAGGCGAGACCACAAAAAGAGGGGCAGCGCGTGCCCCTGCTTTATCTCGCCATCATAGCACAAATGATCGAGAATCACACCAGACTTTAGACCGAGAAGCTATCAGCAGTATGCTTGTTTACTTTGGCCGCTGATAGCGCACGTCGGTCATCAGCGTGCCCATGAAGGTGAAGTACGCGAGCAGCGCCAGCACTGCCAGCACGTTGGAGATTGTGCGCCCGCCAGGCAGCGCCGCCGGCCGTAGAAAGCACGAGAGCGCCAGCAGCAGCCACACCAGCGCGTGGAACCAGCGCAACACGATGTGCCGCCACAGCGTCCGTTCGACGCCTTGCCTGCCGCGCGGCCACAGCGCGGTGTAGATTGCCGCGATGATCAGGCACAGGCTACCCCAGAGATACCATGAAAATCCTAAAAACGTTGTTGCCATATTCTTTACACGATGTAATTGAAAGAGCGCAAGCTTGCGTTGTTGCGCATTGTGCCATGCCCGCCCGGTGTCGTCAAAAGCCTCATGCGCGTTACGCCCGCGCATCCGACTTGGCGCACGTTTGCTGTGGCATCCAATGGCCTCCTGAAATTATGTCCGCAACCGAGGTCGCTGTACCACATCCAGCGCAGTTGCAATTGCTGTCTCGTCCATGCCGAAGTGCGCCGCAAGCATCGCGGCTGGTTCGTCGGGCAACGGCGTCGCCTGCTTCACGCCCGCCATAGTGAACGATTCCAGCATGTACGGCTGTTCGGCGCTGTTGAAACGCCAGATCACGTTATCAATGATTTTGGTCATGATCACGCGGTCGAGAAACAGGCCATTTGGGCCATAGTCTTGCTCGACGGCAGTTTCGTACGCCACCACGGGAACGGGCTGGTCGAGCAAGGTGTAGATATTCCGCGCGGGGTGGCGCGTTCGCTCAATTTCGTAACGTTGCTCGCCTGCTGGCCGGGCGATGTAGGTGTGGAAGCCTGAGCGGCGGCGGGTTGTCGCCTGCGGGGTGAGCGGCACCGCGCAATGCATGGGGATGCCCACGTCAACCAGATATGTACTGCCGTCGAGCAGCACAATAATGGCCGTGTGGCATGCGCGCTGCTGCCCCATATCGTTGATCGTGAGATAGCCATCATAGCCGAGCGCGCGCAGCAGGCTCCAGAACGCATAATTGCTTTCGAAGCAGGTGCCGCCACCGCCGCGCTCGATTGCGTCGCGCCAGAACTCGGCGGGCCAGCGAACACAGGCCGTCGTCTGTTCGGTCACGGCACGCCTGGCGATGCGGAAGGCACTTTCCCATGGCACGGCGCGCACGTAGGCGCTCATCAGTTGATTCAGTCGCCGCAGTGTGGGCGCGCTGGAATGATCGCCAAGCAGCGCCAGCACCTCATGCACAAGTGATTCATCAATATGTGAGCGTTCGGTTCGTATATTCATTGTTTTATGCTATCATACGCGCCGTAACGTGTACAATGTTTTGTGCTGGAATTGTGAGAGGAAACCGCGTGTCGCCTCGTCGTTTGCTTGTTTCAATGCTCGTGCCGCTGGTGCTGCTGGCCGCATGTTCGCCGTTTGGGGCGGCTCCGGCGGCAACGCAAGTTCCTGCCGTGACGAGTACGCCGGTCACGGTGCAGCCTGCCTCGCGCACACCGTCGCCCACCGATACACCACTGCCGACCGAAACGCCGACGCCGACGCCCGTCACGCCGACGGCCACGCCAACACCAAGCCAGATCCCGACTGATACGCCCACGCCGACGGCGACTCTGACGCCCACGCCACCATTCATGCTCGTGCCGTCACCACAGGGCGGTGCGCCCGCGCCGACCAGCGCGCCAGCATCATCCACGAGTGGCACCCCCGAACCGACGAACGGCACGGCTGCTCCGACCAGCGCTACCGCCGCGCCGACGAGCGCGCCATAGAAACGGGCATGGTGAGCAAGCTGTTCCTGGCTCGACGGGTTTACTTTTTCTGCGCAAGAATCTGGTCGATCCAGCCGAGATGCTCCTCGAAATGTTCGTAAGTGTCGCCAGCGATCCAGTTGAGAATCGGCAGGCCGCTGTCGTCGCGCTGCTCCTGCGGCTGGTACGCGGCGTACGGCTTCTGAAGGTCGGCATCGTCCATGGCCGAAAGCTCGTTCAGCACTTCCCGATGGGCATTGTTGTACATCATGAGCACGTCGGTCAGCGAGCTAGTGCGGTAGCGCTGCTGGAGAATATCGTTGATCTCGTCGATTGAATGGAACTGCCCGCTGGCATCGCCCACATCCATGACTTCCCAGCGCGGCTGGTGGCGCAGCATCGCCGTGAGGTTGTTCATCCACAACGCCAGGTGCAGCACATGGTCACGCACCGTCCAGCCATCCTGGCTGCGCAGCGTCGTTAGCTGCTCCTCGCTGAGTTGCTCCAGCCGCTGGTCGAGCGCATGCTTCGCCTCTTCGGCGCGCTTGATCACGGCAGCGACCGTTCGCGGCGTGTCGGGTGTCCCCACTTCACTGGTCATTGTATGCTCCTTTGCCCCATGCTTCCATGCGACAAAGTATAGCAGATCACAGACATGGGGCCGGTCCAGCACTAGAATACAAAGGTCATCAGCCCAAAGGCCGATGACATGAACAACGTGCCATGATACAGTAAATCATAGTATTAACCTCTCGTCTGCGACGGGTAACGATGACTACACAACGAAAGCGGTGCCATGCTAGCGGTTACTGAACAATCAGCGTATCCTGACATGTGCGTTGCGTCGCTCTACGAAACCTATCAGCGCCCCATTTTGGTGTACTTGCGGCGGCTCGTACATGATCACGAAGTGGCCGAGGATTTGTGCCAGGAAACCTTTATCAAGGCGCTGCGCCGCTGGGATACCCGCGATCCAGCGGCGAGCGTTTCGGCCTGGCTGTACCGCATTGCGACCAACACGGCCTACGATTTTCTGCGCCGCCGCCGCCGCATTCGCTTCACCGCGCTTGGCGACAGCGAATACGTGCAGTTTGCCGCCGATTCACCGGAGCTGAACATCGGCGATCAGGAGCCGGTGCAGCAGGCGCTGGCGCAGATCCCGCCGATGTACCGGCTGCCGCTGCTGCTGCACTCATGCGAGGGGCACAGCACGCAAGAAATTGCCACCAGGCTTGGCTGCTCCAACAGCGCCGTCAAGACACGCCTGTTCCGCGCACGCGCGCGCTTCCGGGAAGTGTACCAGGGATAAGTATGAATTTTGAGTTTTGAGTTCTGAGGTAAGCTGCTCAACTTACCTCGATTCAAAACTCACAACTCAGAACCCAAAGCTTGTAACTCCTCTTGACCTGCCGCATGCATTGCAGTACGATAGCACGCACCTGGAACAAGGAGCGTGTATGGGAACGTATTACATCGGCTGCCCGATCTGGGCACATGCTGGCTGGGTTGGCGACTTTTTCCCGCCCGGCAGCGCCAACCGCGATTTCTTGCGCCTATACAGCCGCCGTTTGACCACCGTTGAGGGCAATACCACCTTCTATGCCGTTCCAAGAGACGAGATCGTGCAGCGCTGGGCGGCGGAAACACCCGAAACGTTCCGCTTCTGCTTGAAGCTGCCGCGCGAGATCAGCCATGAACCGCCGCTGCGGGCGCAGATTGAGGCGACGCAGGCGTTTGTCGAGCAGATGTCGCCGCTCGGTCCGCGGCTCGGCCCGTTCTTCCTGCAATTGCCGCCGCGCTTCAGTCCTGCCCAGATTGACGATCTTGATGCATGGCTTGCCGCCTGGCCCTCGAATCAGCGCATCGCCGTCGAGGTGCGCCACGATGACTGGTTTGCGCCAGCGGGCGAGCAAGCGCTCCAGGATCTGCTGGAGCAGCACAACGCCGGCCGGGTGCTCATGGACGTGCGCCCGCTCAGCCTCGGCCCGCTGCCCGGCGCGGACGAAGATGTGCAACGCGCCCGCGACCACAAGCCCGATGTACCGCTCCATGCGCTGTATAGCAGCAATCTCGCGCTCGTGCGCTACATCGGCCATCCCGATCTTCCGCTGAACGAACCGCTGCTCGATGAGTGGGCCGCGCGGGTGGCGCGCTGGCTTGCTGATGATGTAGCTGTCTACATGTTCATGCACTGTCCTGACAACGACTTCGATCCCGCGCTCTGCCGCATGTTCCACGAGCGGCTGGCCCAATTGGCTGACGTGCCGCCGCTGCCGTGGGGTGCAGACGAATCGCCGTTGGAGCAGCAGCGCATGTTCTGAGACTTAACCACGAAGACACAAAGAGCACAAAGAAGCTTTGCGGGTCTCTCATGACGATGATATATTCAGCTATAGTAGTTCTAACGATGTATTTTAATCCTCTGTGTTCTCTGTGCCTCTGTGGTTCAATATGCCAATCGCCATTCTTGCCGATGACCTGACCGGAGCCGCCGATTGCGCGGCGCGCAGCCGCCATGCCGGGCTTACGGCCGCCATCGCGCTCCATCCGCCGGCAGGGCCATTTGCCGAAGTAACGGCCTTCACCAGCGACTCGCGCCATCTTGCCCCGGCTGCTGCCGCCGAGCAGGTGCGCCGCAGTATCGCTGTGTGGCAGGAGCATGCAGGCGTTGTCTGGTACAAGAAAATCGACTCGACCTTGCGCGGCAACCTCGGCAGCGAGCTTGATGCTGCGCTCGACGCGCTTGGCCACGCGCATGCCGTGATCTGCCCGGCGTTTCCAGCGCAGGGACGCAGTCTCCTGAACGGCAGCCTTGTCGTGGCAGGCGAACTGTCATCACTGCACTTACCGACATTGCTTAACGAACAGTCATGTCGATCGGTGGCCGCGCTGCCGCTCTCAGACGTGCGGGCGGGAGCCGAGCATCTCACGGATCACATCGCGCGATTATCCGCGACTGCCGCGCTGCTCGTCGTGGACGCCGCCGCCGATGATGACCTTCGGAGCATTGTCGCTGCAACAGCGCGGGCGCTGCCTGAAGCGCTGCTGTGCGGCAGCGCCGGCTTGCTTGGCGCGCTGGCGGAGCGGCATGCCAGCTCACTTCACACTGAACCAGATATGGCGTTTTCTGAATCTGTTCCAGCGTTGTTGGTCATCGGCAGCGGCAGCCCGGTGGCGCGCCGTCAGATCGAGCACCTGCGACTGCATGGCATCCACGTTGTCATGATCGATGCGGCTGGCTGGACGCACCACGCTGGCGACGTGCTCATGTGTTTGCCAGAAGCGCCCCGGCATCTCGCGCTCGACGGGCCAGACGCGCGCCATTGGGCCGACCGGCTGGCTGACGCTGCTGCCACATGGAT
>DASTWM010000056.1:0-2664 GCA_035765855.1 Roseiflexaceae bacterium
CTCAGTGATCCGCAATGAGATGCTTCACTACGTTCAGCATGACAAGATATTACAATGCCGTGGCACTGGTTAACTCAGGAAAGCATCACCCCGCCGCGACGCCCAACGGCTCAACTCCCTTCGACTCCGCCTCTGCCAGCGTGCGGCGCGTGGCGCGAAACTGGCTGATGTACAGGTGGTAGTAAAAGCCTTGCTGCGCCAGCAGTTGCTCATGCGTGCCGCGCTCGATCCCCTCGCCGTGGTTGATCACCAGAATCTGGTCGGCGTCGCGGATAGTACTCAGCCGGTGCGCGATTACAAAGCTCGTCCGGCCCTCCATCAGCCGCAGCATGGCCTCCTGAATGTGCTTCTCCGTGCGCGTGTCCACGCTCGATGTCGCCTCATCCAGAATCAAAATGCTTGGGTCGGCCAGAATCGCGCGCGCGATTGCTAACAACTGGCGCTGGCCCTGGCTGAAATTGCTGCCGCGCTCCGACAGCGGCGTGTCATAGCCATGTGGCAGGCGGTGAATAAACTGGTCGGCATTGGCGAGTTTGGCCGCCGCAATCACCTCGTCGTCGGTCGCGTCGAGCCGCCCGTAGCGAATGTTGTCCATGACCGTGCCAGAGAACAGGTAGGTGTCCTGCAGCACGATACCCAACTGGCGGCGCAGATCGTCCTTCTTGATCTGGCGTATATCGCGGCCATCGATGCAGATCTGCCCGCTGTCGATGTCGTAGAAGCGCGTCAATAGATTGACGATTGTCGTCTTGCCCGCGCCGGTCGGGCCGACCAGCGCCACGACCTGCCCCGGCCTGGCATGCAGCGAGACATCCTTCAGCACCGGCGTCTTGCCATCGTAGGAAAAGCTGACATCCTCAAACACCACGTCGCCTGTGATTTTCGTCAGCGGCTGCGCGCCGGGCGCGTCCACCTCCGGCGCTTCGTCAATCACCTGAAACACGCGCTCGGCCCCGGCAATCGCGGCCTGAATCAGGTTGTACAGATTGGCAAGGTCGCTCAGTGGACGCCCAAACTGGCGCGAATAGTTGATAAAGCTGGCGATCGTGCCAACCGTCACCAGGCCTTGCAGCGCCATCCAGCCGCCGACGCCGCCGACAATCGCCAGGCTGATGTTGTTGACGACGTTCATGAGCGGGCCGACGAAGCCGGAGAAAATCTGCGCCTGCGTGGCGTCCTTGCGCAACTGTTGATTCGCAGCGGCAAACTGCGCGATCACCGTCTGCTCGCGCACGTAGGCTTTGACCACGCGCTGGCCAGTGACCGTCTCCTCGATGATGCCGTTGAGCTTGCCCAGCGACGCCTGCTGGCCGCGAAAGCCCGCGCGTGTGCGCTTAGTCACACTGCGGCTGATCACCAGCATCATGATCGGTGTGGTCAGCAGGCTGACGAGCGCCAGCCGCCAGTTGAGCCACAGCATCACGCCCGCAACGCCGAACATCGTCAGAATGCCGGACACCAACTGAATTGCGCTCTCAGAAAGGACCATGTTGATGTTTTCGACATCGTTCGTCAGGCGGCTCATCAGGTCGCCATGCGCGCGCTGGTCGAAAAAGCGCAGCGACAACGTCTGCATGCGCGCGAACAGGTCGTTGCGAATGTCGCGCACGGTGCGCTGCGACGCGCCTGCCATAACATATGTTTGCAGCCATGTCAGCAGCGAGGTCAGCGCGTAGACGATGATCATGAATACGCTGATGCGCGCCAGACCCGGCAGATCTTTCTGCAACATGTAGGCGTCAATCGCCTTGCCGATCAGGTACGGGCCGAGCAGCGTCAGCCCCGAACTGCCCACCACCAGCAGCGCCGTAAGAATCAGCGCCGATTTCTGCTGGCGCAGGTAGCCCCAGAGCCGCATGAGTGTGCCGCGCGTGTCTTTGGCGCGCTTGACTTCGCCGATCATGTGGCGCGGGCCGCCCCGGCCCATGATCGGCGGCAATTCCTGCGGCGGGCGCTGATTGTGGTTATTCTCCGCCATGCGTCATCACTCCCGTGTCCATCTGCGACTCATAAATCTCACGATAAATCGGACTCGACTCGATTAACTCGTCATGCGTGCCTTCAGCGACCACCGCGCCGTCGTTCAACACCAGAATCTTGTCGGCCGCCAGCACGGTGCTGATGCGTTGCGCGACCACCAGTCGCGTTTGCTTATGAGGAAGCCGCGCCAGGGCGTCCTGAATGCGCGCCTCGGTATCCACATCCACCGCGCTGGTGCTGTCGTCCAGAATCAGCACCGCCGGATTCATCAGCAACGCCCGCGCGATTGCAAGGCGCTGCTTCTGCCCGCCCGACAAGTTCACGCCGCGCTGTCCAACCACTGAGTCATAACCGTCAGGGAAGCGGCTGATGAAGTCATGCGCCTGGGCCATTTTCGCGGCGGCAATCACTTCGTCGTCGCTGGCGTCGGGCCGCCCGTAGCGAATGTTGTCCCGAATCGTCCCGCTGAACAGCACCGACTCCTGCAACGCGACGCCGATCTGCCTGCGCAAAGTCTGCTCGTTAACATCGCGCACATCCACGCCGTCGATCATCACACGCCCATCATGCGCATCATAAAAGCGCGGAACGAGATTCACCAGGCTCGACTTGCCCGCGCCGGTCGCGCCGAGCAGCGCCACGGTCTGACCCGGCTCGGCCACAAACGAAATATTTTTCAATACC
>DASTWM010000057.1:0-5368 GCA_035765855.1 Roseiflexaceae bacterium
GCTGCGTGCCTCGCGACTCTACACGGCCACACGAATATGGTCATGAGCATAGCCCTTGCGCCAGACGGCAAGTTGCTCGCCAGCGGGAGCTACGATCAGACCATTCGTCTGTGGGATGTTTCGAACGGCACATGCGTGGCCGTGCTGGAAGGCCACACCAGCGCGGTCTGGAGCGTCGCCCTGTCGGTGGACGGGCGGCTCTTGACCAGTGGCAGCACTGATGGCACCGTGCGGCTGTGGGACGTTCCCGCCGCGGCCTGCGTGGCCGTGTTGGAAGGCCACACCGGCGCGGTCTGGAGCGTCGCCCTCTCGGCGGACGGGCGGCGGCTCGCCAGCGGAAGTGGTGATACAACCGCACGGCTGTGGGATGTTTCGAGCGGCGCGTGCCTGGCTGTGCTGGAAGGCCACACCAGCGCGGTCTGGAGCGTGGCCCTCTCCACAGATGGCCGGTTGCTCGCCAGTGGCAGCACCGATGGCACCGTGCGGCTGTGGGATAGCCTGACCGCAGCGCCGATACGCACGCTGCGCCCCCAACAACCGCACGAGCGCATGGACATCACAAATCTATCCGGTATTACCGAGGCTCAGCGCGTGGCACTCATCGCACTCGGCGCAGTAGCGGCACCTTCCGCAGATACCGAACAACTGGCACCGAGCAAACAACCGCTGGTCATGAACCTTCCATTTCAACCGACGCCCTTTGTCGGTCGCGAAGACGAATTGATCATGATCGCGCGCATGTTGAGCGACCCAGCATGCCGCCTGCTGACGCTGCTCGGGCCTGGCGGTGCGGGCAAGACGCGGCTGGCCATTGAGGTGGCAGTGCGCCATGCTGGTCTCTATGCTGATGGCGTTGTGTTCGTGCCGCTCGCCGGGGTTGGCGACCCGCACCAGATCGCGTCGGCGATTGGTGGCGCGCTCGCGCTTTCGTTCGCCGACCAGCCTGATCCCACCACGTCTATGCTCAATTATCTGCGCGAGCGGCACATGCTGCTCATACTTGACAACGTCGAACACCTGCTTGATGGCATTGATTTCATTGTGATCATGCTTGAACACGCGCCGCAGATTCGCATGCTGGTCACATCGCGCGAGCGGTTGAGCCTTCAGGCCGAATGGCTGTTCGACGTGGGCGGGCTGGCGTATCCGCGCCATCCGTCGTCCGCGTCTGACGCAGCACATGCGGATGAGCCAACGGATTACAGCGCCGTGCAGTTGTTCGCCCAGCGAATGACCCAAGTGCAGCCTTCGTTCGCGCTTTCTGCGGCGACATTCCCCACCGTGGCGCGCATCTGCCAGCATGTAGATGGCATGCCGCTCGCGATTGAACTCGCGGCAGCGACGGCGCGCGCCATGGCGTTGAGCGAGATTGAAACGCATATCCGTGAACATCTCGGCAGTCTCGCGACGCCATTCCGCGATGTTCCAGAACGGCACCGCAGCCTGCGGGCGGTGTTCGACCATTCATGGAATCTGCTGAACCAACATGAACGCGCGCTGTTCAGCCAGTTGGCCGTTTTTCGCGGCGGCTGGACGGCTGAAGCCGCCGAGCATGTCGCTGGCGCAACCCTGCCAGCCCTGGCCGCATTGGTAGACAAGTCGCTGGTGCGCCACGAGCGTGCCGCAGCAGGCGCGGAAAGCGAAAACCGCTATGTTATGCTCGAAACAGTTCGAGAGTATGCGCTGGAACGCCTCGCACATGCCGCAGAGCGGGCGGACGTGCAGCGACGGCACGCCCGGTATTTTATGGAACTGGCCGAGCATGCCGCCGCGCAATGGAGCACGCCAACGGTGGATGCGTGGCTCCGGCATCTGCATCGCGAGCACGACAACATACGCGCCGCCCTGCAATGGGCACGCGAGAGCGGGGACAGCATGATCGGGCTGCGGCTGGCGGGGGCGCTGTGGAAATTCTGGCAGGGCTACGGGTATACCAGCGAAGGCCGCGCATGGCTGGACCACATGCTCACGTTGGACGATCCGCACCCCACGCCAACCACCATGGTTGCGCGCCTGTGTGGCCTCCAGGCTGCTGCCTGGCTCGCTTCTGGCCAACGCGATGATACGCAGGCGACGCACTTTGTGGAACAAAGCATGCTGCTCCGCCGGGCGCTCCGCGAAACCACCGGCGAAACCAATCCGCTCGTCAACATGGCGCGGCAGGCGCGCACGGAAGGCCAGTACGGGCGGGCGCTGGCGGCTTTGGAAGATGCATTGGGGCGGCATGAAGCGCTGCGCAATAAAATTCGGCATGGCAGCGCCGATCTGGGGTTGGCGCTCTACGATCTGGGAGTGGTTCTGCGCGTGCTGGGCCTCGTCTGCCGTGAGCAAGGAAATTTCACGCGTGCGGCCGCCCTGTTCGAAGAAAGCCTCGGGATGCACCGCACCTTTGGAGATCGTGAAGGGGTTGCCCTGACCTTGCTGGGGCTGGCCGATGTCGCCCGCGACCAGGGCGATAGCGCGGGTGGGCGCGAGTACGGCGAGGAAAGCCTCACGATCTTGCGCGACCTCCGCATTCAATGGGCGATTGGCTTCGCGCTCAACACGCTGGCCCATGCCGCCATGATCGACGGCGATCACGCACAGGCGCTCGCCATGATCACCGAAAGCGTCACGTTGTTCCGCGAACTCAACGCGTATTCGAGCCTCGCGGAAGTCCTCGTGACGCAAGGCCAGGTTCAGCGGGCGCGCGGGGCCATGGACGCGGCGGCTGAAGCGATGGCCGAGGCAGCTCGGCTCGGGTTGGCGGTCGGCCCGCGCATCATGGTAGCCGCCGCAATGGAAGGGCTGGCGAGCATGGTGATCACCCGCGATCAGGCAGCGCACGCGGTGCATTTGCTGGCGGCGGCGGCGGCCTTGCGGGCAGACATGGGGACGCCGCTACGACCAACTGATCAATCCATCGTCGAGCAGACACATGCGAAGGCTCGATCAGCCTTGGGCAATGCTGCCGTCGCGGCGCTGTGGGCCGAAGCGCAGGGGCAGCCGATCGAACAGCTGTTCGGTGCTATCTTTGGCACGGCATCAGTTGGTCGGGAATACTGATGCCAAGCTTGATCTGCTTCGGCGATGAACAGCCACATGGGCGCGCCGCTGCTCGCAAGTACAAGAACAATTTAGCAGGCAGTTTGCAACAAACATCAGTCTGCTTAATGCATGTGTTCGTGGTGCATGTGGCGATGCGGGTGGGCATGCATGCCGCTATTCTCATGCGCGTGTCGATGGGCGTGAATCAGGTTGGTTGCTTCAAGCAATTCCGTGTTGTCAAGAATCTCGGATGGCGTCCCTGATGCGACAATCCGCCCTTGCTGAAACACAAAACTCCGGTCGGCAATTTCCTCCACAATATCGAGATCGTGCGTCGTCGTGATGACTGTCTTTGCGCCGCCCGCCCAGCCGACCAGAAAATCGACCACCATGCTCTGGCTCCTGGGATCGAGCGCGGCGGTCGGCTCGTCCATCAGCAGCACTTCCGGGTCGAGGATCAGCACCGAGGCCAGCGCCACCCGCTTTTTCTCGCCGCCCGACAGGCGATGTGGCGAGCGATCTTTCAAGTGGCTGATTTCAAGCATGTCGAGCGTTTCGGCCACGCGCCGCCGCACATCATCCTTCGGCCAGCGCAACTGGAGCGGGCCAAAGGCGACTTCATCGAACACAGTCGGGTTGAAAAGCTGCACATCTGGATTTTGAAATACCAGCGCCACCCGCCGCCGGAACGCAAAGGCAAATGCCTCGTCCTGCAAATGCTCCTCGGTCAGCGGCTCGCCAAACACCGTGACGCCGCCGCTCGACGGAAAGTACAGCCCGTCGAGAATCCGCAGCAGCGTCGATTTGCCGGAGCCGTTCGCGCCCATGATCGCGATCCGCGTGCCAGCGTCGATTGTCAGCGACACGCCGTTGAGCGCGGTCACGTCGCTGTTGTACTGATACGTGACGTTCTGCACGTCGAATACCGGGTTACTCACACCTGATTCCTTCTTCACTACGCCAGCCCCAGCCAGAACGCCAGCACGGCCAGCACAATAAACACCGCCAGCGCGACCCAGTCGCGCCGCTGCATCTGAAAATCGTCGAGCGTGTACACCTCGCCGCGAAAGCCGCGCGACAGCATCGCCATGTACACGTCACCGCTCAATTGAATGCTCTTGCTCAGCAGAACGCCGACGCTCGCGCCAGCCAGCCGCCGCCGCTCCGCGCCTTCCAGGGTGCCGACCATGCGGCTCTGGCGTGACTCGAACATGTCCTGTGCGATCTGCAACATGAGAAAGATGTAGCGATAGGTCATGCCCAGTATCACCACAAACACCACCGGCACGCGCAGCACGCGCAGCGCCTTAAGCACATGCGCCCACGGCGTGCAGAGAATCAACAGCAGCGCCAGCGTGGCCGCCGTTTCCACGCGCGTCACAAGGTACGCCGCGGCGCGTAAGCCCTGCGCCACCACCGGCCAGCCGAGCAGCGGCAGCCGGTAGACGACATCGCCGGGCGTGATGAAAATGGCGGGCAGCGCGACCATGCCGGTGAAGATCAGCGCGCTGATCCAGACCCGCGTCGCCAGCGTGCGGATCGGCACGCGCGACAGGAGCGCCAGCGCCACCGCGACGGCAAACAGCCCCACAATAACCAGAATGTTGCGCGACAGCGCCGCCGCGACAATCAGCGCCAGCAGCCCGACCAGCTTCACGCGCGGGTCGAGCCGCTGGAGCAGGCCATCGGCCCGCGCCAGTTCTTCGGCATACAGCGAGCGCTCCATCGCGCCAGCCAGGCTGTTGACCGTCTGCTCGACGAAGCTCTTGCGCCGCTTTCGGCCTGAAACCGGGCGAGGAGCCACGGCAGGCTGATTAGTTGTCATGGAACTCATGCGCACCCCTGCCCGGTTGAGGGCGTCGGCGCATCCGGCTCGCGCCTGCCGCGTACCGCCCGCGCGATCCAACTTATCAGCAGGAAGGCAAGAATGATCAGCCCTACGCCAAGCAGCGCCGACATGATGTAGCCGAAACTTTCGCTTTGCATCCACGACGGCGCGTAGCCGGAGATTGGCGCGGTCCAGATTGAGGAGAGTTGCGCCAAGCCGCTTGGCGGTCCACCACTTCCATGCGGCCCGCCAGGAGGTAATTGATTATTTGAAGCCAGGGCAATCGCCTGTCGACCTTCAACAGAGGCAAAGTCTGACGGTGCCCATTCGCCCCAGGCCGTGCCAGCCGCCAGCAGCCCGAGCGGCGTCAAGATCATGAGCGCGGCCAGGCCGATCAGCAGCGGGCGCACGGTACGCCAGCCGCCGCGCTGCGCGACCGATTGCATACCTTCTTCCTGTTCCGCCGCGCGGGGTGCCGTGAGTTTGAGCAACGCCGGATCGGAGCGCTGGAGG
>DASTWM010000058.1:0-7045 GCA_035765855.1 Roseiflexaceae bacterium
ACGCCCAAACTGTGGCCGGTTTTCAACACCGTACTTGCGGCGAGTTACGCCATCGGTGATATACCAGTTATTCCCCTCTTTTTCGGCCCACATGCCCTGCGGCGCAACCACTAGCGCGTTGTTGCCCATCGCTGACCAATAGCTATCAGGTTGAGCGTTGAACTGGCCTAGCGCAAATTGCGCTGTTCCGCGAATGGTTGCAGGCGTGATATAAATGCCGCGCTCGTTTAGTGCCGCTAGATCTTCGCGGTAATGAATGACCTTGCCATCGTTGTGATAGCGGCTGGGAGCCAGGCCCAATGCGTAGCAGAGCGCTAAATGACCAATGAATGGCTCGGTTTGATACAGGTTGCTAATCTCGCGGGTGCTGAAGAAAGTTTGCTCCAGCAGGTGCAGTTCGCAGCGATAGATCTGCAGCATGGCAGCCTCCTACTGGCGCGGGTAGCTGCTGGCGAGGCGGCCAAGCATCGTTGTAAGCTGATCACGGTTGGCGTAGAGCGCGCCAAGCTCCTGTACAAGTTCGCCCAGCTCGTCGGCCCCAAGCCACTCAACACGCCCAACAATTCGGCTGCGTAGCATTTCCGCAGCAGCGCGCGCCTGCTGGCTGACACTCGTGACATGCAGAGGGAAATCCGGCTCGCGCTCGTCGCCGCGCAGCTGATCATAGGTGTTCTGCACCCATTCCAGGTTCGAGAATAGCTCACAGTCGCTGAATGCGACACCAATCAGATGGTTACGTACCTTGCCGATGCGCGAGGAGATTGCACCGTAGCGCGAAGCACGCAACACGTTGCCTAGCACATAACGCAGTTCGTCGGGCGTCACATCCTTGACCGTCTCCATATCAAGAAAGAACGACTGCGGTTTGATGTATTCATCGGTGCCAATGCTGGTTGATGGCTCGTTCGTTTCCGGGTTACGCATGGTGCTATTGTCGAACAGTGCATTGAATTGGCGCGTGCCCGTAATTGTCGCCGCCGGATACAGGCTGAACGCATCGTCGGTGATCACCCGCGAGCGTTGCGCGCCACCACCGCCCGCCGCATAGCCGTAGACCATGCAGTCAACACACTTTTCACAGGGATTGTTGGTGTTGAGGGAACAGATGCCGCCTTTTGCAGTGGTACGCAGCAGATCATGTTCGCGCAGCAGCTCGCGCCCCATGCGCCGCTCCACGGCAGTCTGTTTGCGCTTGCTGATCACGACGCGCTGGATCAGTTCGTCCTCGCCTGCGCGCTCACCGGCGAATACAAACTCTTTATTCAACGGCTCGCCGCTGCCCTCGGTGCGAAAGATCGCCTCCGACTCGATGTGGCGCAGCAGTAACAATGTCACAAAGCGCCCGCGCGGATAGGCGCTGTAGGTATCAAGCAGGCGGTCGGCGTAGCGGTCAATGACGCTCATGGTGGTACTCCTTTGTTAAAAAGCTAGTTGCTTTCAGGATAGATCGACCCATCGGTTTCTTCCGTACTGCCTTCAGCTGTGAGTGTGTCAGTTGGCGCACCTGCGGTTGCAGCCTTGCGCGGAATCTGTCGGCGAATGTACAGGTGGAATGCCGAACGCAGAATCTTTTCATGACTGAGCAGGCGCGCAACCTTGCCGTGGTAAATACCGGCGAACACATCCTCGAAAAACACCTGCACAAACTCTTCACTGGCGGCCTGAAGGCGTGGCGGCGAATACGGTTTGCCACTGCTTTCGCGGATGCGTTTGACATGTTCGTACAAATCCATTGCGGCGGCGGATTGTAGCACCGCTGGTGTCAGTTCCACGCTCTGCACGCCAAGTTTCCGCAGCACCTCATCGAGCGGGGCCATCACCGAATTCTTTTCCAGCGATAGCCCGCGCAAACCGCCTTTCCAGGCAATCTCTGCCAACCGTTGAAGCTGTTGGTCAAGCTCATCCATTTCATTCCCTCCAATGCTTAGGGCCAGTTCACGTACATCGTCGGCGATTCCTCGCAGAAGCCAACCTACGTCACTTGCTTTATCATCGCGGACTTTACCTTCGGCCAGCTTTTCCGCTGTGTAAAACACTTGCAACGGATGCTCGGCCATCGCCATTACGAGGTCGGCCAGCCCATCGTTTTTGCGCGTGGCGACTTGCGCACGCACGTTGAGTAGCCAGCCAAGCTGGGTCCAAAGCTGCCGCAACGAACCGGGGTTGCGCGTACCAAGCTGATATTCGTGATAATCGTTCTGCCGGATCAGCCCGCGTGCACTGAGCGGCGTCAGATCAAAATACACATCACCAAATGCCTCTTTATCGAGCGAGGGTGTAGCCGAAATGCTGACCAGTACCTTGCACCCAAAGTGCCGTTGCAGCAGTAGGGCATGCTGGAGCACAAATAGAAACTTTTGCGTGTCGTTTTCATCGCTCGGCGGATTGACCGGAAACGTCATGACACCGGCGAGCGTTTCGCTAAATCGCGGCAGGTAGATGCCGTAGGGCTGCGCTTTGCCTTCCTTTGTGCGCGTGGTTGCCCGCAGATTGATGGCTCCTTTGGCAGCCGCCGTTCGCATTTGGCGATCAACGTCATTCAAGCGCAGCGCGCCCGCCAGCGCATCACCACGGCCGACTCGTTTGATAATCTGTCGCATGCCATTGAGAAATGGCGTGGTCTGAAATGGGTACGGAAATAAATGGAGATACACAGTTTGTTCGTTACGAATCTCGCGGTAGTTCAGCTTCTCAACCAAAAACTGCATCTCACAAACGCCACAGATGCGCTTGACAGGTTCACTTGGCCCGCCACCGAGCCGATTGGAAAACAACTGCACCTTAATGTCGGAGCGCACATTACCTGCACTCCATTTCTGTGTCGGCAGCGGCAGGTTGCACTGCACGCACTGCTTGTGCTGCTGCTGCACATAGCTAGGCAGCGCAGCAGCAAAATCGGCTGTACTACGTGGCTGCCCACTGAAAGCAAGGACGTAGCGCAGATACTCAAGAATGACAGGCAAGCGTGGGTCAGCTGTCTGGCGGTTGGCCATGAGCGCCGATCCATCGCGCCGGATGTGGGTAATTACCTGTTGTTCGGTGAATGGCAGTTCCACCGCTAGCGCATAGGCCCGGTCCATACGCGCATCGAAGCTGTCGTACACGGCGCGGCGTTCTGGTGCGATGTCTAGCAAGTTGTAGATTCGCTCCCACGGCGCTGGCACAGCTTCCGTAAAGTGTTCGATCAGGAAAATGTAATAGCTGCGAACGAGTTCGCCTATCCGCATTCCTTCTTGGGTTTGTGGTACGGGGCCAGTTGCCAGCAGGGCTTGTACTTTATCGGCAATCTGCTGATAAGCCGCTTGATCAGCATGAGCGGTGCTGCGTTTCTCCAACAGCTTCTTGGTGCGCTTGATCGAATCCTCGGCTAAGCGTTGTAGCTTGTCGGCCTTGATGACACGCTTTTGCACGATGGTGCAGATAGCATCAAAAATCGTTGAGAACGAAATATTGAGGTCGATACATTTGCGGTCAACCGTGATCCCCATATTAATCGGGCGGATAAATTCGCGAAAGCCCTGGCTCGTCATATCGTTAAGAGTTGCCGCTACACGTTTGGCAATCGCAACAATCGTGTCATCATCAATTGCGGGCGGGCTACCGCGCTGGCACAGATAGGCAGCACCGTCGGGATACAGCAACAGTGCCGAAAGATCAAAACGTTCACGCATCTCTTCAATGACCGCATTGTGAACAAGGTTGGTAAAGCTACCGCGCTGTTCAGTTACACGATGGGTGAAGAACACGTACTGCGTATCGCTCGCGCTGTTGATCTGAAACAGAAAATTCGCTTTGTGACGCTGCTCATCAAGCGTATGCGAAAGATCAATACCGTCGGCGGCGCGCATCAAGAAGACCAATTGTTTGAGTTTGTCGCCAAGTCGAAAGCTACGGCGGAGGTCGAACATCTCCATGCTTTCCCATTGATGCCCCGAATGCTGCTTCATCAGTTCAATAATATCGTCGAGGTAGACATCGTAGCCAGGAAAGAAACAATCGAGCTTGAGTTTGACAATCTTGGCGACGACGTGCTCGCGCGTGGCAAGTTGCTTGTATCTTGCCTTCTCTTCAACCATCTTGTTGATATCATGAATGGTGAAGGCGGTGAACAACACCCGCGCCTCGTTGTCACTCAAGTGGAGCACACGGCGAAGGTCGTCGAGTACAAAGATGCCATTCAGGATATGGCTGTAAAGTGATTCGCCAGCCTTACCACCGGCTGTCTCGCTATAGTGAATGGTGGCTTTGTAGGGCACAAGGCCGTCGTCAGCCACATACTCGATGTAGCTTCCAAGCACTGCATCTTCATCGGTGGGGATGCCGAGCAGCAGTTGAATATCACGCAATTGTTCTGGCGAAAGCTGTTGGCTTTCTTCGTTGAGTTCGTCGGTCAATGCTTCCTCCGGTTTGTCTATGCCTGCATCGGCGATGGTTATTCTTCTAAATTAAAGTTTAGCAGGCGGTAGAGACACTATGTGTCTATTTTGGAGCAGTTCCTTCTTCTTCAGTACCAACGTCGTAATGCTCGGCCATCAATTTCGCCGTCGTCCGCATGCGCTCCATCAACGATGGCGGCCCTTCGAGTAGCAGCGCATGCTGACCATAGCCAAGTAAGGTGCGAGCGATACGGAATTCGCTGGTATCGCTGGCTTCAACAGTGACATACTGATCATCTGTTCTGACAGAACGAATTGTAAAGCGCTCACTCACACCGCCATCTGCAAATGATGCAGGTAAGCGATAGGTAAAAACGATCGGCTTCTGCTGGCGGCGTGGCTGCTGCATATTAGGAAGAATACGCGGCGACTCTAGGGCTTTGTCCTGCACGATTCGATCAATACGAAATGACAAGATCGAACCGTAGCGATAATTGAATGCGATCAAATAAAAATGGCGATCGGTGTACTCAATCTCATATGGATCAAGTCGCTCGTGTCGCATCGGCTCACTCCGCCCACGTGCGCGGTACAAAAAAGTAATCTGCTGTCGCTGTGTAATTGCTCGTTCTAACTCGCGAATGAGTTCAGAACAGTCGCGATAGTCAATTGCCGGGTTGAGCGGTGCTCGTAAGGCTGGTTGACGCTGCCAAAGGGTACGCTGCTCGTCTGAAAGATGACCCGTCAATCGAGTCATAAGTTGTGTGACCGAAGCCGCAAGCGGGTGATTATCCGAGAATGCCTCGCGTATGTGGACGAGCGTGTGAATATCATGGTCGGACAGTAAGTGAGCACTCGACTCAATTGACCAGCGTAGAGGACGAAGATGACGTTTGAGTGAATAACCAAGCGCCTCTAGATTGCGAAGATCTCTTCGTAGCTGTTTTTTGCCACTCGCATCATTTTTATAATAGTCTTGAAGATAGGTTTGTATTGAATGCACATCCTGTGGACCATGGCGAAGCAAATCACGGAGCCGAATCAATCGTGGAATAACGCTGTAAATGTCCTCATTCATTTATATCTAATTCCATAATCTTTTATCTTTGTAGAATGAACCCGTGGAGTGATAAAGCCTCGAAACGCATCGGGCTGCTGAAGTCAGCCTTGTAGTCGGAGAACTGGCGGCGCTGGTCACGCGCAAGTTCATTTGTCGGGTACATGCCGAATGCGCCGCGCATGTATCAAGCTGGTGTTGGGAAAGCTGCCAGTCATGGGGCAAATGGCTGGCTACCGTGCCGGGAATAGCGGCAGGGTCGGCAAGTTTAGAATACACAGGCAGTGTCGTGATGTGCATGGTGCTTCCTCGCTGTTCGCAGTGCTTGTATGTAGCTTACCATGCGCATCCGGATAAAAATTGACCAGTTAGGTTCTTGTTCTATTCATTTTTGTCATCATTTCGATCATGAGCGATTAATCGTAGAGAGCCGCGATTGCCGCTGCCTCGCGCGCCATGCGTTCACGCAGATGCATGGGCCAGAGCAACTCGGCATTGGCGCGGTAGCGCAGCAGCGTTTGCACGATGAAGAAGGCGCTGCGCCCTCGCGCTTCGATGATCACATCGCCGTTCGGCAACTGCTCGACAACCTTTTGCTCCTCGAAGCGCTGGCTGATCTCGCCCTGGGCCAGTTCGGCGGCCAGGCGATAGCGAAAACGCAGGCTGCTCCGTCGCCGATGCGACCACCTGCCGCCCGGTACCAACTGGAGACTGTCGGCCTGGATGCGGTCAATACGGAAATCCTGCACCTGCTGACTGGCGTGCGTGTAGGCCACCAGGTAGAAGTGGCGCTCGTAGAACTCGATGTCATATGGCTCGACCCGCGCATGGGTAGTGAATGTCGGCTTGTACGCCGGGGCGTAGGTCAAGCTCACCGTTTGTTGCCGGGCAATATAGTCTTCAAGCCGCGTGATGAGCGCCGCGTAGGGCGTGTAATCAATGGCGGGCTGGACTGGCGCTGTGGTCGCTTGCCGGCGCGCATAACCACGCTGCTGTGTTGGGCCGAGATCGGCGGTGAGCCGCTGGAGCAGGGCATGCACCTGTGCTGCCTGAGGGTGGCGGCTGCCGAATGTATCGCGGATGAGGGCCAGCGTTCGCAATTCATCGGCGCTGAAGACCTGGGGCGTTGCACGCAGGGTATAGATCGGCGGACGGGTTGCGCTACGCTCGATCATGATGCCAAGCTCAGACAGGCGCGGCAGGTCACGGTCCAGCATGCGGCGGCCAGCATCGCCATCCGGGTAGACGCCGCCCAGGCACGCCAACAGCGCTGAGCGAGCAAGCGGGCCATCGCGCAGGGCATGCATGAGCGCCTGCCCGCGCTGGAACACTGTCCAGGAAGTATCGTTGCGCATACATATTGCCGTCACCATGAAAACGGGATATGCTATCATTATACTATCTACAGCCGTGAGGAAATGGAAGTTGTGGCAAGCAGCCCGGTGAATTGTTCCAACACGACGATGGGTTGGGCCCTGTGTGCTAATATGAAGTGAGACAGATAGCTTCGCAGAGATCCGTTTCAATCAGGGCGTTAAGGAGTGACGATGGATACCCAACTACCAAGCGGCCAGCGCCCTGCCCGAACTGCTGCTGACCGTCGTGCCATTCT
>DASTWM010000059.1:0-9503 GCA_035765855.1 Roseiflexaceae bacterium
GGAATCGATTGTCAACCATGTGTTCGCCATGACGCGCGGCAAGCCATGGGATATTACCGCCGCCGCGCGTGGGCTGTCGCGCCGCGCCGCCGAGGCTATCATGGAAGGCTGCCCGGATGAAAGCATCGGCACCGATGCGTCATGGCCGCTGTTTGTGCAACAGGCGGGCGGCTTCAGCATGGGCTACCTTGCCACCGAAGGGCTGGAATTCGAGACCGCCGACCGCTTTGGCGACGAAGTGGCTGCGACGGGTGGCATGGCGCAGTGGATCGCGCGCATGGATGCCGACCCGCGCAACTGGGCGCAACGGCTCGAAATGGCCCAACTCTCTGTTCAAGCTATGTTACCATACGCATAGAAGCATCCCGACCAGAGCTTACACGCTTTGTTTTGTGTTCTCTGGTCCTTTTGTACATATCAATGAGGTTAACCATGCCCAAAGAAGGAATCACGCCACGCGCCGAAGACTATTCGCAGTGGTATCTCGATATTGTTCGCAACGCCGACCTGGCCGACTACGCCGAGGTGGTGCGCGGCTGCATTGTGTTCAAGCCGACCGGCTACGCGCTGTGGGAGGCGATCCAGCGCGGCCTTGACGACCGGATCAAGGACACCGGGCATGTGAACGCGTATTTCCCGCTGCTCATCCCCAAAAGTTTCATCATGAAGGAAGCCGAGCACGTCGAGGGGTTTGCGCCGGAGCTGTTCGAGGTCACGCAAATCGGCGAAGATAAATTGGCCGAGCCGCTGGTCATTCGTCCAACCTCGGAAACGATTATCGGCTATTTTTACTCGAAATGGATTCGCAGCTACCGCGATCTGCCGCTGCTGATCAACCAGTGGGCCAACGTCATGCGCGCCGAGATGCGGACGCGCCCGTTCCTGCGCACCGCCGAATTTTTGTGGCAGGAAGGCCACACCGTGCATGTCACTGAAGACGACGCGGAGCGCGAAACGCTGATGATTTTGCACGACGTATACGCCGATTTCGTCGAGCGGGAGATGGCCGTGCCGGTCATTCGCGGGCTGAAAACCGAGAAGGAAAAGTTCCCCGGCGCGCTGCGTTCGTACTCGATTGAGGCCATGATGCAGGACGGGCGCGCGTTGCAATCCGGCACGTCTCACAACCTGGGGCAGAACTTCGCCAGGGCGTTCGACATCACGTTCACCGACCAGAACAATACCGTTCAGACGGCATGGACGACAAGCTGGGGCGTCAGTACGCGGTTGATCGGCGCGCTGATCATGGCGCATTCTGACGACGAGGGGCTGGTTATTCCGCCGCGCCTCGCGCCGATTCAGGTGGTGGTAGTGCCAATTGGCCGCACCGCCGACGAGCGCAGCACGGTCATGAGCGCGATTGATCGCATCACCGCCGATTGGAAAGGCCGCCTGCGCTTCAAGATTGACGACCGCGACAACCTGACGCCGGGCTTCAAGTTCAACGAATGGGAGATCAAGGGCGTGCCGGTGCGGGTCGAGGTCGGCCCGAAGGATGTGGAGAAAGGCAGCGCCGCCGTCGCGCGCCGCGACATGCCGGGCAAGGCTGGCAAGGCGTTTGTGCCGCAAGACGGGCTAACCGAGCACATCGAGCGGCTGCTTGAGGAGATTCAGCAGAATCTGTTCAACCGGGCATTGCAGTTCCGCGAGGAGCACACCGCCGACGTCAGCACCTACGACGAATTGAAGCAGCAGGTAGAGATCGGCTTTGCGCGCGCCTACTGGGCTGGCACCACCGAGGACGAAAAGCGCGTGCAGGACGAAACGCGCGCGACGATTCGCTGCATTCCGCTCCAGCAGTCCGGGCAGCCGGGCCGCTGCGTCTACACCGGCAAAGAAACGACGCAGCAGGTCATCTTCGCGCGGGCGTACTAAAACGTAGAGCGTAGAGCCTTGTAGCAACTAACATGCTCTACGCTCTACGCTTATGTCCACTTTAACTGATTAACAGCGCCTCCGCTTCATCGGCAACGTTCGCTTCAGCTACAAGCGCCGCAAGCATCGCCCGCAGCCCGCGCCGCATGGTTTCCAACTCCATGCTCGGCGTCATACGTCCTTCCGTCACCTGCTCCGGTAACACCGGCACATGAACGAAGCCGCAGCGCGTTGGCAAGCCTTCAACAGCGCAGGTGTGCAGCACAACATAGGACGCCTGATTGCACAAAAACGCGCCCGCGGTCAGCGACTGCTCGGCGGGCGTGCCGACCTCGCGCGCCGCAGCAACAAGCTGCTTGACCGGCAGCGTTGAGAAGTACGCAGCCGGGCCATCCATGACGACCGGCTGGTCAATTGGCTGGTGGCCGCCATTGTCCGGGATGCGGAAGTCAAGCAGGTTCACGGCCACGCGCTCGACCGACAGCGCGGCGCGGCCATTGGCCTGACCGAGCATGACGCACCAATCGGGCCGCAGCGAATACAGCAGCGAGCGTATACGCTCCGGCGCGCGCACCGAATCAACCGGCAGAATGGATGTGTGAGTCTCAATTGCGCTGGAAAGATCGGGAGCGAGCAGGTGAAGAACCTCGGCAGAAGCATTTAATCGGTCATCGCCAAATGGCTCAAAGGCGGTTAGCAACAGTGTCGGCATGGATCACTCCTATCGCGGCAGCAGGGCTGCGATGCTGGCATGACAAACGAGCAGGCACATACATGGCTTGCTCATGTATACGATGCTACAAGGCATCGTAGAAATTATACCACGCGCGCACCTGTCAGGTGCAGAAAGGCGCACTTCATCTGCGATACCGCACCTGACAGGCTTCAGCGCTACGATTTCAACTGCTGCACCGTTTCACTATCCAGCCGTTTGACGGCCGCGACGAGCAACTGCGCCGCCTGGTCGAAGTCGCCACGATGCATGATCGCTGTATGCGTGTGGATATAGCGCACCGGCACGCCAACCACCAGCGACGGAACACCGGCCCCGAAAACGTGCATGCGGCCCGCGTCAGTGCCGCCGCCCGGCATTTTGTCGAACTGCAACGGAATGCCTTCATCACGAGCAGTGTCAATCACCAGATCGCGCAGGCCGACGTGCGGGATCATGGTCGCATCGTACAGCAGCACGACCGGCCCACCGCCAAGTTTTGCCGATGCCTCGTCCGGGGCAATGCCCGGCGTATCACCAGCGATGCCAGTGTCAAGCGCGAAGCCAATATCTGGCTCGATCAGGTTGGTCGTCGTTACCGCGCCGCGCAGCCCGACCTCTTCCTGCACATTGCCGACCGCGTACACCTGATTAGGATGCTGCTCCTGTTGCAGGCGGCGCAGCACTTCAATCGCCAGCGCGCAGCCGAAACGATTGTCCCACGCCTTCGCCATGAGCAGATTGGGATTGCGCATGATGCTAAACGCGCTGACGGGTACGATTGGGTCGCCGGGCCGCACGCCCCATGACTCCGCTTCCTCACGCGAAGCAGCGCCGATGTCCACGAACATGTTCTTTTTCTCGTAGACCTTTTTGCGCTCGTCTGCGTCCAGAATATGCGGCGGCTTTGAGCCGATCACGCCGATGATTGCGCCGTTGCGCGTCTGCACTTCAACACGGTGCGCCAGCATGACCTGCTCCCACCAGCCGCCGAGCGTCTGAAACTTCAGGTAGCCCTCGTCAGTGATGCGCGTGACCATGAAGCCAATTTCATCGAGATGACCCGCGAACGCAATCTTTGGCCCGTCAGCGTTTCCCACCTTGCGCCCAACGATGCTGCCAATATTATCAGTCAGAACGTCACCCAACGGCTCCAGGTAGCGCCGCATGACGCGCCGCACCGGCTCCTCAAAACCCGAAACGCCGGGCGCATCGGTGAGGTCTTTCAGCATGGTGAGTGTTTCGTCCACCACGAACTCCTTCCTGCGAGTGTTTTTTTGCCTGCCTTCGCCATTATACTCCTACTCGCCTGGGCAAGAACAAAGATAGCATCCTTCTTTCACATTGTTTGTGTGCGCGGCGCGGGTATTGACCGTTTGTTTCTCAGCTAGAACGGCACCGGCACGAAGAACATGATTCTTTCATGCTCCTCGTGCCGGTGTCCGCAAGAGTCATTGCTGAATACGATATGATCGATTTGGTTTTAGAAGAACCCCAACTCGTCGCGCGCTTCTTCGGTCATCATGGATGGATTCCAGAACGGCGTCCAAACCAGATTGATACTGACCTCTTCCAGGCCTTTGTACACATCTTGTAAACCCATGATCTCGCGCCGCGCCTGCTCGATAATTTGCGGGCCAGCCGGGCATGCCGGTGTCGTGAGGGTCATATCAACACCAACTTTCCGGCCTTCCTCCAGTACATCGACGTTGTACACCAGCCCAAGGTTAACAATATCAAGACCAATTTCAGGATCGTAGACGTTTTTTAACGCGCTACGCACCATATCTTCGGTTATCATGAGATCCTCCTCGTTTGTATTGCTCGCGCGCATGATACCACGGCTCAGGGCGAGAAACAAAGCACCAGTATGGGGTTCTGAAAGCGTACATTTCATGGTACGCTTTATGCGAGTGCTTTGGTACGCAAATAGTCGGGCAGCTTTGGTTTCCTGACAGCTATATTTAAAGGAGCGAAGGAAAATCGAGAGAAAAAATTGATAATTTTTCTCTGGTTATTTCTGTACGGACGTAGTATAATATCCTATATACAAGCTTGCCACGTACCGGCGCAGGCGCACGAGCAGTGCATTTCCACCACTCATACCATCTACTCTGGCATCAGAATTGGCTCCTTCCCCGCTTGCAGGTGCTATCCAGAGCGCGCCCAATGGTAGTGTTACAAGCAGGTCAATGGCGACCGTTACAATAAGGAGGGGTCATGGTAGACCTAAGTGTTCAACGTCTTCTTGAGCAAGCGATCGACTCACCACTGAAGCTACAGCTCGTCTTGATGTTTTGTGACCATCCGCGCCTGGAGGCAACTGCCAGCCATGTTGCAGAACGCGCCTACCGCGATATCTGGAGCACGAGCGAGGCGCTGCAGGAACTGGCGGAAGACGGCATTCTGGTCAATACATCCACCCACACTGAACCAGTGTATCGCTACGCTCCTCGCCCAGAATACGTCGAAATTATTCAGCGGCTGTACCGCGCCTACAACGAGCCGATGGAGCGCGACGATTTGCAGCGTCTCGTGCGCGAGGTTGGGAGTATTGCATCGTTCCGGCGCGCGGCAGTGAACATGCCCATGCTCGATCAGTTTTAGTTTTATTCCTTCTTACGTTTTGTTCAAAGGGCAGGGCAACCTGTCCTTTTTTGTGCAATCCGCCGGGCGTGTGTCATCGTATAGCATGGTAAACTGGCATTATTGCGTGCCTGCTTTGCTATAATGAATTGTCGCGTGCTACAAGGAGCCATGCCCATGTTCAAATCGTTTCGCAAGCGAGCTGATGTCGCTGATTCTTCTATTCAGGAACGTATTCCACCGGGACAGTATCTGACTGAGAAGTTTCCCGTGCTGCATTATGGCAGCGTGCCGATGTACAACGATCTGGAACATACCTGGGATTTGCGCGTGTGGGGCGAGATGGAGGAGCCCGCGCGTTTTTCCTTCACGGAGTTCCGCGCGCTGCCAACTATTCAAATCGAAACTGATATTCATTGCGTCACGCGCTGGTCCAAGCTTGATACCCACTGGGAAGGCGTGCAGTTCAAGGCATTTTTGCAGCACATTCCCGCATTGAAGCCGACTGCAAAGTACATTTTATGGCATGCGGAGCAAGGGTATACCGCGAATGTGCCGCTCGACGTTATGCTGGAGGATGACGCGCTGCTGGCCTATAAATTCGAGGGCAAGGAGTTGGAGCCGGAGCATGGCTTCCCGCTGCGGTCGCTGACACCGAAGAAATATTTCTGGAAGAGCGCCAAGTGGCTGCGCGGGATCGAGTTTTTGAGCGAGGATCAGTTGGGCTTCTGGGAGCGCTACGGCTACAACAACCATGCTGATCCGTGGGCTGAGGAACGCTACGCCGACTGATTTCACCACCGAGGCACAAAGCCGCACAAAGCATTCTGTTTCCATGCTTTGTGGTTTTGTGCCTCGGTAGCGTATGTTAATTCCCGCATGGCGCGACGTTGCGCCAGTTCGCTATGGTGTCGTTCACAATCTGATTGCCGTCAGTCCCGTAGCTCAGCGTGAGCTGGCGATTGGCGATTTCGCCGCAGCTTGCGTCCTTCTCCACGTAATCCCACGAGCCGAGCGCGTACTTATACTCGATCTGTGTCGCTTCCTTGCCGGACAGCGTAATGCGCCATGTTGTGTCGTTGATTTTGGTGAGTTGCACCGCCGCCGGATCCCACTGCGGCAGGTTGCCGTCAAGTCGGTCGAGGAAGCCCGCAATCGTCACCGAACGGCCTGTCGCCGTTGTCGTGGCAGGCACGCTGACGTTGAACGTCAGTTGCACGGTGCGGAATTGCGCGGTAGCCTGCACCGCCGCCGAATCGTCCGAGCGATTGAACGATTGATCCACTGCCCGCACCCTGTAGAAGTAGGCCGTCCCTTGCGCGACATTCGCGTCGGTGTAGCTTGTGCCGGTTACCAGCGCGAGCGTTGTGTATGGCCCGCTCTGGCTGGTGCTGCGCCGCACTTCATACCCGTACAACGACGAATCGCCACTCACCGCATCCCATGCCAATCCAATCTCAGACGGCGACGCTGACCCAACCTTTAATCCGCCTGGTACGGCGGGCGCAGTCGAGTCGCCGCTGCCATTCACCGCCAGCACGCCGGCCTGATCCTGATCCGGGTCTGTATTGTAGCCATTCGAACTGCCATCAAGATCGGCATACAGCCAATCGCGGCCATTAGTTGTGCTGTAGCGGTAGGCATAATCGAATATGCCAGTCTGCTCAGGTAAAAAGCTGGCGACAAACTCGTCATTGTTACCAACATCTGTGTTGAATGTAGCGTCCACCCAGATCCAGTTGCTATTCGTCGCCGGATTGCTTCCGGGCGTGCCGAAGCCCGCCTGCGCCCGCAGGCCCGGCGTCGCGCCCGGCTGGTTCGTCACGCCATCAATCCAGACCTGGCCGTAGATGTTGTCAGTACGATTCGTTACGCTGATCGTGTGATCGATCCGCGGCGGCCACTGGAGGTTTGACCAATTAATCGTGTAGTGCGGCAGCGCGCTCACTTCGTTCGACGGCTTGCTCTCGTTGCCTGCGCTGTCTACAGCGCGGACGATATAAAAGTAGCTCTGCGCGTTGCGCAGGCCGGTGTCGGTGAAACCTGCGCCGCTCACCAGGCTGCTATTCACCTTCACGTAGCCGCCGCCACTCAGCGGGCTGCGGTACACGTTGTAACCTGCCGCGCCGCTGACAGGTTTCCATGCCAGACTTGCCTGCGCATTGCCCTCGTTTGTGACCTTGAGCCCTGTCGGTGCCGCCGGTGGCTGAAGATCAATTTGCCCGCTCGCCAGCAGCATGCCGCTGAGTGGCCCTAGCGTGATGCTGAGCGCGCCAGTGTTCACCGTTGCGCTGCCGGTGCTGGCGTTGTTCACGCCGTAGCGCACCTGCATGGTCGCGCCATTAGGCAGGTAGCCTGCCACCGGAATGCTGAGTGTCTGCGTTATTGTGCTGCGATTGATGACCGTAATCGCCGCCTGCGATGTTGTCGCGCGACCGTAGGCGACCACGCCGTTCGCGTCGTCGGTCAGCAGCACGCGCATGTCGCCGCTCGTCAGCGCAGGAATCTGGGAACGCAGACTGGCGAGCGTCTGATAATGCTTGAACATGGACATGTCCGGGTTGCCGCCCAAATCGGCCCACGGGTAGGTGCGGCGGTCGTCGGGATCGTCAGCGCCAGTCATGCCAACTTCGTCGCCGTAATAAATGGTTGGCGCGCCCGGCACCGTGAACTGAATCAACGATGCCAATTGCTGGCGCTGCTTGCCTTCGGCAACATTCCCGGCGTTCTGCTCTTTGTCTGCGCGTGTCGCCGCGCCGGGCGTGAGCGTCCACAGCACGCGCTCGGTGTCATGGCTGTCAAGCAGGTTCATGAGCGAATAGTACGTCGGGTCGGCGTAGTCTTCGCGCATCGACATGAGCCGCGCGGCGAACTCCGATGGCGCGATCGGATGCCCGCTGTCGGCAAAGCCTTTTGAGTCAAACGGGCCGGGCGCGAGCAGGCCAAGCACGGCGTCGCGCAGCCGGTAGTTCATGGTCGCGTCGGCGCGGTCGCCGCGCAGGTAGCGCAGCAGCGTCGAATCCTTCTGCCACAACTCGCCGATGATCAGCGCGTCGGGCCTGGTGGTCTTCACGGCAGCACGGAATGCTTCCCAGTACCCATCAGGGAACGACGCGTCGCCCATCACGTCCATGCGCCACGCCGCCGCGCCCTGATTCAGCCAGTGTTTAGCGACGCTGTCGGGGTTGGTGATGAAATACTTCTGCACTTCAGCGTTGGTCTTGGTCAGCACCGGAATGCTGTCGAAGCCGAACCAGCCATCGTAGGTCGCAGATTTGGCGCGGCCCTGGCTGTCCGCGCATGTACCGGCGCCTTCCGCCACGTCATGGAAGGTGAACCACGAGCGGTAAGGTGATTTGGGACTCTCACACGCGCCGTTGCTCTCATAATGGCCGTAGCGGTCGAAGAATGGGCTGTCGGACGACATGTGGTTGTACACGCCGTCGAGCATGATTCGCATGCCGAGTTGGTTAGCATGCTTGACCAGATTCTCCCAATCCTTCTGCGTGCCGAAGTACGGGTCGATCTTGTAATAGTCCTGCGTGTCGTAGCCGTGGTCCGATCCAGCGTCGAAAATCGGGTTGAAGTACAGCGTGTTCACGCCCAGCGATTTGAGGTAATCAAGCTGCTGATCGACGCCCTTCAGATCGCCGCCCATGTAATCGCGACCGCGCGGCTGCTCCTTGGATGGACTATCCTTCGGCGGCATGTCGTCGAAGCGCCACGGGCAATTGGTCGCGCCGTCGGCGTAGTTGCGGCAGTAGCCTTCCGGCAGCGTGCCCCACGGCAGCTTCAGCACCGGATCGTCGTAGCGCACATCGCCGGTATGCGGGTCGTTGTTGGCCCGCCCATTGCGAAAGCGGTCGGGGAAAATCTGGTAGATAACGGCATTCTTCGCCCATGCTGGCGCGCTGAACTTTGGCTCATACACCATGAGCGCGTAGCTCTGGTCGACAACAGTATCGCTCATCGCGCCCGGCCCGCCGTCGAGCGCAGGCGTGTTGTCGGCGTAGTAGGCCGTCCTGGTGCCATCGGTGATGATGAAGCGATACCACAGATTGTCGGGCGCGGCGTTCGGCAGCGTCGTGGCCCAGAAGTCGCATGTGCGATTCTCCAGGCCAGCCTGGTAACACGACACGTCGGTTGCGGCGGGCTGCATGGCATAAAATACCTGCCCGTTTGCGTTCAGATCGTACACGCGCAGTTGCACTGCCGTAACATCGTTGTGGAAGGTGCGCAACCGCAGCGTAACGGGCGTGCCAGCCGGCACTGCGCCGCCGGGCGCGCGGTACAGCGGATCGCGCGAGTCATGGCGCACGCCATCCCACTC
>DASTWM010000060.1:0-3493 GCA_035765855.1 Roseiflexaceae bacterium
GCTCGCCACGATCAGCCACCCCAGCAGCACCAGCGTGTTCACCGCCATGCTGTGGTACGGCGTCGCGCCGATCATCACCTGGCGCAGCGCGTCGGCCAGATAGGTGAGCGGCAACGCATCGACGATTGGGCGCAGGAAGCCCGGCAACGCCTCGACCGGGAAGAAAATCCCTGAAAGGAACAACATCGGCAACTGAATCGCCGACGTCAGTGCCGAGCCACTCTCCTCCGTCCGCGCAATGGCGGCGATCAGGAATGCAATCGCGATGAAGGCCAGCGTGCCGAGCAGCAGCACGCCACCGAAAACCAGCCAGTTTCCGGCCATGCTCATGCCGAACAGCGCGATGCCCACCGCGACGATGATTGCCGTCTGAAACAGCGCAATCGCCACCCGCATGCAGATGTACGCCGCCAGCAGGGTCGGGCGCGGCAGTGGCGTTGCGCCGAGCCGTCGCAGCACGCCTTGCGTTCGCAGCGAGATAATCGGCTGGGCGGTGGCAAACAGCGCCAGATTCAAGATCGACATCGCCAGAATGCCCGGAATCAGAAAATCAATCGTGCGCAATGCCGTAGCCTGCACCGTTATCGGGGTCAGCTTGAACACATCATGCTGCGGCCTGATCTGTTGCGCCGCATCCTGAAGCACCTGATCGATAACCGGAAGCACAATCTGCGAGTTGGAGCGCGCCGGATCGTAGTGCAATTCAATCGGCGCGGTCTGCTGGCGGCTGACGTCGTCGCTCGCGCCTGCCGGAATGATCACAACCGCATCGCGCTTGCCATCGCGCAGCGCCGCCAGTTCGCTGGCGCGCGAGCCTTCGCTCACGCTGAACATGTCCACCTGCTTGAACGCCTGCGCCACCTGCTGGCTCGCCGCGCCATGATCTTCAACCACCAGGCCAAGATCAGCGCTGAATCCGTTGTCACGGCTAAAGATCAGGCCGAAGATCAGCATGAACAGGATCGGAAAGGCAATCGTCCAGAACAGCGCCATGCGGTCGCGCGCAAACTCGCGCAGGTTGGCGAGAAACAGTTGAATAAAGGCTCTCATTCGCGAATCCTCCGGCCAGTTAGCTTCAGAAACACATCTTCCAGCGTCGCCTGCTGCACTGTAAGGCCATTCAATCCTTCGTTGCGCATGGCGGCGATTCTGCTCAATGCCGCAATCGTCTGCGCCACACCGCTGGAATAGAGCGTGATTGTTCCCTGCTCGACGCCCACACGCTCGACACATGGCAGCGCGCGCAATTCATCCTGAGCAATCGACACGGGCGTTGGAAAGGTGATCGCCGTAGCGGTGAAGTGCTGGTCGATTAGCTCCTGCGGCGAGCCAAGCGCGATGATCGTGCCATGATCCATAATTGCCACGCGGTCGCACAGCCGCTCGGCTTCTTCCATGGCGTGCGTGGTGAGAAAAATAGTTCGCCCGCGCGCCCGCAGATTCTCGATCACTTCCCACATGCGGCGGCGCGCCTGCGGGTCGAGTCCAGTCGTCGGCTCGTCGAGGAAGATAACTTCCGGGTCGTTCACCAGCGCGATGGCGACCGCCAGCCGCTGGCGCTGGCCGCCAGAAAGTTGCTTGCTGCGCGTCCCGGCCTTTTCCTGCAAATCGACCAGCGCAATGGCTTCGTCGGGCGGCAGGGCGTGGTCGAAGAAACTGCCAAAGAGCGCGACGATCTCGCGTACGGTTAGCTTCTGGTACAGCGCGGTGGTTTGCAACTGCACGCCGATGCGCTGTTTGACCGCGTCGGCGTGGTGGTGCATGTCCTGTCCCAGCACGCGCACCGTGCCGCTGTCGGGCTGGCGCAGCCCTTCGATAATCTCGGTGGTCGTGGTTTTGCCCGCGCCGTTCGGCCCCAGCAGCCCGAATATTTCACCGCCCGCGACACTGAAGCTGACGCCATCCACCGCTTTGACACCGGGATAATACTTAACCAGATTTTCGACCTGGATGACATCGACAGATGTTTTTCGATCTGTGACGATTTCAACGTCAGGCGACAGTATTGTTGCGTTGCTCACAAGACTTTCTCCTGTTTCTGATGCTCTCGCCAGGGTAAGAATCCTAGACATCGATACCCTGGCACACATCATGAGTACGAAGCATGCTACGGTTAGGTTACATGTCATCGCGCCGGGCCAAATCCGACGCTACGATTGTGCGAAAGATTTGCAGTGTCAATGGTATACTAAAATATGGAGCAACATGCCCCGTTGGACGCGATGCACCATCTCTTTGTATATCCAAAGGTGCTGACCGCGCCAACAAAGAATGAAACATGGAAGCACTCACACCATTTCTTTACGTTGTCGTCCTGTACGGCGCGTTTATCGCCGGTTCGCTGCACCTGCGCGCCGCTGCGCCCGCAGCCATGCCGCAGCAGCGCATCACCATGCCAGTCATGACGCTCATCATGGCGATTGCGATCGGCATACCGACGACGCTGCAATTCGTATTCCCGGCGATTTTGACGACACTTGAGCGCGATACGGCGCGCTTTCTCGCTGGCGACTGGTGGCGGATCGTCACGGCGCTGTTTGTGCAGGATGGCGGCGTGGCAGGCAGTGTCTTCAATCTCGTCAACCTGCTGTTCGTCGGGAGCGTGGCCGAGCGCGTGTGGGGCCGCCGCCGCTGGCTCACCGTGTTCTTTGTGTGCGGCGTGCTCAGCGAAATCGTTGGGCTGGCATGGCAGCCGGTCGGCGCTGGCAACTCGGTGGCGAACTTTGGGCTGGCGGCGAGTGTTGCCGCATGGTGTCTCATGTCATCACGGCAACTGCCGGTTCGCATCGTCGCTGCCGTTGCGCTGCTGGCGGGCGTGCCGCTGCTGCTGATGCGCGATATTCACGGCGCGGCGACAGTGATTGGCGCTGTCGCTGGCCTTGTTTTAACAGGAATACAGAGTCGTCAAGTATTCGAACGCGCGTAATTTTGCGCCCTTTGCATCCTCTGCCATGAGAAAGAGCTATGAACGAAGCGATCCTCAATGAACTCCGCGCGACGGTGCGTGGCGATGTCCTGTTCGACGATGTGTCGCGGGCGCTCTACGCCACCGACGCCAGCATCTACCAGATCGATCCGGTTGGCGTGGTGCTGCCGCGCGACGAAGCCGATATTGCGGCGGTGCTGCATGTGGCCCGCAAGCACCATGTCCCGATTGTGCCACGCGGCGGCGGGACTAGTCTGGCCGGGCAGGCGATTGGACCGGCGATTATCCTCGATTGCTCGAAATACATGAATCGGCTGCTCGAAGTCAACGCCGCCGAAGGCTGGGCATGGGTCGAGCCAGGCATGGTCCTCGACCACCTGAACGCCGCGCTCGCGCCGCAGGGAGTCAAGTTCGCGCCGGACGTATCGCCTGCCAACCGCGCCACCATCGGCGGCATGATCAGCACCAACGCCGCTGGCATGTACTCGATTGTGTACGGCAAAACGATCGACCATGTGCTCGAACTCAAGGTCATGCTGACCGATGGCAGCGTGACGACATTCGGCC
>DASTWM010000061.1:0-9159 GCA_035765855.1 Roseiflexaceae bacterium
ATCTGAGCCGTGCGCGAGTCTTCACCGTACCAATCGGGTTCTGCAAACGTTCAGCAATTTCTCGCTGCGAAAGGCCGCCAAAATAGGCAAGTTCAATGACTTCGCGCTGCTCGGGTGGAATGGCTTGCAGCGCGCTTATGAGTGTCGTATGCTGTTCGCTCCCCAGCGCCGCCGCTGCCACATCGACCCGCTCATCCGCTAATTCCTGCAAAACGGGCCGCGCGTCGTCTTCATAAACAGGCGTGGGGCGCAGCCGCTGGCGGCGCAACTCGTCAATCGCGAGGTTGTGCGCAATGCCGAGCACCCATGGAGCCACGCGCCCGCGCTCGCGGTGAAACGTGCTGCTGCGCCGCCACACGCGCCAGAACGTTTCCTGCACCAGGTCTTCCGCCAGCTCGCGATTCCCAAGCATCCGCAGCGCAAGGCCGTAGACCACGCGCGCATAGCGCTCGTACAGCGTGGCAAGCGCAGTGCTGTCACTTTGTGCAATGCGCGCCAGCAGGTCTTCGTCGGATACATCGCGCGCTGCTGGTGGAAGCGTGGCGGTCATGCGCTGTTGCCGCCTCGCCGCCGCTGTTTACTTCGCATATGGATACGAGTCCTTTCCGGTAGCGGATGCATTATGCAAACTACGTTCGCTCATGTACTTCAGAAATGGTGCCACCATGCCGCTAGCTCACGGTGTTTGGGATGATATGAGTGATTGCTCCAACGTCGCATGCTTCCGTTCGATCACAAGCGTGGCGATCTGATTCTTCGTTGTCTGCTTCACGCTATACATCACGCGATCAGCTTCCTGAAGCATTTGATCAATTGTCTCAGGCGGTGAGTGATACGTCACCGCGCCAATGCTGCATGTGATCGGCCACTGGCGGTGCTCCATGGCGTCGCAGATCTGCTGCTGCACCCGCTTCAGCACGATCTGGGCCGCGTCAAGGTCGGTTTCGGGCAGCAAGATGGCAAATTCATCGCCGCCGAGTCGCGCAATATTGTCGTTGATACGCAGCGTTTTGCATGTGGTGTTCACAATGCTTTGGAGCACCGCGTCGCCAACCGTATGGCCGAACTGATCATTGATCTTCTTGAAATCATCAACATCAAAATAGGCAACTGTGAACGGATGCAGATAGCGCCGCGAGCGTTCGATCTCGTTGTTCGCTACTTCGGTGAACGCCCGCCAGTTGAGCGCGCCAGTCAGCGCATCGGTGCGCGCCAGCACGCGCTCGCGGTCGAGCACATGGCGGAGCAGGCCGATGAGTCGCACGGCCAGCCAGAAGAAGCCCAGCCCCACCGAATTATTCCAGAACGCAACCGCCGGGCCAATAAACTGTGGATTGGTCAGCGACTCGCCAAACCAGACGAACGCAATCGCAACCGAAAGAATTGCGCCCATCCACCTGCCCGCGTACCAGGTGATAATGAAAACGGGAACAAGGTAAAAAAAATGGAGCGCTACCTGCACACCTGTCAGTAAGTCGGCGGAGACGATCAGCGCTGTGATCAACCAGCTCGCGCAGATAATCCAAAGGCGCGATTGTTTAGAGAGGAATGCATCGATCCGCCGCATGGCGCTGGCTCCATAATGCCTGTTTCATACACTATAACGATTGTAGCACAGATTAATTCGGGTTAAATGATAGGAAGATTATGCTTTGCGGGCGGCGGCAGATCAACTGGATGCACACCCATGGCAGGGCTGAGCGAAGCTGCTGAATCTGCACCATGCGCCTGCTGGATGCGCTGCTGCCACACTCACGTCGCTAGTGTGGCAGGCTCTCGTTCGTATCGGAACACCATTTTGTGCGACATGCTGCCGACGCGATTGGTGATCTGCTCGACGATTGTGAAGCCGAGCCGCTCGTACAGCCGCGCGGCAGGGTTGTCGACGCGCACCGTCAGCATGATAGCCGCATGATCGGCGCGCGCTGCTTCCAGGACATGCCGAATCAGTGCCGTGCCGATGCCCTGCCCGATTGCGGCGGGCAGAACGGCAATCGCAAGCTCTGGCATGTCGTCATGAAGCACCCGCACCCACGCCGCGCCCAGCCGCTCGCCCGTGCCCGCGTCTACCGCCACACAGCCAACATCGCCCGCCCGCCCCCAGCCATCGACATAAAGCGCGAGAAACGGATCTTGCCGCGCTGCCTCGGACGATGTCGCGCCGTCTTCAGCCATGTGCGCGGCATAGAACAGCATATCCCACAGGAAATCCATGTCGCGCGCCACGACCGGGCGAATAATATAGTTCATGCTATTCCTGGCGTTCAGCCAGGGCCGCCGCGTGTGCCGCCCGCTCCGGCAGCACGTAGCGCTCGACCACGTCGGCCACAAAGTACGCGAAATCTTCAAGGTTCCGGGGCGGGCTGGTGTGGTGCTCGACCTTGCCGATCGACGGCGGCGTGAAGCACAGCGTCACCGTCACGTCGAAATCGCGCAGCGCTTCCATCTGCCGGTCGAACCATGCCACCGCGTTCGAGCGGTGCCAGTCGGCCCAGCTAATGCCGGTGCGCAGCTTCTTAATGCCGAGCTTGTGGAGCCATTCCACCGCAAAATCGAGCCGCTCATCCTCGAAGTGAAACCACTGGCACATGCCCATGGCAGGATTGAAATAGTTCAGGCTTGGCTTGGGGTTGCCGTTCGCGTCGATTAGCCCCATGTAGAAATGGCGATAGTACGAACTGCCTTCGCTCTCTTTGTGGCGCGTCGTGGCGGGCCATGTCGGCGGCAGATCGAGCAGGCTGTACCAGAACACGCGCTCGGCGCGGCCCAGCAGCAGGTCGGTGGTGCGCTGCAAGCCAAAGATCTGTATTTCGTCGGCACCGAATGTGGACGCGCCCACCTCCGTCACCCAGATCGGCAGGTCGGTCACGGCGCGAATCTCGTCGAGCTTTTGCGGCCACTCGTCGATCTTCCAGTGGTTCCAATCCAATGGAAACCCATGCACGGCCACGGCATCGAGATTGTCGAGTACGCCGTACGATTTCATCAAATTCATGAACACTGCGTCGATTGGCGAGATGCCGCCCAGCACCAGCCGGAGATCGGGGCAGCGTTCCCGCGCCGCCGCCGCGCCAAGTTTGATCATTCCGGCAAAGTCGCGCCACTCGGGGTCGATCTGGAAATCCCAGTGCGACATGTTGTTTGGCTCGTTCCAGAATTTCAGCGCCTCGATCATGGGGTATGCTCCTTCCTTCCGTTGTTGCTCTGTCCGTTCTGTGCCGCACTGTGATTGCCCGTGGCAGCCAGAAATTCCGCCCGGTCCCATGTGTTGATAACCGACGGGCGCTCGGGGTCCGGCGCGCACACAAAGAGTTCCTGCGGCAGCCGCTCGGTAACGCGCATGCCACTCGACCGCAGCATCGCCTCGATGCCGTTCAGGTTCGGCACCCACCAATTCGTCCGGTCGTTGGCGAGTTTATGCTCGATGAAGGCCATGTGCGGCCAGCCGACCTGGCGCAGCGGCTCGCAATGATTCACGTCTTTGATCTCCGTCATGTCGGCGGCGTCGTTGCCGGGAATGCTCAGCGATTGAAAAACCATCAGCCGCTTGACCTTTTGGGTCACAATATCCAGCCCCAGCAGCGGGTAGCGCAGGTGGTAAAACACGCCCATGAACAGCACCAGATCAAACGTCTCGTTGGTGTGCGCCAGGTCATAAATCTGCATCTGTTTGAACGTGACCGCGTCTTCGACGCCCCATTGCTGCACGGTCCAGCGTGCCTGCGCCAGATAATGCGGGTCCACGTCAATCGCGGTGACGTGCGCGCCGCGCTGTGCAAGCTGCACGGTGTAGAATCCAGCGTTGCAGCCAATATCCAGCGCGCGCCAGCCATGCAGGTCTTTCGGCAGGTGCGCGCCGAGGTAGTGCCACTTGGTAGATGGAAAATCGCCCAGCGGATGATCGGGCCGCGTCTGCGAGCCGTCCGGAAGGTGAATATTGTGGAACCATGGGCCAAGTTCGGCAATTTTTTGCTGAATGTTTGGTGTTGGCGTAGCCAGGTCGCCATGCTGTGTTGCTACTGACATATGCTCCTCTTCTTTTCGCATGGTATGAGATACAGCGTGCAAGAAACACCCGCACACTGTGACACATCTATACGCTGCTGTTTTGTGTCGCGCGCACGTAGCGTTCAAGCTCCGCCGCGCGATGGGCGGCGGTGTGCGCGCCGAGCACCCGCGCCCGCGACCGTTCGCCAATCGCTTTGCGCTCGCTTTCTGGCATGTCACGCAAATAGCGCAAAGTGTCGTCTGCGCTGGTCGTGATCAGAATCTCGCTGTTGGGCGTGAACAATGTGTCGAGTCCCGGCCAGTTGTCGCTGATGATCGGCGTGCCGCATGCCGCCGCCTCGAACAGGCGCACACTCGGCGCAAAGCCTGCCGCGCGCATGTCGGCCCGCGTGATGTTGAGCGTGAAGCGCTGGGCGTTGTAGAATTGGCGGTGCTGACTGGGCGGCAGGTGCTCGGTGCGCTCGACGTTCGGCGGCCACTGCACGTCGGTGGGGTACTGCGGCCCGGCCACGGCAAAGCGTCCCTCCGACCAAGCGCGCGCCGCGTCGAGCATGAGCGCTTCCAGCGGTGGCTGGCGGTCGGCGCTCCATGTGCCAAGATAGCCCAGATCGTAGCGCAGTTCGGTGGCTTCCGGGTAATACATGTCGGGATCGAACGAGCAGTACAGCGGGCGCGCGCACGGCGAGCCGTACTGCTGCTCCAGCCGCTCCAGCGTCGGCCCGCCGGTGAACGACAGGTACATGTCGTAGCGCGGAATCTGTTCGGCTGCCAGGTATTCGCAGTTGCCGCGCCCCAGCGCCGCCAGCGTCACCGGCGTGTCGATGTCGTAAAAGGCGGTGATGCCCTGCGCGGTCGCCGTCACCCAGTCGCCAACCGCAATGCCATCCGGCACATACGAGCCGACCATGACGAAATCGGCGTCGCGGATGGCGTTGGCATGTCGCGCTCGCAATTCATCCACGCTGGAGTACAGCACGGTGCGGCCATACGGCGGCGCGGGCATGTCGCGGTTCGCGGCGTACCATGGCATGTCGCGCTCCAAAAAGAGCGTCTGGTGGCCGCGTTCGTTCAGCGCCCGCACCAGGCCGCGATAGGTTGTGGCGTGGCCGTTGCCCCACGAGGACGTGATGGACAGGCCGAGTATAATAATGTTCATGACGTAATCATTCGTATGAGCGAACCGTGTATTCGCTCAAGAACAAGTGAGGATGACCATGACCAATGATACATCCCTCATCATTCCTGTTGCAGCAGCAGCGTTCGTCCAGCCCTTCCGTATACAATATTTGCATCGTCCTGGTGTAACAATGCCGCCACACATTACTGTGCGCTCCCCTTTCAAGTCGTTAGGCGAGTTAACTGAGCAAGATTATCACACTCTCACCACACTGTTTGCGTCGTTTTCACCCTTTGTATTCACACTTGGCCGACTCGCACGCTTTGCGGAGACGGGCGTGCTGTACTTAGCACCTGAGCCTGTAGAGCCATTCATGGCATTGTACCAAGCACTGTTTGCACGTTACCCCGTGCCTCCCGAGAACCATTCCAGCGTCGTCTTCCATTTGACCCTAGCGCGCCGACAACCCACTAATCTTGATCAATGGGAGGCGGAGTTTCATCGTTTATACGATGCACAGTTACCCATCAAAGCGATGGCGACTGAAGTCAGCCTCTATGAGGAGCGCGAAGAGCAATGGTTTAAGATAACATCGTTTCCGTTAGGAAAACCTGATGTTTTCTGACAAAGCTAGCGGTTAACGTAAGAACGCTATTCTGTCACCCTGTCACCCTGTCACCCTGTCATCTTGTCACCCAAACAGCGCCTCAAACTGCTCCGCCCGATGCGCGTAGGTGTGTTCGGCCAGCACGCGCCGCCGCGCCGCCGCGCCGATCATGCGGGCGCGCTCAGGCGTGAGTTCACGAACGTGGGCTGCCACTGCCGCGCCGTCGTCGGCCACCAGAATCTCGCGCTCCGGCTCCAGAAATTGCTCGATTCCCAGCCAGCGGTCGGTGATGATGCACGCGCCCGCGCCCGCCGCCTCGAACACGCGCGTGGCGGGCGAAAAGCCGTAGCGGGCCATGCTGTCGCGGCTGATGTTCAGCACCGCGCGCGGCGTGCAGTTGAAGGCGTTGTGGTCGCGGGTGTACACATGGCCGACGTACTGCACGTTCGGCGGCAGCGCTTTGTCGCCCCAGCCGCTGCCGCCCAGCAGAAAACGGCAATCGGGCAGCATGGCGGCCGCTTCCAGAAAGAACGCCTCTACGCGCGCCTCGCGGTCGGGCAGCCGGTTGCCGAGAAAGCCGAGATCGGCCTCGAAGCGTGGCTCCGGCGGCACGGGAAAGTGGGTGGCCGGGTCGAGCGCGTTGTAGATCGGCACGCACTTCCGCGCCCCAAGCGCCTCATACGCATCAACAACCGGCGCGCCACCGCCGTAGGTCAGCACCATGTCGTAGCGCGGCACCAGCGGCTTGAACGGATCGGCGGGATTCTCCGCGATGCGGTCGAGCGTGGCGGGCGCGTCTACATCCCAGAAAATCACGGGCTGACCAGGAAGCCGAAATGTAAGCACTAATTCTTCGAGCCATTCATCATACACGCCAACGCCGCTGGCCTTAATAACAATATCAGCATGACGCATTGCATATTCCACCAAATATGCGATTCGATCCCGGCTAGCATCGCCGGGATATACTTTGACGGTGGCCCACTCTGGATCGGGCAGATCGCGGTGCTGCTGCCGTTCGTAGGCATCCGGCTCGTAGAACGTCACGCGGTGGCCGCGCTCATGCAGCGCGCGAATAATGCCGCGATAGTAGGTCGCCGCGCCGTTCCAGTAGGCCGAAACCAGGCTGGAGCCGAAAAAAGCAATATTCAAACTAAACCTCTTTTGATTCACCACGAAGCGCACGAAGGACACGAAGTGCTTTTGAGTACATTCTCGCCAGGGTTTTTATGAATGTATCTTGCATCAGATGCGCGGGGAACTACACTGCTTATCATACATCTTCGTGCGCTTCGTGTTCTTCGTGGTTTATTCCAATTCTTCGTAAATGGCGAGCAATTCATCCACTCGGTGCGCGCATGTGTGGCGAGCGCGAATGGTCGCCAAACCGTGCGCGGCCAGTTCTTGCGCGGCGGCTTCGTCATGCGCCAGCATGTCGAGGTGGCGCTGCATTTCCGCGCCGTCACGCGCCATCAGAAAATCGCGGCCCGGCGTAAACAGGTGCTCTGCGTCGTCCCATGGCGAGCATGCAAGAGGGATGCCGCAGGCCAGTGCCTCGAACACGCGGATCGTCGGAATGCCGGGCAGCCGCTCCACGTAGGGCCGCCGCATGACGTGAACCGTCGCGCGGAAGCGGGCGAACACTTCCGGCGCGCGGTAGTTCGGCAGCCAGCCTGCATACTCGATGCCGGCGGCGGCCAGTTCTGCGCGCGCATAGTCGGGGTAGCGCACGCCATGTACGCGCGCCCGCAGCCCAAGCGCCACAACCGGGCCGATCAGAAACTCGCGCAGCTCTGCCGTGCGCTCTTCGTCGCCCCAGTTGCCGATCCAGACCAGATCACCGTCGTAGTGACGATGGACGATGGACGATGGACGATGGACAGAAGGATTCGCATTGTCTATCGTCTGCCGTCTATCGTCGGTATATCTGGGATAGAAAACCCGCGTATCCGCCGCCTCGTGCCAAGTCCAGACGCGCTGCGCCCAACTGTTCTGCATGTAGATGTCACCGATCACCTTGCCGAACGCCAGCACGCCGTCGTAGTGGCGCAGGTCGTAAGCGGCCATGCTTTCTGGTTCGGTCGCGGCGCGGTGGTGCGTGTCGTGAAACAGGAGCCGATAATCGTCGTTGTGCGCGCGGTGCTGGCCAATTCGCGCAACCAGATCGTGCTCGTTCCATTCATGCACCAGCACCAGATTGGCATTGTCGAGCGCCTGATCGAGGTCGAGATTCGTCGGGTCGTAGCGCGTGCTGCGGAGCGCCGGGTAAGCGTGTGCGAACTCGCGCAGCGGTGCGTCGCCATGCTCGGCGACGAGATTCTGCACGCTCCAGGCATTTTCCGGCTCATACACGGCCACATCATGGCCGCGCGCCAGTAACTCGCTGGCGATACCGCGCAGAAAATGGGCGTTGCCGTGGTTCCAGTCCGAAAGCAACGAATGATAAAACATAACAATGCGCATGGTTTTAAATTATTCTCAAACCTGTCAGGTCTAGCTTTCAATCCCAAACGTCGTGAGCACGAGACCTGACAGGTTTAACGAGGCTTTTATACGCAGCCAGGTATTCTGCCGCCATCCGCTCAGGCGTGAACTGCACAGCACGAGCGCGCGCGTGGGCAGCCAGCGTCGTGCGCTGCTGCTCGTCGTGCATCAGCCGCGTGAGCGCAGCATGGAGCGCCGCATGATCGTTGGGTGGCACGAACAGCGCCGCGTCATGCCACAACTCGCGCAGGCTTGCAATGTCGCCCAGCACCAAGGCACATCGAGCCAGCGCCGCCTCCAGCACCGACAAACCGAACGGCTCGTAGCGCGCGGGCAGGGCATACATTGCGGCGCGGCCCATCCATTGGGCCAGCGCGTCCGGCGCGAGCGAGCCGAGCATGCGAACGTTGGCCGCCGTCGCCGTGCCGCCATCGGGGTGCTGATTGGCTCCTGCGACGAACACCGGCCATGGCAAGCGCTCGGCCACTGCGTCGAGCGCGGCGACGTTTTTGGCCTCGTCCCACAGCCGCCCGGCTGCCAGCACGAACGGTTCTTTCGCGTGCGGCGGGAATGCGCTGGCTGCGCGCCCGTTCGGCACCACCGCCGTGCGCGCGAACGGGCCATACAGCCGCTCCAAATCGGTGAGCATGGCCGCCGTCGGCGCGAGCACCATGTCGGCTTGCTGCAAGCCCTGCGTTACCGCATCGCGGTAGCGCTTCCACCATGCCGGAGCAGGCTCGCCATGCACCGCCTCCCACCACGACAGCACGCATGAATGCCCGACCACAAGCGTCGGCGCGTGCCACGGCAGCGCGGCATGAACATAACCGTTGAGATGCACGAGATCTGGCGCGATCTGCCGCTCAAGATCGAGCAGCCAGCCGCCTGCTAGCGCCACATCGTCCCATGGCTCGTCCATCCATTCGAGCCTGTAGCTGCTTTC
>DASTWM010000062.1:0-7040 GCA_035765855.1 Roseiflexaceae bacterium
GAACATGGGAAACGTTTTGTTAATAATCCAGATCAGCGCGATCAGCACCACCGGAATCAGCACGACGAACAGCAGCGCCAGGCGCGGGCTGGTCAGCACCGCCATGATCAGGCTGCCGACCAGCAGCAGCGGCGCGCGGACCATCACTCGTAGCATGATCATGACCAATTCCTGCACCTGCGTCACGTCATTCGTCAGGCGCGTGATCAGCGTGCCGGTTTCCAGCCTGTCGAGGTTGCCGAACGACAGCGACTGGATCTTGCGGAACAGCGTGTCGCGCAGATCGGCGCCAAGGCCCTGCGCTGCCAGCACGGTGTACACGGTGCAGCCCATGCCGCCCACCAGGCCAATCAGCGCCAGCCCGACCATCCACAGGCCGGTGTGAATCACGACATCCATGTTCGATTGCAAAATGCCCTGGTCGATGATGCGCTGGATCAGGCGCGGCTGCAACAGATCCATGGAGACTTCAAGCACCATCAACAGCGGCGCCAGAATCGCCCAGCGCCAGTACGGTTTGAGAAATGAACTAAGTTTGCGCGTTGCTCGCATGAAATAATGGTTTCCTTTTTATCAATGCTCAGTGAGGATACTCATGGTCATTATGAATATTTCCTCCTCATTACGTAGCAGCACCCCTCGTGGGTGCCGCCCGACGCCCACAAGAGGCGTCGCTACAATGACATCCTCAATCATTTGGTCATGTTCACCAATCGTTGTATGAATCCGCGAGTTTCTCCTGCGCGGCGCGCGACAAGCTCGCGATCATCTGTCGGAACAGGCGTTCAAGGAGCGCGTATTCTTCCGGCGCAACATCGGCAAATGTCTCGTCGGCGATGTGGCGAATGGCGGCCATCATCTCGACCTGAACTGCGCGGCCCGCTTCCGTCAGATACACGCGCGACACGCGCTGGTCCTCGGCGTCCGGGCGCCGTTCGAGAAAGCCCGCGCGCTCCATGCGCTGAGTCATCTTGGTTATCGTCGCCGGAGCAACGCCCAACTGCGTCGCGAGGTCGGTCAGCGTCTGGCCATCCTGCTCATGGAGGCGGAACAGCAGCGAGGGCTGTCCGCGATACAGGCCGAGCGCCCGCAGCCGAACACTGGCGCGTTCATGGTGCAGGCGGCAGACCTGGGCCAGCAAAACATCGAGTAATTCAAGCGTTGGTTGTGAAGTCACAGAATTTTCTCGTATAGCCATCGGTTGAAACCGACGGCTACACTACTTGAAACCCGCTGCGCGGGTTTGATGAACGCGCCGTCCATTCATGAATATTGAGAAATTATTCAGGTATATGATCGTAGCGACGCCCCTTGTGGGCGGCGGGCGGCACCCACGAGGGGTGCCGCCTACGGAAGACCCAATTATTTTGTAAATATTTCTCAACGAATGGCAAACGTGATGTCCAAATACTGCCTCAGTATTTAGTTAGTCGGCTAACTATATAGCTATTGTACATTATCCAGAAAAAAGTTGCTTTGTCAACCATGCAAATTTCGGTGCTACAATGCCGCTGATCATGTTGAGCAAGGAGGCAACCATGTCCGATCCATTGACGCTTTTCGGCAGTGACGCGCCGCGCTCGTTGCGCGTTTTCGATCTGGAGCAGCCCCGCACCGACCGCATGCCGATTCACCCGTCGCACCGCCCCGGCTACAGCTATGTGCTTCACCGCCGCCATCAGGACAGCTACGGGCAGGACGGCCCGCGCACCGGCGCATCCGGCATGATCGTCTGCATGGAGCATACCGGCACGCACATCGACGCGCTGTGCCACCAGGCCGCCGACCTCGTGCTGCATGGCGGCATCGAAGTCAGCGCCGCCGTGCAAGGCTCGCGCGGCTTCACGCAGCACAGCATTGAACATGTGCCGCCGATTGTCGCGCCGGGCGTGCTATTGGACATGGCCGCCTATCAGGGCGTTGAAGCGCTGCCGGAAGGCTACGCCGTCGGCGCGGCGGAGTTGCAGGACTGCTGCAAGCGCCAGGGCATCACGATTCAGCATGGCGACGTGGTGCTGGTCTACACCGGCAACGAGCGCGCGTGGGACAACGAGGAGCGCTATCTGGCTGGCCCGGGCATGGCCGGCGATGCCTCGCGCTGGCTGGCCCAACAGGGTGTTGTAGCCGTCGGCGCTGACAACATGGCCTGGGATGTGCTCGGTCTGCAAGATTCGGAGCTTGGCTGCACGCTGCCCGGCCATGTTATTTTTCTGGTGCAACACGGCATTTACATTATTGAGAACCTGCGGCTGAGCGAACTGGCTGCCAGCCAAACGTACCGCTTCACGTTTGTCTGCACGCCACTGAAGTTCGTCGGCGCGACCGGCTCACCGGTGCGGCCAATTGCGATTATGGATAGTTGATAAGACTACGTTTGGCACGGCCACCATAACGCGATCGAGCTGTTTCATGGGGTTAGGAAAACGAATCTTTGGCATATAGTTTGCTCCTATGAATTTTGCCTGTCATCCTTGTCAGCGTCACTGTTGCTATCATTAAGGAAGTGAACTATGCATGATCTTTTTCGCAAATTCGCACAACGAACATCGGAGATCGTCGGTTCGCAGTGGGCGTTCATCACCGCTGTCGTACTGATTATTGCATGGGCGGTAAGCGGGCCTCTGTTTAACTTCTCCGATACATGGCAGCTTGTGATCAACACCGGCACAACCATTATCACGTTCCTGATGGTATTCCTCATTCAGAATACGCAGAACCGTGATGCTAAGGCCATCCATCTGAAGCTCGATGAGTTATTGCGCGCCATGACCGGCGCTCGCGATGAATTGATTGATCTCGAACATTTATCGGACGAAGACCTGGGCAATCTTCAGGAAGAATTTCAGCATATTCAGGCGAAGCATGGTGGATTGATCAAGGATGATCTTGCTCAATTGGAAACCGAGCTGAAGAAGCGCAAGCGAGAGCGGCACTCGCGGCACTAGCGCTTGCTTGCTGGCATACCATGTGCAAAACAGTAGCAGGTAGTACTGAGGTCCGCATCTGAATCGCTGACGCGGGCGGAAGGGAGAAACACATGAACAAACGCAGCATCGGAGGGAGGTGGTTAAGCATGGCACGTGCGGCCTGGGTGCTTGAATCGCTGCTCATGCTTAACAGTGGCGGGTTTGTGGACGAGCTGCTTGATACCGCTCGCAAGCAGGCACAGCCGCGCCGCTGGCCGTGGCAACAAAAGACGTTGCGCGATCGTTTGAACGAGTATGGTGAAGATGTGACGAATTATGCGAAGTTACAGGGCGATACGTTACTCAAGATTGTACAGGAGCAGAGCCGCCCGCGCCGCTGGCCCTGGCAGCACCGGACATTGCGCGACCTGCTTGACGCGCGCACCGAAGAATTCGCAGAGCTGGCCGCAGCGCAGAGCGCCGTGTTAGCGCAGGCCGTGGCGCAGCGCCGCGATGAGCTGCTCGACAGTGTGCGCAAGCAGGCACAGCCGCGCCGCTGGCCGTGGCAGCAGAAGACCGCGCGCGACCGCTTGAACGAGCGCAGCGCGCAGCTCGCCAGCGTGGCCGCCGAGCGCAGCGCGCAACTGGCCGCGCTCGCCGCCGCACGCCGCGATGCGTTGGTGAGTGAGGCGCGCCGCCAGGCTCAACCGAGTCGCTGGCCGTGGCAGTCGGACACATTGCGCGACAAGCTCGACGCGCGCACCGGCGAGTTATCTGCCGCTGCCGCAGCGCAGAGCGCAAAACTGAAAAGCGCCGCCTCGAATCAGTACGACGCTGCCATGGCGCAAGGCAGCGCGCTGGCGGATGCCGCTGCCCAACAGAAGGATGCGTTGCTCAAGGAAGCGCGCCGCCAATCGCAGCCGCGCCGCTGGCCATGGCAGCAGAAAACTGCCTATGATCGCGCGCTTGAACAGCGCGATGCGTTGACACAGGCTGCGGCTGATCGCTACAGCAGCGCCAGCGAGCGGGCGAAAGATTTGAAGGATCGCTCAGGCAAAACGCTGCGCAAGTCGGCGGACAATGCCAGTGATTACGTGCAGCAGGCGAAGGATGTCGTGCCGGGCGTGCTTGGGGCGGCAACCGCAGCGACGTCGCTGCTCAAGGACAATGCCAAAAGCGCCCGTGACAGCGTCGGCGCATCGGCTAGTTCAGCAGGCGCTTCGCTGAAAGACACCGCCAGGAACGTTGGGTCGAGCATCAGTTCCACCGCTGAAGATGCTGCCGACGCGGTGCAGTCAGCGGTCAACAAGCCGGTACAAGCGGTGAACAGCGGCGTCAAGGCCACCAGGCGCACCGCGCGCTGGAGCCGCCGACTATTTCGTACAGCGCTGTGGGCCGGGCTGGCCGGAATCGTGATCGGCATGCTGGCCGCGCCAGAGTCAGGCCAGGAGATGCGCAAGCACCTGCAAGCCGCGTTCGACCAGTTGGCACGCTCGGTTCAGGGCGGTGGCAGCGGCACAGCGACGCAAATTTAACAACGTGCTCCTCACGGAAAAAGGCTGGGTGCAAACCCGGCCTTTTTGATTCGCCCGTTTCGAGCGCTGTTTTTCTGCTCCATGACCCGCATTCTTTTGTATACTGTGTGCGCACAGGAGAACACGATAGATAAGGACGAGCAACGCTATGACCCATGTAGTTATTACAGCAAATGAATTACGCGACGAGCATATAGAGCGCGTCCGAGACGCAATCCGAGGCTGGGGCACGGTGGAACGCATTGATGACCGCGCGCCGGAACCAGCCCTGATCAACGCGCTGCGCGCTGCCGAGGTTGTGTTTGGGCTGCCTTCCGCGCATGCTCTGTTGCAAAGCAATGTGAAGCTATGCCAGCTTTCGAGCGTCGGCTATAACAATTATATTGGCAAAGGCCTGGAGCAGAAACCTGATTTCATTCTATGTAACGCCAGCGGCACCATGGGGCCGGGCATTGCCGAGCATGTGCTGGCGCTGATGCTGGCGCAAACACGACACTTAGCAAAACATATTCGTGATGATGCGCAGCGCCGCTGGGAGCGCGAGCCGGCCTATGGCGAGCTATTCGGCGCAACGGTCTGCGTTGTCGGTCTGGGCGATCTCGGCACAGCAGTTGCGGAACGGTGTGCCGCGCTTGGCATGAACGTCATTGGCGTGCGGCATGATGCCAGCAAAGGACATCCGGTGGCAAAGCAGGTCTACGCAACCCAGCAACTCAACGAAGCCGTTGCCCATGCCGATCATGTCGTCGCCATGCTGCCCGCTTCGGAAGAGACGAAGCATCTTTTTAATGCGGACGTATTCAGCGCGATGAAACCGGGCGCGCGCTTCTACAACGCCGGTCGCGGCAGCACCGTTGACGAGCAGGCACTCATCGCGGCGCTTGAAAGTGGGCATCTCGGTGGCGCCGGCCTTGACGTGTTCGAGCGGGAGCCGCTGTCAGAAGACAGTCCGCTGTGGAACATGGCGCATGTGATTGTGACGCCGCATGTGGCGGGCCGCAGCACCCATGAGTACGATCGGCAGTGCGACCTGCTGATTGAAAACCTCCAGCACTACCACGCGGGCGAGCCGCTGCGGAATGTTATAGCGCTTGATTAAGCGGATCAAGCGATCCGCTAGCGCCATGAGCATACAGGTGGCAGCAGCGCATGGCACAAAAACGCCGTATTTCAGTCGAGCAAAGCAGCCCAGCTACCAAGGGATGGACAAATGACAAAATAGTCACCTTCTATAACCATATTTTCACTTGATCTGCTTTCAGCGCGTGCTATACTGATTTCGCACCATTATCTACTACAATCCTCCACTTCTGTGTGCATATCCATGCTCGTGTATTTATTATAAAGATCAGCCCAGCCTGCTTCATATGCTGCATGGTACTCATGTTATGCTGATCTTTTTTTGTGCCGTAATTACGAAGAAAGTTTCAGCCTGAACTTGGTTTACATAATATAGAATAACGATCTGAGTGGTTGTGGGGGCAACTGCGCAGTTTCGCTGGAAAACACACAATGTGACGAGGAGCATGGGGGTGCTCCTCGTCATAGTGACCTGCACAAACCGCATCCGAAGCTTGCCAGCGTCCGGGAGTGTCGATTCATGTCGCGGTCATTTGTATTATACGCCATTTTTATGGAGATATCTCTGCCATTTATGACAGTTTGCTCAAAGTTATATCAGGTTTTTCTCTGACAAAAACGGTATTGCCGTAGTACATGGTGTACGGTTGGTACTACTATTGGAGGGATTATGGACCAGCACAATCGGCGGAATCGAGGATGGAGGGCGGCCCTGACGTTATTCAGCCTGGTAACTATTCTCTTGATCGCCTTCAACGGAGTAGTGACGCCGGTCAGTGCTGCGCCCGGCGATCCAGGTACGCCTGGTCATGGTAACGGCAATGGCAATGGTAACGGTAATGGCAAAGGCAAGGGCAAAGGCGATCATGGCATTCGTCCCGGGCCGGTCGACATCAAGCGCACGCCAGCCAAGTCGCCGCACCGCCCGGACAAGAAGATCACCGGTAAACTGGTTAATCCATCAGTCGTCGGCACACACGCCTTTGACCCGATTGACATGAAGGTTCTGGTCATCGCCGCCGATGGAAATGAATCGACGTTTCCAGCGATCACTGCCTTCCTCGATCAGATCGGCCTGCCATACATGGTTTACCAGGTGATCAACCCGACCACTGGTGCCAAGACGCCCCTGACGGCGGGCATGCTCTGGGATGGTGCGCTCCACGGTTATTACCAGGGGGTCATCCTGACTACCGATAGCCTGGTGTACTACGATGCCAGTACCGGAAGTTACCCGAGTGCGTTCACGGACACCGAGTGGAACATCCTTTGGACATACGAATCGACCTTCAAGATTCGCCAGGTAACGTTCAACGCGACGGGATTTGGCCCGGAGACGTTCGGCCTTAACTGGCCGGCATGGGATGACACGCAACACCGCCTGACATGGTCGCAGACTGCCGCCTCGCCGGTCAACGGCACGCTGACGGCGGCGGGCAAGACGCAGCTTTCCTATCTGAAATCGACGGTTACGGTGCCGATTGAGTACGCGGACACCGTGCTGGCAACGCATGGTTCC
>DASTWM010000063.1:0-16341 GCA_035765855.1 Roseiflexaceae bacterium
CCAGCGATGGAAAGCCAATCTCCGAGGTACAGGTGAGCGGCCCACAGAACCGGGTGGATCGTGTGGTGCGCGCCCGCACCACCGCCAATGTTGATCGACTCACCGCGAACTACGAATCGTCGCGTCCGATTGAGCCACTGAATGGGAATGGCGAGATTGTTGCAGGTGTCACGGTGACGCCCGCCACTGCCCGCGTGCTTGTACCGATTCGGCCCAGTCTTGGGCTGAAACGTGTACCGATTGTTCCGCAAACGACTGGCGCACCCGCCAGCGGGTTCGTGGTCACAGATGTGACGGTAGACCCGCAATTTGTCAATGTTACCGGCGGATCAGGCGCGCTCGACGACGTGAATCAGATCGCCACGGCAAATGTCGATATCAACAATGCAGGCGGAACGCTGTCGCAAACGGTTGATTTGCAGGTTCCACCACAGATTGCCATTCAACCCGGCCAGCCAACCACCGCCACAGTTACCGTCACGATCCAACCAATTGTACGTTCCTTCAGCGTGAAAATACCAGCACCAGTCAGTGCGCTTAATGCGCCTAAAGGTGATCATGTTGAAATCACGCCGACGGTTGTGAATATAACTGTTTCTGGTGCAGCATCACAACTATCTGATTTAGATGCGACTCTCATAAAGGCAACTGTTGATCTCGCTGGCTTCAAGCCCGGCACCTACACGCTGACGCCAGATGTTACAGTGCCGCGCGGCATATCGCTCGATAGCCCGCCAGCCAAGGTTACTGTCGTTATTACGGAGCCAAGTACGCCAACACCAGCGCCATCGCCGACGCCGACCACTGCGCCCACCCAGGAAGCAGCGCCAACGGACGCGCCACCGTCTGCAACGGATGCGCCACCGCCAGCAGATAGTCGCACGCCTGCATCAACAGATAATACACCTACCCCACCGTCTCACAGTTCTACGTCTGCAACGCCATCTGGAGAGGCTCCGGCAGCAGCGCCACCGGAACCTTCGCCAACGGCTAAGCCATAAAAAGGCTGGTATAATGCAGATAACACATGGAAGCTATGCCAGGGAGAATGTATGTCGCTCACACTTGCCGAAGTAGAGCATGTCGCCCAACTCGCGCGCCTGCGCTTGTCCGCCGAGGAGTTGGAGCAGATGCGCTCACAATTATCAAATATTCTCGATCACATCAACATGCTTTCCGAAGTGGATGTGCAAGATGTACCTGCAACGGCGCAAGTAACCGATCTGCTCAACATCATGCGCCCTGATGAAGTGCGGGCCTCGCTGCCGCGCGCAGATGTGCTGGCGAACGCTCCCGATCAGCAAGACGGCATGTTCCGCGTCAAGGCGCTGTTCGAGGAATAATCGTTCACTACCTCACGCACGCTCCTGACAGTGCAACAAATGCATGCACTGCGTCGTCTTACCGTAAAGTGCAGCACGCGCTGTACACAACAGCATTCAATGCGTCGAGGGGAGACAGACATGTACAGCAATGGCAATGGCAATGGTAATGGAACTAAATTTCGGAGCAGGTTGTCGGGGCGTGGGATTCCGCCAGCGTACATATATATTGGGGTAATACTGCTGGTGTTGCTTGGCATCTGGCTTTTGTCGGGCTTCTTCCGCGCAGGAATCGAGGGATATTTCGCGCTTGCGGCAGGCGTGTTGCTGGTGCTCGGCAACCTGCGCGACCTGATCGCCAATCCATACGCGCTGCGCTCCAACGTGGCGCTGCTCAATACGCTGATCGGCACATCGCTGGTGTTCTTCTTCCTGGGCAGGGGCGCATTCCCGCCGATCGGCGCGCTATGGTACCTCCCAGCCGTGCTGCTGCTTCTCATGGCCGCACCGCTGATGATCGGACGCGCCTCGGTGTACACGTTATACTTGCAGACGGCGCGCAATGTGGTTGGCGGCATCCGGCGCACGATCGGCAGCTTCACGCGCACCTACTAAATTGCAGATTGCAGATTGCAGATTAGAATCCTGAACCAATCTGCAATCTGCAATCGCTTAGGGATACATGCGGTACAACTGGCGCGGGAATGGTATCGTCTCGCGGATGTGATGCGTGCCGCCGATCCATGCCGTCGCGCGCTCGATGCCCATGCCGAAGCCGCTATGCGGCACGCTGCCGTAACGCCGCAAGTCAAGGTACCATTGATAATCATCAACGTTCAGGCCCTGCTCGCGAATACGCTGCTCCAGCAGATCAGCATCGGCAATGCGCTGCGAGCCGCCGATGATCTCGCCGTAACCTTCTGGCGCAAGCAGATCGGCACACAGCGCCACTTCGGGCCGCTGCGGGTCAGGCTCCATGTAAAACGCCTTCACCACCGATGGGTAGCGCTCGACAAACACCGGCTTGTCGAATTTCGACGCAATCAGCGTCTCATGGGGCGCGCCGAAATCCTCGCCCCATGGCAGCGGCGTCGCGCCTTCTACTTCGCCCTGGTGTTGCTCGACAAGCTTCAACGCATCATCGTAGCTGATGCGCGGGAAGGGCGGCACGCAGCGCGCTAACGCAGCGGTGTCGCGCTCCAGCACGCGCAGTTCCTCGCCACAGCGCTCCAGGCAGCGCTGCACAATCGCGCTCACAAATTGCTCTTGCAGCACCATGTTATCGTCATGGGTCGCAAATGCCATCTCTGGCTCGATCATCCAGAACTCCGTCAGGTGCCGGCGCGTCTTTGATTTCTCGGCACGAAAGGTCGGACCAAAGCAATACACTTTGCCAAAGCTCATCATGCCGGACTCAACGTAGAGCTGACCAGTCTGCGCGAGATACGCCTTGCCCAGATCGAAATACTCAGTGGAAAACAGATTCGTCGTGCCTTCCGCCGCAACAGGCGTCAAGATTGGCGTGTCATAGCGCACAAAACCTTGCCCATTGAGCCATTCCTGGGCGGCGGCGATCACTTCCGCGCGGATGCGCAACAGCGCATGCTGCTTGGACGAGCGTACCCACAGGTGGCGGTGCGCCATCAGGAACTCGGTGCCGTGCTCCTTGGGCGTAATCGGATATTCCTGCGCCACCTGCACAACCTGAAGATCGTTCACATCGAGTTCGAAGCCGCTCGGCGCGCGCTCATCGGCCCGAACCGTGCCGGTAATCCGGCAGGAGCTTTCAAGCGTCAGGCTTTGCGCTGCCGCGAACACATCCTCAGATACATTTTTCTTAAAGACCACGCACTGAATGGTGCCGCTGCCATCGCGCAGCCGAATGAAAATCAGCTTGCCTTTCGCAGTTTTATGCGCGACCCAACCCGCAAGCGTGACAGCCTGCCCATCATGGCGAGCAATCGCTGCGATCGTGGTCGTGGGAAGAAGTGTCATGCTAAACCTCTTCAATCACAACGTTCCATAGCGTGTCAGTATAGCACAAAAGCTCGCGGCCCCAGAAGCAGCGCGCTTTTACAGCATCAGAAACCGCTTGCCACGCATTTCTGCAAACAGTGATACAATGCACACTATCTATACAATGCCATATCAGCAGTATTCAAGTTGGGCATAGATTGTCTGTGGATGTACTCCAGCGCTCGGCCTGGAGTGGAGATTTTGCTATGGATCGTCCCATCGTTGTGGTAGATGACGACCCAATTTATATTGATCTGTTACGCGACATTCTGCAAGATGAAGGCTTCTACGTTGTCGGCTGCCAGCAAAGCGCCGAAGCCATGAAGACGATTTGGTTAACACTGCCGTTGCTGATTATTCTGGATTTGCGCATGGAAGCACCAGATGCTGGTCTGACGTTGTTACGCCAGCTTCGGGCGGACCAAACAACTGTTTCCATTCCGGTGATTGTATGCTCCGCCGATATGCATGTGCTTCGTACCACAGCCGATGAACTTGCACAATTAAACTGTGCGGTAATTGAAAAACCATTTGATATTGACACGCTGCTCAACGTAGTGGCAATGCAGACACAGCACGCCGATAACAGCGACCCCGCCGATAAGTAACAAGCTAGATGAGGTTGATCATGACAGCAAACGATGAACACCTGCGCGCCTATGTGCGCGAACATTTCAGCGACCATGACGATCTGCTCGCCGCGCTGATGCCCGCCGCCGAGGCCGCCGGGCTGCCGCAGATCAGCATTGCCCCTGAAGAGGGCCGCATCTTTCAACTGCTGCTCCGCGCGATTGGCGCGCGCAAAGTGCTGGAAATTGGAACATTGGGCGGCTACAGCGCCATCAGCATGGCGCGGGCGCTGCCACCTGACGGCAAGCTGATCACGTTGGAGCGCAGTGGCAAACATGCCGCCTTTGCGCGCGAATGGATCGGACGCGCCGGGTTTAGCAATGTCATCGAGGTGCGCGAAGGGCCTGCGTTGGAGACATTGCCGCGCCTTGCGGGCGAAGCACCGTTCGACGCGGTGTTCATCGACGCCAACAAAGAGGACTACCCGCAATATCTTGATTGGGCGCTGCGCTATGCGCGCGCGGGCGGCCTGATCATCGCCCATAACGCCTTCATGCAGGGCCGGATTGTCGATCAGGCTGGCGCGGATCGCGGGGTTGCCGCCATGCAGGAGTTCAATCGGCGGGTTGCCACCGAGCCGCGGCTGCTGTCGGCGCTGCTGCTTGGCGGGGATGGGATCGCGGTCGGGCTGGTGGTCGAGCCGTAAAAAGAACAATCAGGCGTCTTCTTCGCGCCGCATGTGCGCCCGCGTGGCCGCGCCTGATTGCGTTTCTCCTTCCGTAAAGCGCTCGCGCGTTGTCACCAGCAGCGCCAGCAAGAAGCCGTTAAAGATCACGCCAATCAGCAGCACGATCCATGCCGGAATGGGGCCAATGGCGATGCGCCGCAATACATCATCAAGCTTGTTCGGCGTCGAGGGATGAATCAGAATCTTCACAACCCAGCTTAACAGCAGCACACCAAAAATCCAGATGTAGTTCCGCCGCAAGCGCCGCCCCAGGGCTTCCCACAACGAAACGCCAAAATGCGGATGGAGCAGGTCATTGGCCAGCAGCCTGCGCCATTCGTCATGATGCTCCTGCGTCATGGGCGTGAGTAGCTCAACAAAGAATTCGGTTTCCATTAACCGAATGCGCCGCCGCCACAAATCATAAAACATGTAGCGGCGCGCTTCAATAAACAGGAAAAAGAGCACCAGCAGCGAATTGACCAGAATCATCACATGGGTGTTGCTGGAACTGCTGTAAGCAAACGACAGCGTTGCGCCGGTGGTCAGCACCGCCCAGTTCGTCGTGCCGTCGAGCCGCATGCGCCATGTATTCGCCCGCCCGACTTCGCCACGGTACAAATGCACCATGGCCGAATGGAACTCACTTTGCGTGAGCTTACGCACGGCGGGCAGCGGTGGCGGAAGTTCAGCAGCAGTTCGCGCGACTGGTTGCTCGATAGGTTGGCTCATTGCAAAAGGAGCGGGCGCAGAGCGGCGCAGACATGCGTCTGCCTACCGCGAAAAGAATACGAATACATTCGCCAGCATCGCATCCAAAATCCGCCATTTTTGCTGTGGAGTATGATATTGATACCTGCCAGAGAAGCGATTCTGATGCTGTTTGGCGGCACAAAGGCGCTGGTGAAAGCAGCTTTTCCTGCGTTTATTATACTCCTGCGCGGCGCGCATGTCTACGTTCTATGCTATAATCAGCAGACGCGCATCAACACCTCGCGCACTGCTGGAATCGCCACGCGGAGAGCAAACGCATGTCTCCGTTCGTTATAGAAATAACTGGAGCCATGGCGCAGTCCTCATTTCCTATGGAGGCGGTGGTTGCCGCGCGCCCGTTCGTCAAATGGGCTGGTGGCAAGGGGCAACTTCTGCCAGAGCTGACGAAGCGGCTGCCGCGCTCGTTCCGCCGTTATCATGAACTGTTCGCCGGTGGCGGCGCGCTGTTTTTTCACCTGTACAGCACCGGGCGGCTGCGCCATGGCGCGGTTTTAAGCGACTACAATCCGGAATTGATTCTGTGCTACGAAGTCGTGCGCGATGATGTGGAAGCGCTGATCGAGGCGCTGCACGAGCACGCCAGGCACCGCCACGACAGCGAGTATTTCCTTCAGATTCGCAAATGGGACCGGCAGCCGGGCTTTGCACAGCGCGACCGGGTTGAGCGCGCGGCGCGCACGTTGTTTCTGAACCGCACATGTTACAACGGCCTGTACCGCCTGAACAACAAGGGCCAGTTCAACGCGCCGTTTGGCTACTACAAGAACCCGCAAATCGTCGACCCGGATAATCTGCGCGCGGCCAGCGTTGCGCTCCGCGATGTTGAGCTGTGTGTTGGCGACTTCGCGGCGGCAGCCGCGCGCGCCGAGCCGCATGATCTGGTGTACTTCGACCCGCCCTACGTGCCAGTCAGCCCGACGTCCTCCTTCACGCACTATACCGGCCAGACGTTTGGACACGATGACCAGCGGCGATTGGCGCAACTCTTTGACGTGCTGAAAGATCGCGGCGTATACGTCATGCTCAGCAATTCGCACACACCGTTGTCGCGCGATCTGTACGCGGCGCATGCCGTCAGCACGTCGATTGTCTACGCCAGCCGCAAGATCAATTGCGACGGTCGCAAGCGCGGCAACGTCGAGGAGTTGATTGTGTGCAGCTATCCGACGAATGCTGAAAGCATTAGCAAGCGGTAGTCGCAGGCGAGCATGACTATTCGTATTCTGATTGCCGACGATCACCCGATTGTGCGCGAAGGGCTGAGCGCCATTCTGCAAACACAGCCAGACTTCGAGATCGTCGGCGAGGCGGCGGATGGCCCGCAAACGGTCGCCATGGCGCAAACCCACCGGCCTGACGTGCTCCTGCTCGATTTGGAACTCCCCGGCTTCGACGGCGTTGCGGCGCTTCAGCAGATTCGCGCCAGCATGCCCGCCGCAAAAGCGATTGTTTTCACCGCTTTTGATACGGACGAACGCATCCTCAGCGCGGTGCGGGCGGGCGCGCAAGGCTATCTCCTCAAAGGCGCGCCGCGCGACGAACTCTTTCAAGCGATTCGGGTGGTGCATCGCGGCGGCTTGCTGATTCAGCCGGTGGTTGCCGCGCGGCTGCTCCAGCATGTCAACGAGCCAGCGCTGACCGAGCCGCTCACCGAGCGCGAACAAGAGGTGCTCGCGGAGCTTGCCAGGGGGTTGCAGAACAAAGAAATTGCCGCCAGTTTACAAATCAGCGAGCGCACGGTGAAGTTCCACGTCAGCGCCATCCTTGCGAAGCTCCAGGTCGGCAACCGCACCGAGGCTGTCGCCAAAGCGGCCCAGCTAGGGCTGATCGATTTGTAACTGCGCGTGACAGGTGCTACTGACTGTGGAGTTGCTGGTAGAGCGCCGCCCATTCCTCCAGCGTGACGGTTTCGGCGCGGCGGTCGGGCGAGATGCCAGCCGCCAGCATCGCGTCGATAACCTGTCCTTTGTCAAACGGCATGCCGAACGATGCAAGGCCACTGGGCAGCGCGTTCGAGAGCTTCTTGCGGGCATGCAGGAAACCGGCCTTGATGATGCGCATGAGGCCGTCGATATCGCCCGGCACGGCGGCTGGCTGCCGGCGCACGCGCAGGCGCAACACCGCCGAATCCACGGCAGGCGCGGGAACAAAGCTGCTGGCAGGCACACGCGCGACGATTTCCGGCTCGGCGTAGATTTGCACCGAATGCGCAAGAACACTCAGATCGCCCGGCCTGGCTGCAATGCGCTGGGCAACTTCCCACTGCACCAATACCACGATCATGCGCGGCCTGTGCGCGGCTTCGAGCAGATGCCGCAGCACCGGCGACGTGATCGCATACGGCAGATTGGCGACAACTTTGTAGGGCGGCAATTCGCCTGTCGCTTCAGCTAGCACTTGCTCCGGCAGCAGATCGAGCACATCGCCCTGCACAATATGCAGGCGCGGCTGGGCAGCAAATTCCTGTTGCAACCGGGCTGCCAGCCGCTTGTCAAGCTCAACTGCGACAACCTGCGCGGCGCGCTCTACCAATTCCCATGTCAGCACGCCGAGGCCCGGCCCGATCTCCAGCACAACATCATCAGGTTGAATGTCGGCTGCCTCTACAATAGTTGACAATGCCTGCGGGTCAACGAGGAAATTCTGCCCCATGCCGCGCGTGGGGCGCAGTTCAAGCGACTGGAGTGCGGCGCGCACGCGTGCGGGCGTAATGTACGGATTTGTCATAGCTTATTGGAGCGGCACCAACACGCGCACGGTCGTGCCCTGGCCGGGCGCAGAAAACAATTCAGCCATGCCGCCAATCAGTTGCGCGCGCTCCTCAATGTTGAGCAAGCCAAACGAGCCGCGCTGATCGTAGGAGGCCTGCACCTTGCGCAGATCGAAGCCGCGCCCATCATCCTGAATAGTTGCTTCAAGGGTCGTTGCCGTTTGCTTCAAGCGCACCCAGATGTGCTCGGCCTGCGCATGCTTGAGCGCATTATTGACCGACTCCTGAATAATGTTGAACAGCGTGCCTTCAGTGCGGGTATCGATCTCGGTGGTAATCTGGTCGGTTTCGAGCACAATTTTGGTTTTGTTATCGCGGAAACGCTCGAAATACTGCTGCAACGTTACGTCAAGCCCTTGCGTTTCCAGCACCAGCGGGCGCAACTCAAACAGCATCGTGCGCACCTCATGCGTGGTGCGCTTGGCGAGCGTCGCCAGCTTATCAAGCTCCGGCACCACCCGCTCCGGGTCGCGCTGTAGCAATCGCTTGATAAACTCGATATTCATGGCGATAGCAGCCAGCGCCTGCGCCGGTCCGTCGTGGAGGTCACGCGCGAGCTGGTGGCGCACTTCCTCCTCCTTCGACAGCAGCTTGTTGCGCTCTTCGCGCACATCATGAATCAGTTGCGCGTTATGCAGGGCGATAATGGCATAATTTGCCAACGCCGTGATCATGCCAAGATCTTCGTCGGTGAAGGAGTCGACATAGTCGCTCGCAATCAGCATGACGCCATACGTCCGCAGACCCGCCCGCAACGGCACCAGACATCCGGCGCGGCAGTTTTGTAAGCTCTTGATCTCCTGGAGTTCAGGCTCTTTGTTCACATCCGTCAGCAGCATGGCATCGCCGGAGCGAAGCGATTGCTCAACCTTGCCTTTTCCAATCAGCAAACGCGCGCCTTTTTCGTCATCACGAACGCCCTGTGCCGCCGCGACATACAACTCGTCTACATCACCCGTGGACAACAGCACCATGGCGCACGTATACTGCACCAGGCGGCGGCTCTCGACCAGCGCAATGTTCAGCACGCTCTGATAGTTCATGGTCGTCGAGAGGCTGTAGGCCACTTCGTACAACGAGCGCATGCGCTCGCCATAGGAGCGCGCCTCGTTCAACGCCCGCTCGGTTTCAAGTTCCGCCCGCGCCACGCTCGAACGATTCACCGTACCGCTACGCTCGGCCAGGCCACCAGCCAGCCATGGAATAAAGATCAGTGTTGAAGCGCGCAGCGCCAGCGCCACTAATGCCAGGGCATCGCGCGGCAGCCGCCCGTTGTTCGGCCCGATCAGCGGCACAAGAAATGCCGCCATGTAGGCCAGTGCGGCAATAATACCTACCGCCAGACCAGCCTGTGGCGACATCTGAATAGCCGCGCCGATCAATGGCAGCAGATAGAGCGGGTAAAACAGATCCGCATTATCGCGGCTCACGAGCGTCAGCAGCGTAATAAAGGCAATATCGATAAAGAAAGTCAGGCTACGAATTGCACTCGGAGGGCGGAAAAAGAGCGACGCGGTGATGAGAATACTGAACAAGGTATATGCCCACACCACCAGGGCGAACGGATTCATGGTGGCTAACGGCGGCCAGAGCGGGCCATTCGTCAGCAGGCCGCTCGTGCCGAACAGCAGAATGATGATAAGCCAGCGCGCGAGGGTGTAAAAACGGTCGCCGCCAAGTTGCAGCCAGCGATCATTCGAAGTAACATTTGTATGCTGCGGATCGGCATGGCCTGGCACACCGCGCGCCGCAGCGTGTGTATCTTGCATACTTTCGGTTCTTGATTGTGAGAGTTGGCTTTGACGTTCCACGTATGCTACCTACATGACTTCTGTTGACCACATCAAGCAGGCTCGCCCAACCTGCTCGTCAAGGGTGCATTCGAACGCTAGTCAGGAAGAATTGCAGCTGCGCCATAGCGCCAGAGCAGCCGTTCCTTCAAAAGCTTGCGCGCATGATGCAGGCGTGATTTGATGGTTCCTTCAGGCAAGTCAAGAATAAGGGCGATTTCTTGAATAGAATAGTCGTGCAAATAGTACAGAATAAGCACGGCGCGGTGCTTGGCGGGCATTTCATCGAGCGTTTGGCGCACCATGGATTGCAGTTCGTGCTGTTCGGCCACATATTCGGGCGAGCGGCGCACTGGTGCAAGCAGCCGTTCGGCGAGCGCATGGAACGGCTCAGTCCAGAACGAGCGCCGCCTCGCGCGATTATACGACACATTCGCCGTGACACGGTACAACCATGGAATGAGGGGGAGTGTCGTGTTTATCCGGTCCGCATGGGCATATAAACGGTAGAACACATCTTGCAGCACTTCTTCAGCCGTTTCAGGATCGCGGGTAATGCCGAGCGCAAACTGATATACCTGACGCTGGTACGCGCGAAAAAGATGCTCCAACGCGTCAACATTTCCGGCAGCGACCTGCTGCAGGAGCAACGCATCAGGAGGTCGATCAGCAGCTTCTTCCATTATATTCACCATCATGTGACATCGTTGTCACTGATATAGTCCCCGTTCTATATTCACATGTGCTGCAAGAATGCCATAGCAGCAGTGTCGTTATCAGCAAGAATGCTGCCTGTTCGCAAGAGTAATGCCTGCCATTATAACACTGCCCGATGATGTACCCCCATGTTTTTCTTAAAGAAAGATGAACATCCTATCTCAATAGCTTTTGATAATAACGTTTCGGGGCGAAAACCATGCAACCCCCTGGACCGATCGCCATGATCGATCCAGGGGTATCACGGTCTTACATTGCCTTGAGCGCTGCAACCGAGCCTTTCACCGCTTCCGCGCTGGCCCGCACCATGCCCATTTCCTGCTCGTTCAGCGGCAACTCGATAATTCTTTCGATGCCGTTCGCGCCAAGCACCACCGGCACGCCGAAATAAATGTCATTCAGGCCGTACTCGCCCTCCAGATACGCCGCGCATGGAATCACGCGCTTCTTGTCGCGCAGCACAGCTTCGACCATCTGCACCGTGGCGGCTGCCGGAGCATAGTAGGCGCTGCCGGTCTTGAGTAGATTGACGATCTCGCCGCCGCCTTTGCGCGTGCGATCCACAATTGCATCGAGCCGTTCCTGCGAGATGAATTCCGTTACCGGAATGCCGCCGATGGTGGTGAAGCGCGGCAGCGGCACCATTTCGTCGCCGTGGCCGCCCATGAGCATCGCCTGCACATCCTCGACCGACACACCGGCTTCCATGGCGATGAACGTGCGATAGCGCGCACTGTCGAGCACGCCCGCCTGCCCGATTACGCGGTTCTTCGGCAGCCCGCTGACCTGCCGCGCCAGATACGCCATGGTGTCCAATGGGTTATTTACCATAATGATTGTGGCGTTCGGGGAGTACTTTACAGCATTTTCAATACACGAGCGGGTGATGTTCGCGTTGACCTTGATCAGGTCTTCGCGGCTCATGCCGGGCTTGCGCGGCGCGCCCGACGTCACCACCACCACATCGGAATTGGCGGTGTCGGCGTAATCGTTGGTGCCAACGACGTGAAGATCGAATCCTTCGATTGGCGCTGCCTCGGCCAGATCGAGACCCTTGCCCTGCGGAACGCCTTCCACGATGTCAATCAGCACAATGTCGGCCAGCTCTTTCGAGGCAATCCAGTGCGCTGAGGTCGATCCAACGAATCCGGCACCGATAATGGTTACTTTTGGTCGCATTTTATCCTCCATGCTTCACAAGAAGTTTTACAGCAGAAACATACAGCTACGCGATTGGGTCAATGTCCAATGCGCGCGCGCAATTTAGCAAGCGCCGCCGCGAGATCGTCAGGCAGCGGCGATGTGCATTCCAGCCATTCACCTGTGGACGGCAGTGCAAAACCGAGTTTATACGCGTGCAAAAACTGGCGCTCAAGGCCAAATGTGGCACGCGGTTTGCGCGGGCCGTACACCGGATCGCCGAGCACCGGGCGGCTCTTGTACGCGAAATGCACGCGAATCTGATGCGTTCGGCCCGTTTCCAGCCGCGCCTCGATCAAGGTGTACTCGCCCAGATCTTCGACCACATGCCAGTGCGTGCGCGCCGCGCGACCGTTCGCCACCACCGCCATGCGCTTGCGGTCGACCAGGTGGCGACCAATCGGCGCGTCAATCATGCCGGAAGGCTCTTTGAAACGCCCTTCCACAACGGCAAGGTAGCGCTTGTTCATGGTGCGCGCCGCCTGCTGCGCCTGAAGATAATGCCGCGCCGGATCATTCCGGGCAATCACCAGCAGGCCAGACGTATCGCGGTCGAGCCGATGCACAATTCCCGGTCGCAAATCACCGCTCACCTCGATGTCAGGGTAGCGCCCCAGCAGCGCGTTGACCAGCGTGCCGTTTGGGTGGCCCGGCGCAGGGTGAACGACCATGCCCGGCGTTTTGTCGATCACAACTACGTCTTGATCTTCGTACACGACGTGAAGCGGAATGCTTTCGGGCAGCAAATCAGTCGGCTGGGCCAATGGGCGGAACACCGTCACCACATCGCCCGATGCCACCGAGGTGCTCGGGCGAACGTCATGACCATTCAGCAGAATATGCGCGTCGGCAATCAACTGTTGCGCGTAGGTGCGGGACAGGTCAGGAACCACTGCCGCCACAAAGCGGTCGAGCCGCTGATCGGCATGCTCTTCGCCAACAACTAGCTCATGCTGCATGTTTTGCTCGCGCGGCTGATCTGGCGTGTCGTCGCCCATCGCCCCACCACTTCCTCTCATCTCCATAGACGGTCTACTGGTCGTGTCCAAGCAGATCGCTCAGCAAGGCATTGTCGTTTGGCGCATCTTTGTCGGCGGCGATGTCATCGCCAGCAATCAGGAGATACACCGCCAACGCAATCACTCCAACGGTGATGCCGCTATCGGCGACATTGAAAATGCCGGGAAACCAGGTAACATGAATGAAATCAATCACAAAGCCCAGGCGCAGCCGATCGATGATATTGCCGATTGCGCCGCCGACAATCATGCCGACGCATACCTGGATCAATGGTCGGTCGTGCGGCAGATGGTAGGCGTAGAAATAAAGCGCGCCCGCACTGATGACGACCGGCAGAATGGTAAAGAGGTACGGGATGTTCTGGAATAGGCCAAACGCGACACCCGTGTTGTACACCAGCGTGAGGCGCAACCACGATCCGAGCAGCGGCATGCTCGCACCTTCCACCGGCCCCATGGTGCGCCAGACCCACGCCTTTGCCGCCTGATCGAGAATAACCACCACCGCTGCGACGACGAGTGGCCAGAGCCATGTTCGGCGCGCCGAAGCGGTGCTTCCTGTATTATGCCGCATGTTCTTGCTCATGCCGATCCGCTAGCGCGCCTCGCGTTCGATTTCAGACTGGCAGGTAATGCAGTACGCAGCGGACGGCAGCGCTTCCAGGCGTTCGGGGTTAATTTCTTTGCCGCAGCGCTGGCAAATACCATAGGTGCCATTATCCAGCCGCTCAAGCGCCGCATCGACCTGTTCGAGCATGTCGCCGGAATTTTCGCGCAGCGTCAGATTGCGCTCGCGCAGAAACACTTCGGTCGCATCATCACCTGGGTGGTTGCTCGCGCCGTAATCGGTTTCCTGATTTTCATTTTCAATCTGCAATGAGTCAATATCGCCAATCAGCGACGCGCGCTCGTCTTCCAAGCGCTTGCGAATGGCTTGCAAATCAAGTGTAGCCATATTAGCTCCTTTGCTCTCCCTAAAAAGTTGCGCCCCCGTCGTTCCACGATGGAGGGCAGCTTTCATTATAGCATACCACATTGCGCGCAAACGGGCATGCCGGACAGCAACCGCTCGCTACTATCACGACACGGTTTGAGGACATGGTAGCCGCCCTAGGCCGAGTCCACCTGCCGGTAGCCGCCCATGCCGCTCGGCGTGAAGGTTTCGCCCAGTGCGCGCAACAGCACCGCGACAAGCACAAGCTCTTCACGCAAGCCCTCGCGCAACGCTTCAGGACGGCGCTCGCTCCACATGTCGCTCAGGTCGGTTACATTCGTGCCAACCAGCTGCACGTACGCCAACGTCGGGCGGTCAGCACCAGAATGATAGCCGCGCCGCACTTCCACCGCGATGTACTCATCCGACGACGCAAGATCCGGCGCGACGCGCCGCACCGTCGCGCGCACGGCGGCCTGGAAGGCGCGCGTGAGATCGAGATCGCTCCGTTCGCTCTGCGCGCGCACATCCACGGTGTACGTCCAGGCAAGTTCCAGCACGCCCGGCGAAATGTCGCGCCCTTCCGCGCGAAGCTGCTGGGCTGCCGTCCATGTAAATGATACCTCTACCCATGGCGGCATCGCGCCCGGCGAAAGTGGCTCAGGATGCTCAGGAAAGAGTTCCGCGCGGTACGTGCGCTCAAGCGTTTCCGGCACAACACTTTCCGTAATAAGGTGATCATGGAGGCCAGCCATGAGCCACGCTTCTTCAAGACCAGACGCGAGTTCGTCATATGTAATCACAGGTGCTCCTGTTGGCTATTCCTTTTCATGATGCATTGTACTCCGAAGCAACAGCGCGGGCAACTACAACCGCTCGTTAACCAGTATTTGACAATTGCATGCGTACATGGTATGCTCCCGCGCGGTTGAATGCCTCAACCGAATTTTAAGGATTTATATACTTTTTACCTTTTTGGCCCTCGGAGGTCTCATGCTACGAGAACTTACCGGTGCTCGTCAGCCTTTGTTGCTGCGCACTTTTTCACTTTCTACCTGGTCTGCATTGCTCCGCATCGCTGTGCTGGTTGCGCTGTGCTGCACCATGTTGCTCCACACCGCGACGACGCACGCCGCGGCGACATTGTGGCTGCCAACCCCGCCCGGCGAAAACTGGAAGGTTATTCAAGGGTACGGCTGCGGCACGCATACGGGCGGCGACCTGCACGCCCTCGATCTGGCAAACGCAAGCGGTCGAACGTATGGCGCTCCGGTGCGCGCCGCAGCCGATGGCACCGTATTGATCTGGGTGCCTGCCAGCGGCACGCTTATTCTTCATCATGGCGGCGGCTTCTACACGCAATACACGCACATGGCGAGCGCCGTTGCCACCCGGCCCGGCACCTCGTTCAAACGTGGCGACGTGATTGGAACCGTTGGCGACCGTGGCGCGCCGGGCATTCCGCATCTGCATTTCATGGCGTTTACTGCCCAGGGAGCCTACGCCTATAACCGCAAGACCGTGCCGCTCTCGTTCGCCGATGGCCCCGATCTGCCGTGGCTTGGCGGATGCAACCAGCATGGCGGGCAAGTGCTCAAGACCGGCGGGCAGGCAGCCAGCGCTGCGCCAGAAAATATTCCTGACGGGATTGCGTTCCGCACCCCTGCCGAAACGAACCACTGGTACAACAACGACATCCCGCTGGAGGTTATCGGCACGGGCGCAGCGCGCGGCTTTGCTACCGCGTGGAACACCGACCCACATGCCGAAGCTCCGCAGTACCAGGCCATGAGCGCCGATGCCATTCATCTTTCGCAGGCTGGCGAAGGACTGCACACGCTCCATGTACGCGGATGGGATGTGAATAGCAAACCAACTGACGCAACCTTCGGGCCGATTGGCTACGATGCGACCGCACCCACCGCGCCAGCAGCTATCGAGACAGTAATGATTACCGCCGGTGAGACAGCCGCGCTGCACTGGCAGGCATCGCACGACAATGCGTCGGGCGTGGCAGGCTACCGGGTGTACATTGGCAGCGACCCGAACGGCACATCCGACTGGTTTGTGCCTGAGCCGCAAACCTCGACGCCGCCGCTTGGCGAAGGCACGTATATCGTGCGCGTTCAGCCCATGGATTACGCAGGCAACGTCGGCCAGTGGACCACGATTGGGACGATCATCAGCGCGAAGAAAAAGTAGCGCTTCCAGCACACGCTCGTACGATAATATATCTTTATGCCACAAAGGACGCAGCATGCTGTGTCCTTTGTGGCATGATGAGCATGGTACAATGCTTGCACTGTTTGCAAAGGAGTACCCATGAAATTTGGCGCGCACATGTCAACGTCCGGCGGGCTGCACAAAGCCTTTGCGCTTGGTGAACAGGCGGGCTGCGATACGATTCAAATCTTCAGCAAAAATCAGCAGCAGTGGCGGGCCAGGCCACTGACCGATAACGATATCGCGCAATGGAAGGCCGAACAGGAGCGCAGCGGCCTC
>DASTWM010000064.1:0-16524 GCA_035765855.1 Roseiflexaceae bacterium
AAACCGGCACGCTTGCGGGCGAGCGGTTGCGCGTTGGAACGCCACAGCCGTCGCAGCCTGAAGCCGTGGCCGACGTGATGGCCGATCTTGTGAAACAGTTTGCATGGCAGGGGCCGATTGGCTGCACGTTTCCCGCGGTGATCAAACATGGGGTTGCATGGAGCGCCGCGAATGTGGATTCCAGCTGGATCGGCACCAACGGCCAGGAATTGTTCGAGCAAAAAACCGGCTGCCCGGTGCTGCTGCTGAACGATGCCGACGCTGCGGGGTTGGCCGAAATGCAATTTGGCGCAGGTCGCGGGCGCGAAGGCGTCGTCATGGTACTGACATTTGGCACCGGCATCGGCAGCGCGGTGTTTCTGGATGGCAAACTGCTGCCGAATACCGAACTCGGCCACCTTGAACTGCGCGGCAAGGATGCCGAACATCGCGCGTCCGAAGCCGTTCGGGAAATCAAAAAGCTGAGTTGGAAACAGTGGGCCGAGCGCGTCAACGAATATCTGAGCGTGCTCGAAAAATTATTCTCGCCAGACTTGTTTATCTTTGGTGGTGGCGTCAGCCGCAAACACGAAAAATTCTTTTCCTTTCTGCAAACGCGGGCCGAGATTGTGCCAGCGCAACTGTTGAATAATGCTGGCATCGTCGGCGCGGCGCTGGCGGTGGCCCACCCGGATCTACTTGCTGGCAGCATCTATCAGGAGAAACTCTCAGTCTAAAGGAGCCACACCATGGACATTGGTATCACCGGACTTGGGCGGATGGGCGCGGGCATGGCCGAGCGGTGGTTGCGCGGCGGTCACCGGGTTGTGGTGAATAACCGCAGTCGCGGCCCAATTGACGAACTGGCGGCCAAGGGCGCTGAACCGGCCTACACGCATGAGGAACTGGTCAGCAAACTCCAGCGGCCACGCGCGATCTGGGTCATGCTGCCGGCTGGCAACGTCACCGAGCAGATGATTCAATCGTTTATTCCGCTGCTGGACGAAGGCGACACCATTATCGAGAGCGGCAACACGCACTTTCCTGATGACATCCGCCGCGCCGAGATGCTCAAGCCGCATGGCATCAACTACATCGATCAGGGTACCAGCGGCGGCATCTGGGGCTTGACCGAGGGTTTCTGCCTCATGGTCGGCGGCGAAAAGGAACTGGTGCAGCGGCTGGAGCCAGCTTTCCGCACGCTCGCGCCCGACGAAGGCGGCTATGTGCATTGTGGCCCGGTCGGCAGCGGCCATTTCGTCAAAATGGTCCACAATGGCATCGAGTACGGAATGATGCAAGCCTATGCCGAGGGCTTCGAGATCATGCGCGCCAAGAAGGATTTCAATCTCGACCTGCACGCGATCGCCGAGGCATGGCGCTACGGCAGCGTCGTGCGCTCGTGGCTGCTCGACCTGACAGCCGAAGCATTTGAGCGCGATCCCGACCTGGCGAGCCTGCGCGGCTACGTGGACGACAGCGGCGAGGGCCGCTGGACGATTCAGGCGGCGATTGATCTGGACGTGCCCGCGCCGGTGATCACGCAGTCGCTGTACGAGCGCTTCCATTCGCGCCAGGAGGAGTCGTTCGCGGCCAAGGTGCTGGCGGCCATGCGGGCCGGCTTCGGCGGCCATGCCGTGAAAAAGGCGGAATAATCAGGATAGTTGCCCGACGTTGGTCTGATGTACAAAGCGCGGAGCGTGATGCCCGCGCTTTTTGCATGCAATCTTTCATTTTTCAATCAACATGCCTGGTGATTGAGCAGCGCGTTTCCCCTTTGTAATCCGCTATTTCAGCGTTTCTTATTCCCAACTTGCTATGATGCGATCGAAGAACGTGTGAAAACGGCACGCTGTTTGCTATACGTTGTGTCAGATTTATATCACTTTTTACAACAGGAAGTCTGAAGAACACCTTCCTTCCTGTTTTTATGCATATCAAAGTCATGTTCAATGGACACGTTACAAGCCATTCTGGCTGTTATAGATAATCAGGGTCATCATGATGTTGTGCAGCAGGCGCTGGAAGCGAGCGATACGTTCGTCTCGCGGTACAGACTGACGCGGAGCGGCGAGGCGCAGTCTGCGCTCGCGCGCGCCGCTTACGACTGCGTGCTGCTCGACACAGACATGCCAGCGCTCGTTGTGGATGACGTGCTGTGCGCGGTACGCAAGGCCCATCCGCAACCTGCCGTCGTTGCATTGGTGTCAGCGCAGCCAGCGCCGATCATGAGCGGTGCGCTGGCCGTCGAGCAGTATGTGCCGATTGCCACTGTCACTCCCGCCATGCTCGCTTTGAGCGTGCGCAACGCCGTGCGTATCAGGCAGGCCGAGGAGCAACAGGCCGCACATACGTCGCAGGCTCTCGGCCTGCTTGCAGATGTAAGTTGCCAGCTGGTAAGTTCGGAAGACCATTACGTGTGTCTCGCCAATACCGCCAAATATATCATCGAGCAATTTGCTGATTGGTGCGCGGTCGATGTCATGATCGAAACGGAACTGACGCGCGTGGTGCTTGCGTCGCGCATGCCGGGTTCGGTGCGTGTCAACATGTTTCCGAGCAGTGAAACCAGCCGTGATGCAGCCGCGTTCTTTCCGTCCGCCATGGCAAACACAGGCGCAATCCAGTTTTACCCCGATCTGTCGGCAGTGCGGCGCGGCGGACCTACGGATCTCCAATTCGCCATGTTGGGGCAGGCGCGCGCCGGATCGCTGATTCGGGTGCCGCTCTGCGCCCGCGAGCAGACGCTGGGCGCAGTAACATTTGTGCGTGGCGATGCGTCTGCGCGGTTCACCGCCATGGATCGCGATCTGGCGGAAGAGATTGGCCGCCGCGTCGCCATGGCCGTGGAAAACGAACTTCTGTACCGCATGTCGCAGGAAGCAATGCGCGCTCGCGATGTGTTTCTTTCCGTTGCGGCGCACGAACTCAAGACGCCGCTCACCGCGCTGCTTGGCTATGCAACGCTGTTGAAGCGCCGCCTTGAGCACGGCACGCAGCAGCCAGAGCGCGACCTGCGCGGCGTCAACATCATGGTCGAGCAGGCCAAGCGCTTGAGCAAACTGCTCAACACGCTGCTCGAAATCTCGCGCATGCCGCACGCTCCCTTGAATCTTGAGCAGAGCCAGTGCGACCTTTTGCAGTTGACGCGCCGCGTAACCGACGAACTCAGCCCGGCCCTGCATCACCACAGGTTTGACGTACACATGCCAGATGATGCGGTTGTGGTCGATGGCGACGCCGCGCGGCTCGAACTGGTGCTGCGCAACCTGCTGCAGAATGCGGTGCAGTACAGCCCGGCAGGGGGCGTTATCCTTGTAACGCTTGAGCATGGCGACGTTGAGGCATGTTTGTCAATTCAGGATCACGGCGTTGGCATTCCGCGTGAAGCGCTGGCGCGCATTTTCGGGCGCTTTTACCGCGCCCGAGATACCAGCGTGCATACCGCCACGGGCATGGGCGTCGGGTTGTACATTGTGAAACAGATCGTCGAGTCGCATGGCGGCTACGTGGATGTGCAAAGCGTTGAAGGCGCGGGCAGCACGTTCCGGGTGTGCCTGCCGCTGCACCACCCGCACGAGCATGCCAACGAGGTGTCGATATAAGACTTCTTTTCGCTCAATAAAACTCTAGGAATACATGCTTTCCACACGTTGTGTCCTGACACTGACGTGACTTTTTGTGTTGTCTCTTGGCCCATTAGTTGCATAACAAACAGAGTCATGCTGGCTATCATAACGCCTGTTTACTATCTGGTGACGCTATTCTTCGAGGTGTGCCAGCCACGCCAATGAGCTATTGCTTTCTATGGAACAAGAGCACTTCAAGAGGGATGTTCAAGATGACCACACATCCGCGCGATCTATCTTGATCGTGGATGACGAACAGCCCATTCTTGAGTTGCTACGCGATACGTTGGAAGAAGAAGGCTACGTTGTCGTTACCGCGCGCAATGGGAACGACGCCCTGCGCGCCGCGTTGCAGCACCGGATCGATCTTGTGCTGACCGATTACATGATGCCGCAGATGGACGGCGTACATCTGAGCAGACAACTGCGCGCCCACCCGCAAACCGCCAATGTACCCGTCATTATCATGTCAGCCGTCAATGTACCCGACGACAGCAGTTTCAACAAGATTATTCGCAAACCGTTCAATCTTGTTGACGTGCTGCTCTATGTTGAATATTATTTATCGTCAGGCGCGTCCCCCGACGGCGGCATGTAGTTGCGTGGAACATGCCTGCTGCGACCATTTGCAACGAATCTTGTCCTACCGTATACTTCTATTCTCGCATATTGGTGCCATGCTGTTCCATTTTTATGCGTCACATGGGAGCGCGATGTTTTGGTGTGTTCGGCTCCATGGGCGCGGAAGCGCGGGGCTGCACCATGGTGGTGCTGCATGCTGTTGACGTGTGAAGGAAGATGACATGAGTTCACCCGCTGCCTTTATGACCGGCGTTCCTGGGCTCGACGCAGTGTTGGCTGGCGGCATTCCTCCCGGCTCGTTAGTGATGCTGGTCGGCGCGCCGGGTATAGGTAAAACAATCACCGCGAGCCAGATCGTGTTTCAGGCGGCGCAGCGCGGTATGTCGGCGCTGATCATGACGGCGTACTCTGAAAGTCATCTCAAGCTGCTTTCCCACCTGCAAGGCTTTACCTTTTTCAATAATGCGCTGATTGGCAGCACTATTACGATTGTGTCGCTGCATAGCCTGGTGGGTGAAACCGACGAGGCATTTGTCACCAATGTGGCAGCAACCATACGGAAATCACATGCGCAGTTGGTGTTTATCGACGGCCTTCAGGGCATGAACTTCGGGAGCAGATCCGATGACGGGCTGCGCTCGCTGCTGAGTACGTTGTCAACGCAGAGCGCGTTCACGAATATTACCATGCTTGTGGCGCTGGCCGGCGACTACGAGAACCGCTTGCTGTATCCGCAGTTTACGATTGCCGACACGATCATTAACTTCACGTTCCAGCGGGAACGACGGCGGCATGTGCGCTATTGCGAAGTTCTCAAGCATCGCGGGGCCGCGCCGTTGCCGGGCCAGCATCTCATGACTATCACCAACCAGGGCATCGAGATTTTTCCGCGCCTTGAGTCGTTCCCGGTGCCGAATGACCGCCAGCGGCCCGTCGGTCGGTCGCCGTTTGGCCTGCCCGAACTCGATGAGCTCATGAACGGCGGCCCGACGGCCGGCACGACGACCATTCTGGCGGGCGCGTCTGGCACGGGCCGGACGAGCCTGGCGTTGCGCTGGGCGCTGGAACAAGCGGCTCCTGAAGCGCAAAGCGTGTACGTGAGCTTCAGCGAGCACGTTGGCGAGCTTGAGCAAAAGGCCGCAACGTTGCAGCTCGACTTGCAGGCGGCCCAGCATGCGGGCGTGATTCATGTGCTGCGCTTTTCGCCCAACCAGCTTGAGCCGGATGTCGTCGGCAGCCGTTTGCTTCCATTTCTCACGAGCTCCAAAGTCAGCCGGCTGATCATCGACGATGTTACTATTTTGATCGATGTGCTCGGCACGCGCGCGGTCGATTTTCTGGCGGCGCTCGACGACCATATTTATGGCGAGGCGATTACCAGCCTGTTGGTGTATGAGATCAACGCCTTCCAACAGTTGCAAATCAATCTCGCCAATACCGCCATCGGCTTGTTTGACGAAAATGTGCTTGTGCTCCAAAAATATCAGGTCGGCGGCTCGGTGTACCGTGTGCTGGCCGTGCTGCACATGCGCTACAGCACCTACGATCGCACGCTGCGCGAGTTTGTGATCGACAAGCATGGCATCCATGTGCTGAGCCTGGAGGAGACGCAAGCCAGCCCGCTCCCAAATGTTATTGGGAACATCACACCGCCCGCGCCAGAAGCACATGATTGGGCCTCTCATCAAAGCGGTTGACTTCGACATCGTTATGCAAACCATTCACGCACTCGATTCCTATATGACGATACCGTCGCTGACTGTGCTCCTGACAGACGACAGCTCCGACGACCGGATGGCGTTCCGGCAGTATTTACTGCGCGATACGAGCACGCAGTACACCATTATCGAGGCCGCTTCTGGCGCAGAAGCGCTGGCAATACTGGAGCATGAGAAGCCAGATTGCATTCTGCTGGACTATTATCTGCCCGACATCAGCGGCCTTGAATTGATGAGCGAAATGAACCGTCGCTATGGTTCCGCCATCGGCGCAGTTATTATGCTGACTGGCTCCGGCAACGAACAGGTCGCCGTCGAGGCCATGAAGCGCGGGATACAGGATTATTTGACCAAGGGCAGCGTCAGCGCGGAGATGTTGCGCCATGCCATCCAAAACGCGATTGCCAGGGTGCAATTGCAGCGCCAGATCGACCGGCAGAGCGATGAAATTGCCCGCCGCGAGCGCGAATTCACGACGCTGGTCGAGCATGCGCCGGATGTGATTGCCCGTTTTGACGTAAACTACCGCCATGTGTACGTGAACCCGATTGTGGAGCGGATAAGCGGCTTGCCACCAGAGGCATTTATCGGCAAAACGCACCGCGAGCTTGGCATGAACGAGGAATTGTGTGCCGCATGGGAAGCACATCTGGCCGCCGTGTTTGCCAGCGGCGAGGCGGCGATGTTTAGTTACACCTATCAGTCGCCGTATGGCCCGCGCGAATACCAGACCCGCCTGGCGCTGGAGCAGGACGGCTCCTCCAGTAGCATGGCGGCGATTGCGATCTCGCGCGATGTCACGGAACAGCGCCGAGCGGAAGCGCGCCTCAAGTTTCTGGCTGACGCCAGCGATATTCTTGGTTCATCCATGACCCAGGAAGAAACGCTGCCACGGCTCGCTGATCTCATTGTATCCACGCTTGCTGATGTGTGCATCATCACGCTGCGCGATCATGATGGCGGCATCGATCATGTCGCCGTGGCGCAGTATCGCGCGAGCGCGGGCAACTTCATCGACGCATTTAACCAGTTTGCGCTGTACGAGCAAGCGCCGCAGGCTGGCCCCGCGCATGTCCTTGCAAGTGGCCGCGCGGAGCGCTGGCTCAAAGATGCTGACTCAGAACAGCCTGCTCTGCCCTACGCGCCCGAACAACTCGACCGGCTGGCGCGGATGAAGTTCATTTGCACGCTCACCGTGCCGCTGGCGGTTGGCGACAAGGTGTTTGGAACGATCTTTCTGGCGCAGCGCGAATCGATTTACTGCTTTGAGCCCGATGACTACGTGCTGGCGGAGGAGTTGGGGCGGCGGATCAGCCTGAGCCTGGAGCATGGGCGCTTGTACCAGGACGCGCAGCAAGGCATCTACGAGCGCGAGGCTTTCCTTTCGATTGCGTCGCACGAACTGCGCAACCCGCTGACGACCATGCTTGGCCGCGCGCAACTGCTGCTGCGCCGCGCCGCCAAAGATGCCATGCTTTCCGAGCGCGACCAGCGCGATATCCATGTGATCGTCGATCAGGCAATGCGCGTGAATAGCATGCTGAATGATCTGCTGGATGTGTCGCGCCTCGGCGCAGGCCAGTTCGTCATGGAATTTGAGCCGTTGGATGTGGCCGCGCTGCTGGCGCATGTCGTCGCGGATCTCCAGCTAACGCTCCAGCAGCACAAGCTCGATGTGAACAGCGACGATTCGCCATTGTTGGTGAATGGCGATGCCGGACGGCTGGAGCAGGTCTTTCGGAATTTGCTGAGCAACGCGGTGAAATACAGTCCGCAGGGCGGTAGCATTCGTGTCGCGGCGCAGCACGCAGCGCAGAATGTCGTTGTGCGTATCAGCGACTCAGGAATCGGCATCCCCGCCGAAGCGCTGCCGCACCTGTTCCAGCGTTTCTACCGCGTGCCTGGCTCCAGCCGCCATGCCTCAGGAAGCGGCATCGGGCTGTATGTCGTGAAGGAGATCGTGCAGCGGCACCACGGCAGCATCAGCGTGACGAGCGAGCCGGGGGGTGGCAGCACATTTACAGTGGAGTTGCCGCTGGCGAGCTAATAAGAGGAGCGGCATCGGTTCTAGAACCGATGCCGCTCCTTTTGAGGTATATGTCGTGTGCGAGCCAGAAGCGCTACTGATTCGCGCGCTGCCGGGCGTCGCCCTTTAGCTCATCGGCGCGGCCTTCGGCTTCCATCTGCTCGTTATCAAGCGCGTCGCCGACGTTCTTCTTGATCTTGCCGCCGAGTTCTTCCATCGTGCCCTTGCCACGCTCAGCCGCCTTGGCACCTTCCTGCCGTGCCTGGCCTTTCAGTTCTGTTGCGCGGCCTTCGGCTTCCATCTGCTCGTTATCGAGCGCGTCACCGACGTTCTTCTTGACTTTGCCGCCGAGCTCTTCCATCGCGCCTTTTGCGCGGTCGCCTTCATTGCTCATGGTAAACACTCCTTTGTGGCGCTGGTGAACGCAGTGTTCACCTGTCGTGCTTCCAATAGAGCAAAAGCTATGCCAAAAAAGAAGTCGCTCATCATCTGGATTAGCGCGCAGCGGTTCTGCTTGTAGCATACGATAACGCCAGCAGAATCGCCGCGACGACCAGCGCCGCAAATGCAGATCGCGGGCTAAGGCCAGATCTGTCCACTGTTGCGCCACCACTAACGACAAAGCTCGAAAAAATGCCACCTAACACTCCACCGATAACACCAACAACGATGTTGGACACCATACCGCGCGGGCTGTGTGTGCCTTCGATGAAGGTGACAATCATGCCCGCCACTGCTCCAACGACAAACCATAAGATAATGTTCGCCATGATACGCCTCTTGCTTCTTATACGAAGTACCTGTACATAACGCGGGCATACCATGTGCCACAACAAGTCAGAATCAGGTAAATAATTGATGTATTTTATGGAGCAGAATCCTGCCAGAGCAGCTTGTGCAATGCAGAATGGTCAAGTTGCCGCGAGCACGGCATCCACGGCATCCGAGTTTGAAAGCATTCGCAGGCAGACATCGGATTGCGCCGCTTCTTCCAGCGTGTGCCAAAGCGCAATGTCGCCGGTAAGGTCTGGCGCAAGCGACGAGCGGTTCCAGCCGCTCGCCTGGTAGCCAGCCGATTGGAGCCGGTGTGCCATAGGGCCGCCCAGCATGCCCAGGCCGCAGACGGCGATCGCCGGTTTCATGTTACTTCTCTCGCAACAGGCGCAGCAGCGCGGCGGCATTCAGCGTTGCTTTGGGGACGAATGTGGAAGCCAGCGCGTATTCCTGGTCTTTGCTGCCATCGGCACTGCGTTCCGAGCAGTGCATGTTGCCGCCGGACGGACCAAGGCCGTCGATGGTCGGAATGTGCTGCCAGACCCAGTTGCCGTCGCTCAGGCCGCCGCGCTCCTCGGTGACAACGCTGATGCCCAGCGGCGCGGCAGCCGTTCGCCAGATGTCGAGCAGCCGGTCGGTGGCGGGGTTGCGCGCCCATGGCCGGGTCTGCGCCAGCAATTCAACCGTAATCTGGCATTGGAAATCGCCGCGCACGCTGCCAACATCGGATGAGCCGCCGAGCGCCAGCATGCGCGCAACGCCATCGGCGAATACATCGGGCGCGAAAGTCCGCATCTCGACCAGCGCCTCGGCGTGGTGCGGCACGCGGTTGGCGACGGTGCCGCCCTCGATCCGCCCGACATTAAACGTAAGCTGACGCTTGTAATCGGTCAGCGCGGCGACCTGCTGCACGATCTGCGACAGCGCGACGACGGCGTTCGCGCCACGGCCATGCTGATTGCCGGCGTGCGCCGCGCGGCCCTCGGCGGTGACGCGAAACATCGCCCGGCCTTTGCGCGCCGCTACCAGCGAACACTCGCCATCGGTCCAGCGCCCGCCCTCGAACACCAGGCATGCCAGCGCGTCGCCAAGCTGTTCCATGCACAGCGCGCCGAAGTCCGCCGCCATGACTTCTTCTGCCGCGTTCAGCAGCACAATCCATGTGGTGCTGTCGAACACGTTGGGCGCAACGTCGCGCAGCGCTGCCAGCACCATGTGAATCATCACCGTGCCGCCCTTGATATCGACCGTGCCGGGACCGTACAGACGATCTTTTGCCACCCGCCAGCGAAAATCATGATCGCGCTCCTCCTCGGCAGGAAAGACGGTGTCGAGGTGCGACACCATGCCGATGCTGCGTTGCGAGCGCCCATGCCGAGTCAACACAAGGTGCGCGCCGTGTTGTGAATCGGCAGACGGGATGCTCTGCGCGCTGAATCCGAGCGACTCAAACGCCATGGCAGTTAGTTCGCCAAGCGCGTTGACGCCGTGCGGGTTGGCGGTGAAGCTGTTGATCGAAACCATGTGCCGGAGCATCTCGATGTACTCAGGAAAGCGCGGCTGCAAATAGGCTTGAATCCGTTCGTACAGGTCGGGCTGCTCCATGCCATGTGCTCCTTTTGAAATGTTAGTGGCTGCTGGTCACGCTTTTTTGCCACAGAGGACACAGAGATCTCAGCGAAAAAGAGGGGAGTTGTTCTGCTTCTCTGTGCCTTCTGAGATTTCTGTGGCTTACTCTTGGTTGGCATGCTAATGCGCGCCGCTGGCGGCTGGTTGTTCGGCGGCTGCGGCGGTGCGGCCTGCCCATTTGAACGGCCAGCCGGGCAGAAATGCCCCAATTCCCAGCGCAACGATGGCGAAGTAGAACGTAAACAGGTACGCATTCTCAAACCCGACCAGGTTTTCATGACATGCCTGATTGATGCTGGCCTTGATCTGCACTTGTTGGGCTGGCGGCGCTTGCCGGGCCGCCGCAGGAATGTTCTGGTCGGCTGGGACGCCGGGCGTTTCACACAGGCCAAACGCCGTCGCTCCGGCAGCGGGAACCGTTTCCTGAGCGCGCTGCTGAAAATCTTTGGTTGTTTGCGACACGCTGCTGCTCAAAATGGTTGCGAGCACCGCCACGCCAATGGACTGGACCACAAAGCGCGTGCCGTTCAGCAGCGACGAACCACGTGGCAGCAGATTGCGTGGCACCGCGCTCAAGGCAGTGGTGAAGGTGGTTTGCACGATCAGGCCGAGCGCCACGCCACGCAGCGCCAGCAGCCACATGAGCGTCGAAATCGGCGTGAGCGCCTCGATTTTCGAGAACTGCCATGTATTGATGATCAACAGGCTGAAGCCGATAATCACCAGAATGCGCGGCCCAATTTTATCATACAACCGTCCGGCGATCGGCGTCACGATGCCTGAGCTAATCGCAAGCGGCAGGAGCAGCAAGCCGGTTTGCAGGGCAGTGCGCCCGCGCAGCGCCTGCAAGTACACCGGCATGAGGAACTCGGCACCAAACAGCGCCAGCACCGTGACATAGCCGACCAGCGCAGCGACGGCGAACTGCTTTCGTTGGAAGAGCCGCAGATCGAGCAATGGCTCCCTGGCGACGAACAATTCGACAACCCCGAAGGCGATGAGCGCCACACCACCGATGATGAACCATGTCAGCACCGTACCCGACGTCCAGCCGAGATCCGCGGCGTTGGTGGCCGCGAACAGCAGCGAGCCAAAGGCTGTCACCGCCAGCAGCATGCCGAGTGGGTCGAGGCGTGGCTTGCGGGTGGTGTCGTCGCGCTTCAGCCAGCGCGAGGCTAGAATCACGCCGGTAATGCCAATCGGCACGTTGATAAAGAAAATCCAGCGCCACAAGTTCGCGTCTACCAGCAGGCCGCCGAGAATTGGCCCCAGCGCGGGCGCGAGCACTAGTGCAACGCCGAAAAAGCCGAGTGCCGTACCCTGCTCCTCGGGTGGAAAGGCGCGGTACAATTGCGGCGGGCCAAGCGGCTGGGCGATGCCGCCGCCGATGCCCTGCACGACACGCGCCGCGATCAGCAGCGTCAGTGTCGGCGCGAGGCCACACAGAATCGAGCCGATCACAAAAAGGATGAGACCGCCAATGTACATGCGCTTGATGCCGAAGCGGTCGGCCAGGAAGCCGGAGAGCGGTGTCATAATCCCGAGCGCCAGCACGTAAATGCTGATGATCCATTGCGTGCTGGTGAGCGTGGCGTCGTATTCGCGGCGCAGAGTTTGCAGGGCGACGTTGATCACCGTCGAGTCGAGAATGATCATGAAGATGCCGAAAATGACCGAGATCAGCACCTTCCATTTATACTCTAAGCCACCTTGCGCGCTGCGACCTGCCTGACTTGGAGAAAAGCTCATACAAAGCTCCAGTTACGTTCTTGAAATGGGCGATTGACACGTTGACTGATACGTGCGATTCGGGGATATGGATTGCTGCTGCACCGCACAAAAGAGCGCGGTGCAATTGTCACCGCGCTCTGGACTACACTACAAAATGAGAAGGCTGGCTGTTACGCACGCGAGTCATGCGGCCTTTCCGTATCGGTGTTGATGCGCGCATCGGCGGCTTCTGGCACTGCATCAGCTTCTGGCACCACCGGCTCGGTTCCGCCTGTCGCGCGGGGTGTGACCACATCAGCGCCAAGCGGGTTCGGCTGGATCATGCCGATATCAGTCGGCGTGTTGACGCTGAGTTCATCGCCCGCGTGGATGCGCGTGCCACCTTCGTACATGGCGACGCGCGGCGCGGCTGATGTGGCCTCGCTTTCGCGCTCGTTTTCGTCGTACACGCCATCTGCGCCATGCTGCGCCAGAATCTGGCGTGCCTCGTGCGCGTCGCTGCTGTCCCTGGCCTTTACGGCAATCAGGGTTTTGCCTTCATGCACATATTGTTCGTACTGGCGCGCCTCAGCTTCGGGGATGCCGCCAAAATCCACCAGCGCCGCCGTGACGCCGCCGACCACCGCGCCAGTTATCGCGCCGGTCAGCGCCGCAAACAGCGCGCCGCCCGCGATAAACGGCCCAATGCCGGGGATGAGCAGCGCGCCCAGGCCGACCAGGCCGCCCCACACCGCGCCCACTGCCGCGCCCTCGCCTGCGGAAACGTCGTCGTTGTTGCTGACTGCTTCGCCATCCTCGGTCTGGCGGGTGATAATCGAAACATCTTCGAATGGATAGGTACTGTCGCGCAAATCTTCCATTGCGCGGCGCGCGGTAAGCGCGTCATCAAAAACGCCCAGAACGATAACTGCCATGGTGCGTCCTCCTTCGGTGATAGACATAAAGTGTTTCAGTGTGCGCGATGCGCAACAGGCGCATCGACGTTTGGGTCACTGCCTGCACGCAGCACTTCGAGTGCGGTGGTGGCGCGCTCATCTTCAGTTTGCACGACCACCAGCACGTTGCCGCGCCTGACTCCCTCGGCGTACAACGCGGCCTCCTCCTCGGAAATGCCCAGGCTCACCAGCGCGCCGATCAGCCCGCCCGCCACCGCGCCGACGCCCGCGCCCGCCACTGTGCTCGTTACGATGGAAGTGAGCGTACCAGCCGCAATGACCGCGCCGATGCCGGGAATGGTTAGCGTGCCAAGCCCCACCAGCAAACCAGCCAGCCCGCCGATCGTCGTTCCACTCATCGCGGCTACGCCAACCGTTTCCGCAACGTCGGGATCGTCGCTGGCATGCACTTGATCAGCGCTGCTGTCGCGCACAATAACGCTGATTTCCTGCTTCTTGAAGCCACGCTGCATCAATTCGTTGATCGCCTGCTCGGCGCTTGCGTAGCGCTCGAAAAGACCAACAACCGTCTTCATGCGCGCCCTTCTTTCCAATGTATGCGCCATGGGCGCGTGTGATGGTATCTAGCAATGTCTGTGCCACATCCATTTTTCTGCAACAGAATGCAGGATGCTTTACGTTGAGGCTATATAGAATGACACAATCGCTTGTCATGCACTTATCCTGCGGCTGCCACCGCTTCCCTTTCCCCGTTGGAGAAGGATAGGGGTGAAGGCATGCGCTCGTAACCAGCGCGACAGGATTGGTTGTCATAATCATGATTTCATTTCTGTTTCAAAACTCGTTGATTGGCGGAGTGCCATGCGTTCCGGCGTCGGGCCGACCAGCACGATCAGTGTGGCGATACCGAGCAGCACCGCCGAGCCGAGCAAGCCAATCGCCAGGCCGTTCTGCATGTCAGCGATTGCGCCGGTCAGCACCGGCCCAATCAGTTGACCGATGGCAAAGATCGCCGTGGCATTGCCCAGCACCGCCGTCCAGCGCTCGGCGGGCAGGTACATGCGCACCTGCCGCGTGATGGCCGACACCGCGCCCAGGAACGAGCCGCCGAACAGGATTGCTGAAAGGACAAAGCTCCACACCTGCGGCACAACAATCGGCAGCAGCGCGCCCACCGCCAGCACGAACAGCAGCACCGTCATGGAATAGTGCGGTGCCAGCCGCTTAATCATCGGCCCCCAGATGTAGCCAGTCGAGGCCGCCGCCACGCCGAGAATGAACCAGAAGCTCTGCACCAGCACTGGCGCAACGTGAATCGATTGCAAAAAGGCGATAATAAATGTCATGTAGCCGATGTAGCCCAGCCCGTACAATCCATACGACAGCATGGCGGGCCACAGCAGCACATAATCGCGCATGACGAAGCCCGGCGCAGATGCGGAGGTGTCAGCCGGGCGCGGCGTTGCGTCATGGGCCAGCCGCAGCGTTGGTGCCATCAGCGCCAGCGTCAGCAGCCCGCCCACGCCCATGGCAACCCAGATCAGGTGCCAGTCCCACGCCAGCGGCGCGTGCAACAACAGCGGAATGAGCAACCCCGACACTGCAATGCCGACGCCTGGCCCGGCGAAATATACACTCACCGCGCTGTCACTCCGCGCCGAGCTAATGATCTGGATGACGACCGCAGCGCCCGCCACAAAAATCAGGCTGCCGCAGATACCTGCGATGGCCCGCATGAATAGAAGGCCAGCGAACGGCAGCGGCACGCCGGTGAGCGCAAGGCTCGCGCTGACGACCACGAGGCTCCAGCCCAATGTCCGCGCCGCGCCCCAGCGCCGCGCCACGCTGCCGACGATCAGCGCGCCCGCAAGGTAGCCCAGCGCGTTGGCGCTGGTGACCAGCCCGGCCTGCGCGTAGTTCCAGCCCTGGCTTTCGCGCATGGGCACGAGCAGCAGCGCGTAGGCAAAGCGCCCGAAGCCGAGCGCGACAGCCGGCGCAAGACTCGTGAGCAGCACCCGCAGCCACTCGCGCGCGCCGCCTGGCGAAGATGGCAAAGCATTCACAACAAAGCTCCTGTTTTTGGCAAATGACGCCCGCATTGTACTACCGTTTCTCTGATTAACGTATAATGCTTACGCTCGTTGTAACAAGGGATTAAGCATGATGCACGTTGATATCCAGCAATACGCCGATGACGATTTTTGTTACCTGACAACCACCGGGCGCGTCACGGGCCGCCCGCATGAGATCGAAATCTGGTTCGCGCTCCATGAAAATACGTTGTACATGCTGGCAGGTGGACGTGAGAAGTCCGACTGGGTGAAAAATATCCAGAAGAATCCGCAGGTGCGCGTGCGGCTTGGCGGCGAGACGTTTGAAGGACGGGCGCGGATCGTAACGGATGGAGATGAGGACGGGCTGGCGCGGCGGATCGTCGTGGCGAAGTACCAGCCGCGCGACGCCGATGATCTGACCGAGTGGGGCCGCACGTCGCTGGCGGTTGCGGTGGATGTGGATGGAAGAAAGCAACGAGCGTAGAGCGCAGAGCGTAAAATGTAAATGGACGAACGGTGAATGATGAACGACGAACGGCGAATGACGAACCGCAGAATCAGAGTAGGGCGAACCGATGTGTTCGTCCACGAACTGCCGGACAATCTGGAAGAAATCATGTTTACCGAACAGCAGCGCGCCTTTCTCGATGCGCAGCGCGTCGGGCGGCTCGCCACGGCGGACGCTGCCGGGCAGCCGCATGTCATTCCGGTGTGCTACGCCTGCGACAATGCGGCGGTGTACATCGCGCTCGACGCCAAGCCGAAGCGCGTCGCGCCGCCGCACCTCAAGCGGGTGCGCAACGTCCTGGAAAATCCGCAGGTGGCGCTGGTGGTGGATCGCTACAGCGATGATTGGAGCGAACTCGCGTATGTGCTCATTCGCGGCACGGCGCGGCTGATTCAGCCGGAGGACGCAACACATCAGTATGCTGTGATGCTGCTGCGCCAGCGTTATGTGCAATATCAAACCATGCCGATTCACGAGCAGCCGATGATCATGATCGAGCCGCAGTCGGTTGTAGTGTGGGGTGCAGTGGGAGGTTAAGGATTGAAGTGATCTGCTTGATATATTAGCTGCGTGTATGATGTGAATGATACTTCCGTACGAAGCGTATTCTACAGATGGAGCAATTCAATGATAAGGAGCACATTCATTGCACAATGTTACACACATTACAAAATCTATATTTTGAACCCGTAACTAAACGTATCATATAACGGTTAATATATATAGAACTTCTATCGCCTGCCTTTCCATCTAATGTAGGATTGTAAGGCAGGTCTCCGTTGTCGTCTAGGTAGAGAAGATACAAGGAAGATTGATGTCTGACATTAGCATTCTCACCGAACAGTTTGTTCCCGCTGCACCATCTGACGAAATACCACGCGATGCTATTCTACGCAAGATCAGTACTACATTCAGTACAGATTGCCAACAACAAATGATTGCTGGGCCAATGCAATCAGGCAAAACAAACCTACTTGCACAATTTGCACGGCAGCATA
>DASTWM010000065.1:0-16397 GCA_035765855.1 Roseiflexaceae bacterium
GATCTGTGTTGAACGATTATGCAAACACAGATGCACCTCCAGCGGCGTGCTCGGACAGATTGCTATCGGCTAACCGGCACACGAAACCGGGCGTGACAGACCACTGCGTGCCGCGCGCCAGGCCGGGCCGCGCATGGCATATACAGCCATGCTGCTGATACAGTTTCGGTTGTGTCGCGCCAACGATCATTATCGTGTAACCTCAATTTTGGTTTCTTCAAGCATCCGCAGAATGCTCGACCCTTTGATAAATACGCGCCGTATACTTTCGGGGCGGCTCGCTTCAAGCTGCCCGGCAGCAATTAATCGCTTCACTGTGCTCAGGCTGACGCCGAGCAGGTCGGCGGTTTCTTCCCGTGAATAAATCGCGTCGGGATTGATTGGTTCACGCTTCATGTGCCACATTCTCCAAGAGTTCTCTCTCAATCTAGCATGGCTACAGAGAGTTGTCAATGGGTCTGGAGATGTATTCGAGGGTGTGCGTGCTGCCGCAAGATTGACATGCTGCATGCCGCAAAGCAGAGATTGTTCAACTTATTGCTTCCGCGTCGCTGGAATGCCAGCCTGATGAAACACCTGGTTCCACTGGTCAAAACGCCGTGTCGTCCATTCGGCATAATGTGGCAGGCCATGTGTGTCACTATACGTAACAATAATTTTCCTGCTTAACAAAGCCTTATGCAAAGCAACCTCTCGAATAGCTTTAACCGGAATTGTTTTAAGCTTTATCCAGAGCGTTGTGAAGGTCAGATAATCGGTGGTTAATGTGACATGAACCATATTTCTGAACCATACCGTAGTCACCATGTGTTCTTCATAGAGCAGCATTGCAATACATCTTTCTCATTGAGCTTACAGCATACATGATACATCGTATCACAGGCATCGATTTCAGCAGTATAATGTTCTTCATGAGCAATAGAATCCACTGAAACAGCCATGCTATAATTATATCTTGGCGTTAACTCTGTTGGTGTTGAGCAGAGTTGGACATGGCAGATACGACCATTATATTCCTGTTGATACAGAAACTGCACGCATCTATCTTGCTGCATGGCCAAACTGATCAGCAGAAGATGCAAGTCCTGCTCCGTCTGCGCCTTCGCAAGCTCACCAACATGCCACACCAATCATTACGCGAGGTTATGGACGACCTCGGAGCGCAAGCGCAAGCGCGAGGACTGACACCAGAATTACCAGAGGACTTACTGCGTGACGAGTAACACACCATTTGTCCTCGATACAAATACTATCATGCCATCTCGATCTCCACGGCGGCGCGGCAGATTGGCAGATCGTTCGACCGCGCCAGCCTTACGCACAGGAGGCATGAACCCATGGAATTCTACCCGGCTGATGCCCCGATACCTGAAGAAACGCGAACAGATCGATTGCTGCTGCGTCCCTTGCGCGCCACGGATGTTGCGCTTGACTATGACGCGCTGATGTCCAGCGCCGAACACTTGCGCCGCTGGAGCCAAAGCACATGGCCCGCCGACGACTTCACGCTCGACCAGAATCGCGCTGATTTGCAGCGCCATGAACGCGAGCATGCCGGGCGGGAGGCATTTACCTTTACCGTGCTGAACCCTGAGGCGACACGCTGCCTCGGCTGTGTGTATCTCAGATCGCTGTGGCCCGAAGTCGCACAGCTCTGCGCGGGCGCGACGTATGCCGCTGGTGTGCGCTTCTGGGTGCGCGCGGCTGAGGTCGCCAACGACCTCGATACGCACCTGCTGGCGACCTTGCGCGGCTGGTTCGCTGCCGAATGGCCGTTTGCGTGCGTCGTGTTCGCGGTCAGCCACCATGAACCGCATCAAGCCGCGCTGATGAGCGAAGCCGGGCTCAAGCGCGCAGCTTTCACGCTGGCTGATGGACGGGCGTGGTGGGCATTCTGCCGGGAAAACGGCAAGCAATCACCCGTGTGACAATGGCTGACACAGTGTGCATGTATGCTGTGCGTAATTCACAGGCGTATAAAGGAGCATATCATGCGCAAACTGATTGTCTGTAATTTTGTCACCGTGGATGGTTTTTACGAAGCCAGGGACAAGACCATCGACGGGCTCTTTGAATACTACCATGAGGATTACGCAGGCGATCAGCACTTCGACGACTACACGACGGAACGGTTGCGGGCAGCCGATACCCTGCTATTGAGCGGTCGCACGTCCTTTCTGGGCAACAAAAATTACTGGACCAGTGTGCCGCATGACCCGAACGCCACCGCTATTCGGCGCGAATTTGCGGAACTTATCCAGCGGGTGGATAAAATCGTTGTGTCGGACAAGATCACCCGCGCGGAGCTGGCACCATGGGAAAACACGCGCATCGTCAACGTGGCGGATGCGCCCAGGGAGATTGCCGCGCTCAAGCAGCAACCCGGCAGAGATATCTTAATTCTTTTGGGCCGCATCCTTTGGAACAGCCTGCTGGTGCATGATCTTGTCGATGAGCTGCACCTCACCACGTTCCCGATCATCGCTGGCGAGGGCATCCCGCTGTTCGACGGACGCCCGCCGGTGTCACTGAAACTGCTGCACACGCGGACATGGCAAGGTTCAGGCAACATCCTCGCCTGTTATCATGTCAGTCTTAAGAAGCCGTAAGTCGAACTGTCGTACAGCAAGCCCACAGGAGAAATGATACCGATGGACCAGGCTCAGATCGTTCATGAAATCTTTACCATCCTTGAGGAAACTTTCGAGCGGCATCACGGGATTTATCTGGATCGAAACACCTCGCTCCTCGAAACGCTCGCTACCATCGACGCGCAGCAGGCATCACGCCCAGTGGGCCGCACATGCGCCTCGATTGCCGCTCAGGTGGCGCACATCACGTTCTATCTGGAGGTGATTGAACGCTATTTCGTTGCTAACGATACCAGCAAAGCTGATTGGGGCGCGATCTGGCAGACAGTGGAGCAGGTCACGCCGGAGCAGTGGGAAGCCATGCAAGACGAATTGCAGCGGACCTATCGGCGGGTCAGCAGCGCCTTGCGCGATGTTTCGACATGGCAGAGCGATCCGCACCTGTCGAGCGCGCTGGCGATTGTCGTTCATACAGCTTATCATCTTGGCGAGATACGGCAAGCGCTGTGCATTATCGCGTAACATGCTTAAAGCGTTCGTAGTCATTTCGGAAACGCGCCAGATGAAACAACTATCTATGGGTGGGAAATGAACGCAGCATTGCGCGTTATTCTGATTGGTGGGCCTTCCAACGTGGGGAAATCCACGCTTGCCCAGGCGCTATCGTCGCGGCTTGGCTGGCACGCCGCCTCGACAGATCGCATGGCGCGCTATCCTGGCCGGCCATGGGGCAACGCGCGCCCGCATGTCGCCGAACATTACCTTTCGCTGTCGCCTGATGAGCTCATCGAAGATGTGATTCGCCATTACAAGCGCCTGTGGCTGGAAATCCAACGCATGATCGCCGCGCATGCGTCGGACCCTTCCGCTGAGCGCCTGATTCTCGAAGGCTCAGCCGTGTGGCCCGAGTCGGTCGTGCAGTTGCGGCTTGACGGCGTCAGAGCCGTATGGCTCACAGCCAGCAATGCGTTCTTGCAGCAACGCATCTACACAGCCAGCGATTTCGCGCATGCGTCCGATCGCGAGAAGGCCATTATCGAGAAATTCCTTGGCCGCGCCCAGCGTTATAACGAACGGATGATGCAGACCGTTCAGCATGTTGGATTGCCGTATATCAATGTGGAAGAAACATCGTCGTTAGAACACCTCGTCGACACAGCGCTGCACATGTCAGGCATGAGGCACATATGAACCGGTTCTGGTACTCGCCGTCGCCGCACCAGAACCTCCTCCGCGCTGTTCAACATGCCTTTCCCACCCTGTAATACTCATCAATTCTTTATCTTCACATCCAGGCTCTAAATAGCTCCGACGTGATATAGAAGCCAAACTTGCCCCATAAAATTCATTCGTTCTACCCGCATCTTTCCACCCACTCCTGCGGTTCACTTGTAGAGCGTGTAAAGCATGCTGCTCTGGAGAGAAGAACACGTCTGATCTTCTCCTGATCTCGTGCGCTGTGGTACAACGCCCACGAAGCCATGCGCAATGACGCGCTCCATGTGCATCGCAAAGCACTCAATCGAAGTCCAGGGAGTACTTGTTGGATGCCTGATCAGGCTGGTATCTCGCACATAGAACACAAGAACTGTCCAGCATAGGAGGAATTCACGTTTTATGGTACGGCTTATTCTTCTTCGTATATTTGAAAGCTACTTTCGGCATCGCTGGCTCAACATCATGCCGATTGTGCTGATGATCGGCGTGGGAAGCGCGTACGTCGTTTACTCCATGCCACAGTATGCCGCGCGTGGCACTATTTACGTGCAAAAGCAACCGCTTGTGTCAGCTCTCAGCAATGTGCAAACCGATTTCACATGGCAAACACCCGCTCAGGTGACGGCCAGCCAGCTTCAGGATCTGATGCAAACCCAGGCATTTGTGCGTTCGATCATCGCAAAAACACCACTTGAGCAACAATTAACCGGCGACCCAACAGTCCTCGACCGCACCATAAGTGTGTACCAAAAAGCTGTTACGGTGAACACAGTCGGCGACAATCTCATCGAGGTGGACGGCAAATACGAGGATCCTGCCACTGTGCAGCAGATGGTTGCCGCCACCATGGACATGTTCGTCCAGTGGAAGCTCAACACCGAAACACAAGATAGCATTGTTGCCGAAAAGTTCTTCAACGAGACGATTCAGCCGTATCAGGCCGATGTTGACAAGGCGCGCAGCGCCATGCGCACCTACCTGGAAGCACATCCGGTTCCGGTGCGCGGCGAACGCCCGCCCGAGGAAACCCTGGAAATCAGTGGATTGCAGGACGCGATTGATCAGGCGACCACCCGGCTCAATGATGCAGTGACCAAGGCCGAAGATGCGCGTCTGGCGCGTTCGCGTGCTGAAAGCAACATACGGCAAATGTACCTGACGATCGACGCGCCCGCGCAGCCAGTTGCGCCGACAACCGGACTCAGGGACAAGGCGACCAAGCTGGGCATCTTCCTGGCTGTCGGTGTCGTGCTGAGCCTGCTGTGCATCGCTGGTGGGGCGCTGCTCGATCACAGCTTTCGCTTCGCGCTCGATGTACAGCATGCCTTGCATCTGCCAGTGCTTGCCATGGTGCCAATGACTCGCGCCGAGCGCATGCTGCTGCGCGCGGTGCATGCCGAGGCTGCCGCTGCACAGGCTCCATCTGAACCGTCCGAAAGCGCAAACGAACAGGCCGCAACAGAGGTGTTGCCTGACGACAACCGGGTATCTGAGAATGAAACAATGGAACAGAGGCAGGATTGGGAGGCAAACCAATCCACCGTTGAAGACGAGCATGCTGCGCTGGCGGCTGTGTAATACTGCTATGATTTTTCGCAATACAAGGATAATACTTCATGTTCGCACGACGTAAACAGCGAATGCTCGATACGCATCGCAAAACAGCATTGGCACTCGGCATGCCCGATGCCGTGCCGCAGCGCATCTTTCCAAGCGAGATCGTGAACAATTTTCGGCACATGCTGACACGCCTCACATACGGTGAAGCGCTGTCCGACAAGCGAATTTCTCGCATTTCGTTTGTGTCGGCGCTGCAACAGGAGGGCGTCACCTATACCGCGCTGGCGTTTGCGACAACGCTGGCGCACGATCTTGATGCGGAAATCTGTTTGGTCGATCTGAACTGGTGGTCGCCCGGCCTGCCCGGCGCATTGGCGCTGCCACCCCAGCCGCGCCGCTGGTGGCAAAGGCGCAAGCCGCAGGAGCCAGCAGTGGAACTTCCGAGCAGCCCAGGTCTGGCGGGCGTGCTCAATGGCACGATAAGCCTGGAAGAGGCATTAGTACCCACGGCGCTGAGCAACCTGCAAGTGCTGCCCGCCGGCGAAATACCGCTCGCACAGCGCCCGGTCGTGGCGCGCAGCGAACAACTGCGATCATGCATCGAAACATTGAGCGGCTATTTTCATTATGTTCTGCTCGATGTGCCTGCCGTGCTGACGACCAGCGATGCCATTGCATTGGCATCGCTTGGCGATGCGTGCTGCATCGTGATTCGGCAAGGCGTCACGCCGGTCAACAGCGTACGCACCGCACTGGATGATTTGAAGCACCTCCAGATGCTCGGCGTCGTGCTCAATCAAACCAGGATGTCCACGCCGCGCTGGATCAGGGCGCTCGTGCCACAGGAATAACGCAGCCATGAAACTCATTTTAGCCTACATCCTGTTCTGCTTCATCGTCGGCGTTGCAACCCGCAATAGTCGCTCGCGCCTGACAACCTGGATACCGTTTATTGGCGCGGTAGCGCTCAGCATTGGCTACTATGTGTTCCGCCAAACATAGAATGATGCATGGTTATGATTAATGTCCTGCCAACCCATCGGAACTGGAACGTCGCGCAACAGCTACGCCGCGCATCGGCTGGCTGGTGGGTCTGGTTTCTTGGCCTGATGGCGCTATGCGGCGTGTTCGGGCTGGTAATGTGGCGCAATGGGCCGAATGTGTCGCAGATCGCATGGCTGTGCTTCATCATTATTGTCGGGATTGTGCTGCGCCAGCCGCGTTATGGCGTCTATATCATTATCGGTCTGGCACTCACAGGCGACATTGTGCTGACACCGTGGTACCCGTTTACCAAGAACCTGTCCAGCCTTGAATCAATCATGTACGTGAGCAGGTCGCTGAATTTCAGCCCCATGGAAATTGTGCTCGCGCTCACGTACCTTTCATGGCTTGGCAGAGCGGCCATGCAGCGCAAGCTGGCATGGTTCAGCGGGCCGTTGCTCGCGCCAATGCTGGTGTTCACCGGCTGCGTGGCATATGGGCTTATATACGGTCTGGGAACGCACGGCAATAGCAATGTTGGTCTTTGGGAAGTGCGGGCGATTTTCTATCTTCCGGCCATGTTTGTGCTGACGAGCAACCTGATCGAAACGCGCGAGCACGTCTCGCATGTGATGTGGGCCGTGATCATCGGCTTATTTCTCGACTCATTGAGTGGTTTCTCGTTCGCCGTGTTCACGTTACAGTTCAAGTTCAGCACAGTCGAGGCAATTGCAGAACACTCTAACTCGATTCACTTAAACTCGCTCTTTGTGCTCATGATCGGCGCATGGCTGTATCGCGCATCATACGCTCTGCGACTCATTCCTTTGGTCATGCTGCCGACGACGCTGCTCACCTACGCCGCCAATCAGCGCCGGGCAGCGTTTATTACGCTCGGCGTGGCGTTCGTTGTGCTGGCAATTATTGTGTATCAGCGCCATCGTATGTTCGTGCTGTGCATGCTGCCAATCGTCGCAGTTGTCGGCTCGCTGTACCTCGCCGCGTTCTGGAACAGCCATGGCGTGCTTGCCACGCCCGCGCGGGCTGTTCGATCAATGTTCACGCCCGACGACGCAAGCAGCCGCGACGGTTCATCGAATGAATACCGCCAGTTAGAAAACATGAATATCTTATTCACCATCAAGACGGCACCGCTGCGCGGAATTGGCTTTGGGCATAAATTTTATATCGTTGTTCCAATGCCGGATATTAGTTTCTTCGTCTGGTGGGAATACATAACGCACAACTCACTGCTCTGGATTTGGATGCAGACAGGTCTGTTTGGTTTTCTCGCGCTCATTACGTTGATTGGGCAAGCGATCATGCGCGGTACATGGGCATTGTTCCGTATGCCAGATGGTGATTTGAGCGTTGTTGCTCTCGCGGCGCTGAGTTATGTCATCATGCATTTTACCTTTGCATATGTGGATATGTCCTGGGATCTGCAAAGCATGTTGTATATGGGCGTAATGATGGGTTTAATCAACAGCCTGGAGCATATTGTCGCCAAGCCGGTTGCAGTTCCGGCGAAGCGCTGGCCATGGCAGCCGACGCCCGTTCCACCGCCGGGACTACGCCCGCTCGCGGTGGATGCAGCGGTGGATGCAAAGGCGGCACAACCATGAGCAAATTTCAACACGTATTTCGTGATGAGATACATCACTTCAATCTACGATTGCTTCTTCTCAACCTCCTGCTCGCCCCATTGCCGCTCTTTGTCGGGAGCCGCGTGCGCGCTGCCGGATTGCGTCGGGCAGGTTTCCGCGTTGGGCGCGGCACGGTGATGTGGGGCATGCCGGTGCTTACCGGCGGCACGGGCCTGGAGCATCGCTTGCACGTTGGGCAGGAATGTTGGTTTAATGCCGGCTGCCGGCTGGATTTAAGCGATACCATTACCATTGGCGACCGCGCGGCACTGGGCCACGAAGTGTTGATCATGACAAGTTCGCACGAACTGGGCGACCAAGCCCGCCGTGCGGGGCCGCTTTACACGCGCCCGGTTTCGATTGGCGCGGGCGCATGGCTGGGCGCTCGTTGCATGATTCTGCCGGGCGTCACAATCGGCGAAGGAGCCGTTGTCGCGGCGGGCGCGCTCGTCAATCGCGACGTTCCGCCGAACACCCTGGTTGGTGGCGTGCCTGCGCGCATGCTCAAGGAATTGCCATGCTGAAACACACTCTTTCCAATGCTGAAGCGGTATTGCGCGCCCGTTGGTATTTCCGCAACGCCAGGCTTGGCGAGCGCGTGCGCCTGTGGGGGCGGCCCCACATCCGCAATGATGGCACGCTTATTATTGGCGCGCGCGCCCGGCTGGTTTCTATCATCACGCCGCTGGAGCTAGGAACAGGCTCGGAAGGCATGCTTGAAATCGGGGAAAGCACATTTATCAACTACGGCTGCTCGATTGCGGCGATGCAATCGGTGCGAATCGGCCCACGTTGCAACATTGGCACGTACGCCATCATCATGGACAACGATTTTCACTGTTTGGAACCAGAGCGGCGCAACGAGCAACCACCCTCTGCGCCAGTTGTGCTGGAAGAAAATGTGTGGCTGGGAGCACGCGTGACGGTGCTACGCGGCGTCACGATCGGCGCGGGCAGTGTGATTGGGGCTGGCAGCGTCGTCGTCAGCGACATTCCGCCGCGCTCGCTGGCAGTCGGGACACCCGCGCGCGTCATCCGCTCGCTATGATCGAACACGCGGGACATGCATCCGGCGCTGAACTGAGCTTACACCTTTAGAAGAAACAATAGCGTTATGACAACAATAAGCATTATTATACCGACGTATAATCGCCTGCATCGTTTGCGTCAGGTAGTTGCCGGTCTAGCACGCCAGACGTATCCGCTCGATGATGTTGAAATTATTATTGTTTCAGATGGCTCAACCGATGGCACGGACGAATATTTACACGCGCTTTCGGTGCCACTGCACATCATTCCCGTGATTCAACCAAATAGTGGGCCTTCCGTCGCCCGGAACACCGGCATTGCCCATGCAACAGGCGATATCGTCGTCTTTCTCGATGATGATGTAGTACCAACGCCACGTTGGCTCGCCGAACACATGCGCATGCACGCGCAGCAACCTGATGCGGTTGTGCTTGGGCCAATGATTTCACCGCTCGGCTTTGCCATGCAGCCATGGGTGCGCTGGGAGCAGGCTATGCTCATGAAACAATACACCCACATGGCCGAAGGAGTCTGGAAGCCGAGCGCCCGCCAATTCTACACGGGCAACACCTCGCTGGCGCGCCGGCATCTCCTGTACACTGGCGGCTTTGACGAAAGTTTGCGGCGCGCTGAAGATGTCGAGCTCGCGTACCGACTGGCGGAACACAAGATTGAGTTCGTATTTAACAGCGCAGCTATTGGCCTTCATTACGCTGAACGCAGCTTTGACTCGTGGATGAGAACGCCGTATGCCTATGGCCGCAGCGACGTAATCTTCGGGCGTGACAAAGGGCATGAGTGGTTGTTACCGGAATTGCGCCATGAATTCCAGAAGCGCAACCCACTGGTACAACTTCTCACGCAGGTGTGTATCGACCGAGCGGCATTACAACGCGGCGTGGTAGCAGGGTTGCAGGCCGTGGCAACGAACACTGAACGGTTAGGGTACGAACAGTTAACGAGCCACGCGTATAGCGCATTATTCAACTTGCGTTATTACCAGGGGCTGGCCGATGAAATTGGCGGATGGCAGCGGTTCATCGGTACCGAAGACACGGCACAAACGCAGACAAAAATCACGCGCGAACACATGGCGTTCGATTCCCACGAGTCATGCGGCGCACACCTGGTGGAGTTATGATCAACGCAACCTTTGTCATGGAACAACATCTCGGCCACCAAACGTATTATCAGAACCTGCAACAGGAGGTCGATTTACTATCCCAGATACAGGCGACCTGGGTTCCCGTCATCTACCCGCAGCTTACGCCATTTTGGGAGCGAATGCCTCAGAAACTCCAACATGTGCGCGGTACGCTTGTCGCGCGTGCACATGTACGAAAGCACATCCAGCGAGCGGCAAGCGATATCATGTTCTTCAATACGCAGGTACCGGCTGTGCTCTGCGGGCGATTAAAGAACCGGATCCCCTATGTCATTGCGACTGACATCACACCGCTGCAATATGACCGGATGGGCAAGCATTACGGCCACCAACCCGATACACCAGGCCCGCTCCAGCGGTATAAGCATGCGCTGAATGTTACAACGCTGCGCGGAGCAGCCCACGTCTTGCCATGGTCACGCTGGACCCGCGACTCGCTCATCCGCGATTATGGTGTCGCGCCCGACCGCATCACAGTTGTATCACCGGGCGTAGATACAGCGCGCTGGCGGCCTGCGCCACGCAATGACAGCCATATGCTTCGTATTTTATTCGTCGGCAGTGATTTTCATCGCAAAGGTGGCGACGTGCTCCTGCAAGCGTTCCGCATGCTGCCGAAAGGCACTGCCGAGCTGCATATTGTGACCAGTCTTGACATCGCACCCGAAGATGGAGTGCGCGTGTATCACCTCCTGCGCCCGAATACGCAAGAGCTTATCGCGTTGTATCAGTCAGCGGACGTGTTTGTGCTTCCGGCGGAAGCTGAAGCGTTTGGTATTGCCGCCATCGAAGCTGCCGCTACTGGTCTGCCGAGCATTGTCACCGCAATCGGTGGTCTCCCCGATACCGTGGTAGACGGTGAAACAGGCTTCATTATTCCGCCTGGCGATGTGCATGTTCTTGCATCGCGGCTGCAACATGTGCTTCATGAACCACAGCGCCGCCGATCCATGGGCCGCGCGGCGCGTGCCTACGCGGAAGATCACTTTGATGCACGACGAAGTGCTTCCTCGATTGTCAACTGCTTACAGAATGCGGTTGAACACCGCGCCGAGGTGACCTATGCGCTCTAGGCCGCGATATATTGCCAGTATAATGCTCGTTTGTACCAGCGCTGTACTGGCCGCCTGTGGAACTCCCGCGCAAGCTGATCAGAACGTGGCCACCTTACCAACGCCAACCGTTGCCGGTTTATTCCATCCAGTAACGCCAACTTCCGTTGCTCCTATTGGCACGCAGACTGAACCGACACACCCAGTTCCTACCGCAGTGCCAGCAGCGACAGCAACGCCACAGCCGCTCAAAGAACTACCCATTTATGATGAGCAGTTACGTAAGAATTGGTCGCTAGCGAACAGCGATGGGATGACTTTTGCGCTCGACGAAGCGCACGTTGTTTCGAGTGGAAAGGTCGCCGCCAAAATCACTCCGACGAAAGACTTTGGCATGCTCTTTTTCACAGTGCGCAAACAATCAAATGAAGAATACCTGCGGAAGCAAGTGCTTGGAGTTAAGTTTTGGCTGAATAGCGGGCCAAACGGCATTCGCACGAGTGATCTCGCAGTGACGGTGGTTGGCAGCAATGACTTTCCATATTGGGTGAATGACGACACATCGGTGAAGGTAACCGGTCGCGTCACCCAGGATCTGCCGTTATTTTCAGAAACACGATTGTATTTTCTTGGCATCAACAGGGATATTGAGCCAAATACATGGGTTGAAGTTGATCTGTGGCTTGACGACAATCAATATGATCCCGATTACACCTATGTAACAGGGATATATATCAAAAATGATAAAGGGTTTCGCGGCCCTTTTTACATCGATCGAGTCAGTTTGATTACACTCTGAAAAAGTGTCTAGCACGCAACAGAAAACGAGGCTCTCACCTCGTTTTCTGTTGCGCAAAAATATATCTCCCGTTAAACAGCGATCCCCAGAGGCACACCCTCCAGCAGCTCAGGAACCTGCCCCCGCGAAAGATTGTTAGCCACCTGGAGAATGATGGCGCGCTGCTGCAATACACGGTTTACAACACCAACAAGCATATCCGATTGCACCGGTTTCGCAAGGCATAGCACTGCGCCCAACTGCAACGCGCGCCGGTGATCACGTTTATGCGCGCTGCTTGTAAGAACGATGACCGGCAGAGCATGGTAATGCTCAGATGCCCGCAATGCACGTAAAAAAGCAAACCCGTCGAACCGAGCGCTTGAAAGCTCGGTAATGAGCAGATCAGATTGCATCCGCATGAGCTGCATGTTCGCCTGGTGAACGTCGCAGGCCGGGGCAACTGTATAATTGGCAGTTTGCAGCATGTACTGTGTTGTACGACGCGCCGTGGCGTCACCGTCGACAACAAGAATGGTTGTCATAGCCTCCCTCGTGTGAATTTCAGAGTAGCGTAAGATGGACACAAGGTTCAGGTGTTTGATGTGCTCAGAACCGTTTCATAAGACGCCAATAATTTTCTGTCTCGCGTGGCTCGTAGACCACTTCATCCATGGTGTTACATACCAAAAAGAGACCATAGCCATGTTCTTGCGGAAGATCAAGGTTTGGGCTCGGCACGTCTTCGAGGCGAAATGACGCACCCGTGTCGTACAGTTCGACGGTCATCTGCCGCTTCTCACGACACAAAGACAGCGTGACCGCAAAGCGCCGGCTGAAGTCACCACAGTATGCATGATCGATAATGTTTGCGCCGGTTTCATGGACCGCAAGCTGAACACTATATATTGTTGGGTCGTGTTCTTCCACATCGCACTGCATCATCAATTCAGTTATGCAGGCGCGTAACAACGTAAGACTTGTATAGGTGGCTGGCAGATCCAGCCGAATGATCTCAGTGGGCAGATGGTTCACGAAACAGCTCCCTTGATAATTACAAGCGTCTGATCATCTTCTTGCGGCCCACCATCTTCAAATTGCTCCACAGCAGTAAGCAACTGCTCACCGATATCACGCGCAGATTGATCAGCAGACGCATCAATCAGGGATAAGAGCCGATCATCACCAAATGATCGGCCACGCGGATCACGCGCATCACTTAATCCATCGGTGGCAACGACCATGATATCACCTGGACGCATTGGCACAACATGGTTTTCACAGCGATTTACCGGCATGATCCCGAGGGCAGTACTATCGGCGCGCAACAAGCGTGCTTTGCCATCGTGCGGGCGGTAGATGACGGGCGAGTGACCAGCATTTGCGTACACAATGCGCTGCTGCAATTGCTGATAATAGCCCACAAACGCTGTCGCAAACATGCCGACCTGCGCAAAATCTTCATACAGATCTTCATTTGAATGGCGCATCACTGCGTCAGGCATTGGCTCGGGCATAAAGCTCGCTTTGCTGCGCATGGCCGTGCGCGTCATAGTCATGAGCAGCGCCGCGGACAGTCCCTTCCCACTGATATCGCCAATTGCAAATACGAACGGGCGATTCTGATGGCTCACCAGCGTGTAAAAGTCGCCCCCAAGCTGAAATGCAGGCCGCGATATGGCAAAAATGTCGAGATGTGGTACATGCGGAAGCTGCTTTGGAAAGAGGCTGCTTTGCACCCGCCGCGCCAGATCAAGCTCGGCCTCCAGCCGCGCCCGCTCGACGATTTCCTGATATAACAGGACATTTTCAAGGTGGGCGCTGGCATGCTGAACAATCGCATGGGCGAGCTTAATGTCAGCCGATGTAAACGAACCTGTTTCGCGATTAAAAACGCCAACAGCACCCCGAAGTTTGCCACGCAGGCGCACTGGAATCAGAAGCAGATTGTGTATATCGCCAAGAAATACGTCAAGCGCGCCGCCGTTCGGCAGCAAGAGTTCGCGCTCGTCGGCATGTGTTTCCCAGAATAAACACCACAATGTATCTTCAAGGGCGGTCTGTTCAGGATACTGCGCCAGCAGCGGCATGCCCTCATTAGGCATGAAAATAGAAAATCCGCTCTGCGCTTGCAACATGCGCGATGTTTCAAACGCCAGGCAGTTAAGCACGCCGCTAATGGTTGTGTGACCGCCGATTGATTGTGTGAGTTCATACAAACCAAGCAATTGATCCTGGCCCCTTGTAAGGTCGCCTGCCAATTGCTGCAATTCTGATTCCAGCACAATGAACTGGGCGAGCAATTCCGCATCTGCCGCAAGGCGCGTTCGTGCCGCTGCGTCGCTGAGGCCAGCAACACGCAAGTGTCCAAGCGTCACTGTTCCGACGCGAATCGGCGCGGTGAGCGTTGGAGCGCATGGTGCCTGATGCGTGGGCCAATGGGCCAACATTTGCTGATGTTCCCAGATACTGAAGCTCGACGCCCCCGCGGCAGCCCAGCTTCCCGCAAGGATTGCAAGTTCGGCATAATGCGCATGAACAATAGTGCTAAGCATCATGCGTCTGACTTAGTTGGGAAAGGCTTGCACGGCATGACGATCATCAACAAACATGTGAAATGATGAGTCGAGCCGCGTTAGCTCGAAAATCATGTGGACCTGAGGCTGCACGCCACACAAATACAAATCTCCTTGACGCTGGCGGCAGCGTTTCAGACCTTGAACCATCGTGGCGAGCGCAGTCGAGTCGATGAACGGCACGCCAGCAAGATTAAGCACAACCTGGGCAGGTGTTCCTGTTGAGGCTCGCTCAAGCGCTTGCGCCACCGATGGAGCGCTCGTCATGTCAAAACGCCCGGCAAGATCAAGCACGGTAGCAGAACCAACAAAGCGCGCTGTTATCTTCATAATGATAGCTCCTTAGGATTGAGTTACGCCATTTGGCGCGGAAGCGAGCGTGAACTACGCATACGTTTCGATGCCAGCAATCGGGAACGGCGAAGCCATGCGCGTGGTGTTTGCAGTAAAATGCGCAAATCACCACGCCGAGAACGAGTCGCCGCATAATACACATCGGCAACGAGCACGGCATCCAGATCAGTTTCCGGTTCAGATTGCGTGAACCAGAGACCCGTTAATCCCGCCGCAGCATCATTCCGTTTCTCATGCCAGGACTCGCGCAAATGCGCTGCTTCATCTAGTGTTAGTGGCTTCACACCCACAAAATTGAGGTCACCGACAAATACGTTCCACAACGATGGGAGATGATCTATCCCCCAGCAGGTAAGCCATGTACCAAAGAGCGTGCGTGAACCATCACTTCGTTGCGTGTTGAAATACCATACATCGAGCGTGGATGTCTCAGCTATCTTCGATGGGTTTGCTCGCCGGCCTACCCGCTGCTCGCGACGGAAGATACGCCCGCCTGAAGTAAGCGCAACCAGCAATGCAATCAGCACGAGCAGCGGCGAAGCGAGCAGGAGCAATAGCCCGGCGACCAGAGCTGTAAGCACGCGTTCCAAACCGCGCGAATGCTCACGCACGATGTTGGACAGCAGAAAAGGATCGACGACCTCGATGTGCTGAGTTGTTTGCGGGTTGATAATGGTCGTGCGCTCGACAATGCGATCAGCCAGATTGACAAGCCGGCCAACGTAGGTTCGGCTCGACACGACGCTATGTTGCACGGTTGCGCCGTCATCTACCACGCTGTTTGGGCCAATTACGGCATAAGGTCCGAGCTCGACATCATCGCCAATGAGACATCCATCGCCAATACACAGCGGCGCGGCAAAACGGGCGTTGGGATGAATAGCATGATTGCGCCCGACCCACACCCCCGGTGCAATCTGTTGTCCTTCAATGGAAGGGTAACGCACGCGCGGCTGCTCACAGTCCTCCGCCGTCACTTGCTGGTATGCGCTGTACAAAAAGACGCGTTGCGCCGCATGGTATGCCTGTAATGAATTCAGTGGATTCCAGTAGCCTTCGCTGACATAGCCGAACACCGGAATCTCGGCGGCCAACAGCGCGGTGAATAACATCGTGTCATCAGGGATGCCGTGCTGAATGAGGTATTCCAGTGCCTGTGGCTCGAGAATACACGCGCCAGTGAACTGCAAATCGCCCTGCGCGCTGCTCGTCCCCACCGGCTGTACCCGATTAAATGAACTTAGACGTATTGGCAGGCTGTTGGCGCTGTGCTGCGCATGCAAAATCAATGTTGCGGCTCCGCCATTGGCCCGGTGCGCGGCCAGCGCGGCCTCAATATCAAGGTCGAGCACCGTATCGGCAGGCATGATCAGCAATGTCTCATGGACGCGTGACGCTGCGCCGCGCAGCACATCGGTGAGATTGTACACATCGCGTTGCACTA
>DASTWM010000066.1:0-23319 GCA_035765855.1 Roseiflexaceae bacterium
TGTTCATGATGCCGATACCACCAACTAGCAGCGAAATGCATGCGCTCCATGGCAAAGATTCTGCCATGGAGCGCATCAGAATTATTCTGTGCGCAGCGCCTGAATGGGGCGCAGGCGCGCGGCCCGCAGGGCAGGAAAGAAGCCAAAGCATATCCCAACGCCGGTCGAAACGGCAGTGGCGAGCAAGATCGAGCCGAGCGTGACCGTGGCATGCGAATCGGCGGCACGAAACACGTTTTGCAGCACATACGTTCCGGCAAACGACAGCAGATAGCCGATTCCCACGCCGATTGCGCCGCCGGACAGGCACAATACCACCGCCTCGATCAGGAATTGCACAAGAATATCACGGTTGCGCGCGCCAACCGCCTTGCGCAGGCCGATCTCGCGCGTGCGCTGCGTCACGCTCACCAGCATGATGTTCATGATGCCGATGCCGCCGACCAACAATGATATGCTCGCGATCACGATCAGGAAGGCGCTCAGGCCAGCCAGCGAGGTTTGGGCCTGCGCGGCCTGCTGTTCGAGATTCATGATGCGAAAATCGTTGGGCTGATAGGTCAGGCGATGGCGCTGCCGCAGCAGTTCGGTTGTCTCGCGGATCGCTTCATTCACCTGCTCGGGCGTGCGGGCCTGCACCGTCAACTGGCTTACGTCCACCCGCGTGGAAAGCTGATTGCGGAACAGCCGGGCGCGCGCGGTTTGATATGGCACGTACACCATCTGCGATGGGCCATTAAAGCCGCCGGTAAACGCGCTCGCCTCAGTCGTCAGCACGCCGACGACATTGAAACTCACGCCATTGATGGTGATGCGCTGCCCGACCGCGCTCTCAATGCTGCCGAACAGCGTTGTTGCCACATCTTTGCCGATCACGGCGACGCGCGCGCGGTTTTCCTCCTCGGCAGTGGAATAAAAGCGTCCCGGCCCGAGCGTATTATCAGTTACTACAAAAAAGTTCGGCGTCACACCCTTGACAGGGAACGAGTAGCGGTCGCTGCCCGCGCTGATCACGCCGTTGCCGTCGTACTCGATGACCACGGCGCTGGCGCTCGGCACCGCGCCGGGCTGCATGATCGCCGCGGCGTCCTCGGCGGTGAGTTGCGGCGATTGCTTCGTGTCCGTCGCCGCTGAGTCGATATCCGGGTTGATGTAGAATACGCCAACCCCAAGCTTGGTGAATTCGCTGCTGAACCACTGGCTCAGACCGTTGCCAATCGCGAGCATGCCGACCACCGCGCCGACGCCGATGATGATGCCCAGCATGGTCAGCAGCGCCCGGCCTTTATGGGTCATCAGCGAGGTCCATGCGACGCGAATTGCTTCGATAATATTCATAACATGTTGCAGATTGCAGGTTGCAGGCTGTAGATTGAGCAGTGTGATCTGCAATCTACAATCCGCAATCTGCAATTATTCATAACGTAGCGCCTCGATCGGGCGCAGCCGCGCCGCCTGAAGCGCCGGAAAGAAGCCGAAAAAGATTCCAATGCTTGCCGATACTGTCGTCGCCAGCATGATCGCGCCTGCCGTCACCACGGCTTCCGCGCCTTCGGCTTCAAACAGATTGACAATGATAAACGTTCCTACAAACGACAAGCCATAGCCGAGCAAGATACCGAACGCGCCGCCGACCAGAGCAAGCACCAGCGCTTCGACCAGAAATTGCATGAGAATGTCACGGTTACGCGCGCCAACCGCCTTGCGCAGGCCGATCTCGCGCGTGCGCTCGGTGACACTCACCAGCATGATATTCATGATGCCGATACCACCAACTAGCAGCGAAATGCCGCCCACCACACCTAAAAAGGTGCTGAAGCCTGCAATGACCGTGCTTACTGTTGCCGCGATCTGGCCAAGATTGATGATCGTGAAATCATTATCCTGGTAGGTCAGGCGGTGGCGCTGCCGCAGAATCTCGGTGACCTGCCGGATGGCCGCGTCAACTTGATCCTGGCTCTTAGCCTGCACCGTCAAGGTTGTCACATCCACCTGAGGCGTGACCTGATTGCGGTAAAGGCGGCTAATGCCGGTGTAATACGGCACAAACACCGTCTCGCGCGGGTCGCTCTGCGGCCCACCGCCGCTGTCCTTCGTCGTCAGCACGCCGACCACATCGAAGCCGACGCCGCTGACGGTGATGCGCTGGCCGACCGCCGCCTCAATGCTGCCGAACAACCGCTCGGCCACTGTCTGCCCGATCAATGCAACTCGCGCGCCTTCGTTATCCTCCGCGGGGTAATAATACCGGCCAGCACCAAGCGTATTTTCGCTGATCGTGAAGTGGCTCGGCGAAACAGCCCGCACCGGGTAGGAGAGGCGCTGCTGCCCGGCGCTGATAAGCTCACTGCCGCCGCTGTATTCCACTGCCACTGTTTTGACATCCGGCGCGGCACCGGGCTGCATGATCGCTGCGGCGTCGGCGGCTGTGAGTTGCGGTGATTGGCGCGCGTCCACCTTGCGCGTTGTGACAAACGGCCCGACATAAAAGACGCCTACGCCGAACGAGTTAAAGCTCTGGTTCAGGAACACCTGAAAGCCACTCCCGATCGCCAGCAGGCCAATCACCGATCCGATGCCGATGATGATACCGAGCATGGTCAGGAACGAGCGCAGTTTATTCGATTGGAGCGCCGTCAGCGCAATGCGAAACGACTCAACGAGATTCATGCTGTTGTCAGCCTTTATGTCAAATGAAAGCTACTGGCCTACTGGATTGAATGTACTTACGACATCTGGCACCAGAATTTTTGTACCCGCATCCAACCCTTTGGTGATCTCTACCTGCTCGTTGTTGCTGAGACCAAGCGATACCTCGCGCTGTTCGCTGGCTGGCCGTCCCTGGGCCGTCGGCGCGCCACTCTTTGGAATAAGCACGTAATTCTTGCCGTTTTCGGTCTGAATCGCGCGGCGCGGCACCAGGACAACGTTCTGCTTTTCCGTCGTGACGATCGCGACCGAGGCAGTCATGCCCGGAAGCACATTGGCGTTCCCCGGATCGATGTCGACCGTAACCTGGTAATTGGTCGTACCCTGCTGCGTTTTGGTCGCCAGTGGCTCGATATTCGTCACTGCGCCCTTCAGATCGGCGTTCGGCAGCGCGTCGAGCGTCACTTGCGCCGTCTGGCCCTTCTTGATCTGCGCCACATCGAGTTCGTCCACCGGCACATCGACGTGAAAGCCGGTCAGGTCGGTGATGACAATGCCTGTGCTCGCACTGGTTGTGCTGGCGGAACTGCTCGACACGGTGTTCGCGCCTTCGCCAACATTGTAGCTGACCCGCGCGACCGTGCCCGCGAAAGGCGACTTAAGCACGGCCTGTTCGAGATCGCGCTGTGCCTTCTGCACCGCCACCTCCGCGCGCGAGACATTCGCTTCCGCCACGGCAAGATCGCTGGCGTTCGGATCGGCTTGCAGTTTGTTCAGCGCGGCTTCGGCGCTCGCCACACCCGCCCGCGCCGCTTCAAGGCTGCCACTCCGGCTCGTCCCAGTCAGCTTGTTCAAATCGGCCTGCGCGCTGCGCACCGACGCTTGCGCGGCAGCGAGCTGGCTGGCATCTGGTGGCTGAACGAGTTTATCCAACTGCGTCTGTGCCTTGGCGACCGTCTGCTCGGCGGCCTGGATGCCGCTTATCTCAGCCTGTCGGGCATTGTCGTAGGCCACGCGCGCCTGTTCCACTGCGCTCTCGGCATTACGGAGCGCCGACTCGGCCTGTATAAATGTACTGTAATACTGCTGCCGCTGGGCGTCGTTCAGTTTGTTGCCTTCCTTTTTGCCGGTTTGCGCATTGATGGTGTTGGGATTGATCGGATCTTTGCCCGTGTTTTGCACGTAGTCCCAATTCGATTTCGCTGTGGCATAGGTCGCCTGCGCCTGCGTCAGCGAACTCGCCGCCTGGTCCATTTGCAGCTTCGCGTTGGTCTTGGCAGCCGAAAGGCTGTCGCGCTGTTGCTGGAGCGTCGTCTGCGCCTGCTCCACATCGGTCTGGGCGGCGCGCCGGTCGGGATCCTTAGGTCCAGCCTGTAGCTGCGCCAGATCCGCCTGGGCCTGCTCCAGGCGCGCGCGCGCCGCCGCAATATCAGATTGCGTGACATTGCCGACCGTCTGCTGATACTGGCCCTGCGCCTGATTCACCTGCGCGCGCGCCTGCTCGACCTCTTCCGGCGATGCGCCTTCAAGCAATTTCTGCTGGTTCGCCTGGGCCTGCTTCAGGTCAGATTGCGCGCTTTGCAACGCAGTTTGCAGATCGGCATCATTCACGCGCGCCAGCGGCTGGCCCGCCGCGACCTTGTCGCCCGGCCTGACGTAAATTTCTTCGACCGTGCCACTGACATTAAAGCGGGCCTCAGCCTGCGCCTTCGGCTGCACGTCGCCAGTGGCATTGATCGAGGCACTGATATTGCCCGTTTCAGCCGTTTGCGTTTTCCAGCCGGACGCAGCGGCCTGCTGCGCGGTCTGTCGCGCCTGATTCACGAAATACACGCCTCCGGCGGCACACGCCACCAGAAGCACAACCACGCCAAGGATGATCCACAATCGCCGCGACCCAAAGCGCCGCCGCGGCCTCTCAATTGCTGCCATTCGTTCCTCCCAAGATGTTCCCCACTGCCAGAGTGTATTCCCAGCATGATGATACCTGTATGTAGTACGTCTAAAGCCGATACACGGTTGCACAGAAGATTGTACACGTTTTCGACTTCCATGCGGCTGCGAACGTTTGACAGCCCGCGCACCCTATGGTACATGGAAGCACACAATTTCACCCACATCTTATGGTTTTTGTTCCTGGTGCGGCATGAACGCACCAGAAGGCACTCTGTTTGTGCTTGAGCGAGGAGGCTATGTCGCGCATTGCCCGCTGCGCACAACTTTTCTTTGTCTGTTTGTTGCTCTTTGCAGCCCTCGCCGCCGCGCAACTCCCTTCAGCATCGGCAACAGCGCACCAGCCGCCAGTCACGCCGCTGCTGAACGATCCATCTGGCGCGCCGATGATGCCATCAACCGAGCGCAACCTGCGCGCCGACCTTCATGAAGCGCGCAGTTTCATGCCTGAGATCGCGCCGCGCGCCAGCATGATTGAAACCCGCGATGATCTGATTCGCACGCAACGCATCGAACAAATTCCTGTAAAGATAATTCCCGGCACGGGACCGCACATGCCAGGCACATTGGTCGCGCAAACCGCCCGGCTCGATTTCTACGCTGGCACAAAGACATTCAGCCATGCACAGGTCGCCCAGCTTGCCGCTCAAATCGAGGCCATGCTGCGCAACGATGAAGCGCACTTCAATACTATCCTCGATCATCGCGTGTCGCTCGGCTTCTACCGACCGGCCCTCGCGCCGATTAAAGGCGTGCGCGGTCTGGCCTATACGGATGAACACCGCGCCGAGCTTTTTTATGACAGCGGCGAAGATATTCAGCGCGCGGCGACGGTTGTCGCCCATGAGCTTGGACACCACCTGGAAGCGCAACGCTACGGCGACGATGTGCAGCGCCGCGCCGACACGATTTTGCATGAGGGGCTGGCGACATGGATTGTTGGCGAGCGCTGGTTTGGGAAGTACGGCGCGACAAGCTGGCGTGACCGGGCGCGGCAGATCAAGGCTGAAGGGCTGCCCCGGCAGCTGCTGACGGCGGAAGAGTCATGCGGAGCCAACAACGCCTACGAGTTGTGGGCCTCGTTCACCGATTTTCTGATCCAGCGCTACGGTTGGGATGCGTTCGATGCCCTGTACCGCAGCGGGCGTGGGCGCGCGCCCGGCTCGTCGGACTACACGCGCGTGCTCGGCAAATCGCTCAATGAGCTTGCGGGCGAGTGGCGCGCCTGGGTCGATGAATAGAAATAACCGCCGATGCACGCCGATAAACGCAGATATTTATTTTAATGCCTCGCGTGTACAGAGTGCCGCGCTCCAAATTGTTCCAGGCATTGATCAAGATTCATCGGCGTGTATCTGCGTTTATCGGCGGTTACTTAAGCAATGTATCCCGCCTGCACCGCCGCATCGACTGCATGGAGCACGAACGGCCACAAGTCCGGCATGCCCTCCTGAATTGGAGCCACGCGCCGCAGCACCGCCGCCTGGTCGATGTGATACTGCCGCCATGTGCCGCCAGTGTTATGCAGATTTTGCAGCAGCGGCTCCAGCCGGTCGAGCGCGTTGGCGTAGCGCGATTCCGCCGTCGCCATGTCCTCGAACTCGTCCCACAATGTCCGCAACTCGCGGCCCTGCTCCTCGGGCAGCAAGCCGAAGATTCGCTCGGCGGCCGCCAGCTCGCGCTCAACCTTTGACAAATTGCCGGTTACGTCAAACGCAAAGGTGTCGCCCGCATCGATCTCCACAATATCATGCACCAGCAACATGCGCATCACGCGATGGACATCTATTTCAGCGGCGGCATATTCCTGGAGCAGCAGCGCCATGACGGCCAGGTGCCAGGAATGTTCGGCGCTATTTTCATGGCGCGAGCCGTCGATCAGTTGGGTGCGGCGCAGCACGTTTTTGAGCCGGTCAAGCTCGACAATGAATTGAATCTGTTGCGCGAGGCGCGGAGGCGCGTTGAGCATGGCGCAATCCTTTGAGCAAAAGAACATCGCCGCACTATGGCACGGAAGCCGGATTGTGTCAACCGTCGTGCGGTATACTTACACCTGTTTCATGTGCTGAGAGGAAAGCGAGGGCGTACATGCGGATTCTTACGGTTGATGTCGGCACCGGCACCCAGGATATTCTGCTGTTCGACAGCAGCGGGCCAGTCGAAAACAGTTTACAACTCATCATGCCCGCGCCGACCCAGATCGTCGCCAAGCGCATCCGCGCGGCCACGGCAGCCCGGCGGCCCGTGGTACTTTCCGGCGTGATGATGGGCGGCGGGCCGTGCCAGTGGGCCGCTAACGACCACATGGCAGCCGGGTTGCCACTGTACGCCACACCCGACGCGGCGCGCACGTTCAACGACGACCTCGAAGCGGTGCAGCGCGACGGCGTGCAGCTTGTCAGCGATGACGAAGCCGCCGCCATGCGTGACGCCGGTCAGGTCATCATGCGCGACCTCGACCTCGGCGCGATCAACACAGCGCTGGGCGCCTTCGGCGTAGATACCAATTACGACGCGCTGGCCGTCGCAGTCTTTGACCATGGCAATGCTCCGCCCGATATAAGCGACCGTGTGTTTCGCTTCAATTATCTGGCTGAACGCTTCGCCACCAGGCGCGGCCTGCTGTCGCTGGGCTTCCGCCGCGAGGACGTGCCAGCGGAGATGACCCGGCTGCTGGCTGTCGCGCAGACCGCGCCCGACGACATGCCGCTGTTGCTCATGGACACTGCGCCCGCCGCCGTGCTCGGCGCGCTCGATGATCCGCATGTCGCCGCACAGCACGATCTGGTGGTCGCCAATATCGGCAATTTTCACTGTCTGGCGTTCCATATGGTGGATGGCGCAATCGCGGGCTGCTTCGAGCATCACACCGGCGAGCTGACGCTGCCACAACTTCAAGGCTTTCTGGAGCGGCTGGGACAGGGCAGCATCACCAACGAGGAGGTGTACACGAGCATGGGCCACGGCGCGCTGGTGCTCCAACCAACGCCGGGCGCGCTGCCGCAGCTGGCCGTCACCGGGCCGCGCCGCGCCATGATTCGCGGCTCGCATCTTCAGCCGTACTTCGCCGTCCCGCATGGCGACATGATGATCGCCGGTTGCTTCGGGCTGCTGCGCGCCTACGCGGCCAATTATCCGGAGAGCGCCGAAGACATCAATGCCGCGCTCGGATAGATGTGCTGATCGTATCAATTAGCATGACAGACATGGGGTTTTCTTCCGTACACATGTACTATGTGGAGCCTGGGTGCCTGCATCTTGCTACAAGCGATACGTCATCTTAGAGAAAATTTACACAAGAGCAAGGCTATGACACATAATGGAAAAGTACCGATTGATTATGATCACCCGCTCACCAGCATTTCCGCCGACGCGCCGCGCCCGACTGGCCTGCGCCCGCTGGGATTGGAAAAGCGCCGCGACGGGCTGCTGTACGTGCCACCCAGCTACAACGCTGATCTGCCCGGTCGATTAGCTGTAGCTTTTCATGGCGCGGGCAGCGACGCCGAGCGCGGCCTCGCGCCGCTTCTGCCATTGGCGGATGACGCAAATATGATCCTGCTTGCGCTCGATTCGCGCGGGCGGACGTGGGACATCATTCTCGGTGAATACGGCCCGGACGTGACATTTCTCGATCAGGCGCTGACGCAGTTCTTCGTGCGCTACGCCGTGGACCGGACGCGGATTGCCACTACCGGCTTCTCGGATGGCGCATCGTACGCGCTCGGCGTCGGCCTCATGAACAGCGATCTGTTCACTCATATCATGGCGTTTTCGCCGGGCTTCATACCGCCTGTTCGCGCCGAACGCTGCACGCCCATGTTCATTTCGCACGGCACGCAGGACACGGTGCTGCCAATCGAACGCTGTAGCCGCCGGATCGTCAATCAAATGCGGGAGGCGGGCTGTGCTGTAGACTACCGCGAGTTTGATGGCCCGCACACCGTGCCGCCCAAGATCGCGCGCGAGGCGATGGATTGGTTCGTGGGGCAGCAAGAAATGAGATGAGCCTGCTGCCGTTGGACGTAGGTTGATACAGAGCGAATTACACTTGCGCGTAAACTTGAAGAACCTCATCGCGCGAAATGCCTGCCCGCGTCAAAAGAGTACGTAGCGTAGAGCCTTTGATATGGCGATGGTTTGGAATAGTATCCGGGTTGTCACGAGCAAGCGCGGTGTGATTGTCCTCACGTACCGCATAAAATCCCAGCACCGCCAGTGCCTTGACAACCTGCTCAATTGGTACATCCGCTGCATCGTTTCCCCACATATGTATTGTTCATGAGCAAAGATAGCACAAACCGGGAACATTCGGCAGACGTTTGGGAGTCAATCTCCCGCTACACCCACCGCTTCCTGCAGCGCGTCCTCAGCAACCAGACCGTCACGTACATGGATGGTGCGCCGCGCATGCTGGGCCACCTCGGGATCGTGCGTCACGAGGATAATCGTGATGCCCTGCTCCTGGTTGAGCCGCTTGAAGATTGTCATGATCTCCTCGCCGGTCCTGGTATCCAGCGCGCCGGTCGGCTCGTCGGCCAGGATGATGCGCGGATTGTTCACCAGCGCGCGGGCGATCGCGACGCGCTGCTGCTGCCCGCCGGAAAGCTCGTTCGGCTTGTGGCCCATGCGCTCGCCCATGCCGACCGCCTGAAGCGCGGCTTTGGCGCGCGCGATCCGATCATGGCCGTTGCCGTACAGCAGCGGCAGCTCAACATTGCGGAGCGCGCTGGTGCGCTGCAAGAGCATGTACTGCTGGAACACAAAGCCAACCTTGCGATTGCGGATGTCGGCCAACTGGTTGTCGTTCATGCGGCCAATGTCTTCGCCGTCGAGCAGGTACGTGCCGCTCGTCGGCTGATCCAGGCAGCCAAGGATGTTCATGAGCGTCGATTTGCCGCTACCCGACGGCCCCATGATCGCGACCATCTCGCCTTCTTCAATCATCAGCGAGACGCCGCGCAACGCATGGACCTGCACATCGCCCATGATGTAGGATTTTGTAACATCGTGAATCTCAATCAGTGCCATAGCGCCTCTCATGCTCTAACAGTCTCCGGTTACTCTACATAGTACGAACGAAATGGTCAAGTGGTTGCTCCAGGAAACGCATGCGGATCGTTGGCGTAAAACCGTACAATTGCTTGCGCAGGAAACACTATTCTGCGTTGTCGTGCGAGCAAACTCGTGGTACAATACGGGCAGAAAGGCGTGCATCATGCACGCCAATCATTTAGCTTTGTGCTCTGGCACTCTTGCACGCCGAGTGCTAAGGCGTGGCTTCAATGGCATCAGGAACGGTTGTTTGGAGCTGCGCCGTGCATGCACCTGGCACGATCACCATGAGGCACGAGTATGTCTGCAGAGCTTAGTGAGCGTCGCCGGCTCATTATGAAGCTGGTGATCCAGGAATTTATCGAAACATCACAGCCGGTCGCATCGGAGACACTGGTGCGCAAACATCGGCTGCGCGTGTCATCGGCTACCGTTCGCAACGATCTGGCTGCGCTGGAGGAGCTTGGGTACCTGACGCACTGGCACACGTCGGCGGGGCGCGTGCCGACCGATGCAGGTTACCGCTTCTTCGTCGAGAATCTGATGGATCGCACGCCGTTGTCGGTTACGGAGCAGCGGACGATTCGCCACCAGTTTTACCAGGTGCGCAGCGAGCTGGATCAGTGGATTCAGCTTGCCGGTGCTGTGCTGGCGCGCACGGCGCAAAATGCGTCGGTGGTAACGCCGCTGCGATCCTACCAAGCGCGCTTCAAGCATCTCGAACTCATTTCGATTCAGGACAGCACGGTGCTGATGGTGCTGGTGCTGCATGATGGCACGATCCGCCAGCAGACGCTGAACGTTGAACATGTGTGGACGCAAGAAGACCTTAGCCGCAGCGCCGCGCGGATCAATGAGCGTTGCCATGATGGCACGGTTGACCGGGTTGAGGAGGTGCTGGCGCAGGAGCGCAGCGAGCCAACCCTGGCCTTCAATGATCTTGAGCGCCAGGTGCTTGATCTGGCTGTCCGAGCGTTGGGCCAGCTTGAGGAGCAGTTCAACAACTCGATCTACAGCGACGGGCTGATTGAAATTCTCAACCAGCCAGAATTCAGCGACGTGGATCGCGTGCGGAAGATGGTGCAAATTCTGCATGGCGGCCAGGATTTGAACCCGCTGATCACGCGCGTGCTCAGCAGCAATGGCGTGCAGGTGGTGATTGGCGGCGAACATGGCCGCGACGAAATGCGCGAATACAGCGTGGTGCTGTCGCGCTATGGCATAAATAATGAAGTCGGCGGCGTTGTGGGCGTGATCGGCCCCACGCGCATGTCGTACCCGCGCACGATCTCAACCGTGCGCTATATTTCCACCGTCATGAGCGATTTGCTCAGTAACTTGTACGGCGAGGGAAGACCGTAACGCAATGCCGCGAACGCGCAGAGGTCATGGACGACATGGTCGGGCCTCTGCGTGCTTGTGTGCAGCACAAATATATAGTATCAAGGAGCAACAATCAATGACTGACGAGCGTATGAATACAGAAGATAGCAATGCCGCTGTTGAGGCAAATGATACAGCTGAGGCGCAGACCGTGAACAGCGACGAATTGCAGGCGCGCATCGAACAGCTTGAGAAGGAAGCGGCTGAATATAAAGACCAATGGCTGCGCGCCACCGCCGATTACCGCAATTTTAAGCGCCGCACCGACCAGGAGCGCGCGGAACTGATTCGCTCGGCCAGCGCCGGGCTGCTGCTGAAGCTGCTGCCCGTGGTGGATGACCTGGAGCGCGCGATGAGCAGCGTCACGCCGGACGTGGAAAACACGCAGTGGTATGGCGGCGTCAAACTCATTCAGCAGAAACTTCAGACCGTTCTGGAAAGCGAAGGCGTCACGCCGATCGAGGCCGTCGGGCAGGAATTCGACCCGAACCTGCACGAAGCCGTGATCTACGAAGAGGGCGACGGCAACACGACCAGCGTAACGGCGGAACTGCAAAAGGGCTACAAGCTGCGCGACCGCGTGCTGCGTCCGGCGATGGTGAAGGTAGGCAAGTCCTAAGCACAAAACCAAGAACAAAGGGCAGAGAACAGAATAACCTGATGATGGGTTGCACTCTGTTCTTTGTTCTTTGTTCTATCAGGAGATAGTATGGCAAAAATTATCGGCATTGACCTCGGCACCACCAACTCGGTCGTCGCGGTGATGGAAGGCGGCGAGCCGGTTGTGATATCGAACGCCGAAGGCAACCGCATTACGCCCTCGGTGGTCGCCATGAACAAAAATGGCGAGCGCACCGTCGGACAGGTCGCCAAGCGGCAGGCCGTCACCAACCCGGAAAATACTATTTTTTCGGTGAAGCGCTTCATGGGCCGTAAACTCTCCGATGCTCATGTGCAGCGCGACCGCGACATGATCCCGTATCACCTGGCCGACGCGCCGAACGGCGATGTGCGCGTGCTGCTCGGCGGGCGCGAGTACGCGCCGCAGGAGATTTCGGCCATGGTGCTGCAAAAAATCAAGACCGATGCCGAATCCTACCTGGGTGAGCCCGTCACGCAGGCTGTAATCACGGTTCCCGCCTACTTCAACGACTCGCAGCGGCAGGCGACCAAGGACGCCGGCAAGATCGCCGGGCTGGAAGTGCTGCGGATCATCAACGAGCCGACCGCGTCGGCGCTGGCCTATGGGCTTGACAAGCAGGGCCGCGACCAGACAATCGCGGTGTATGACCTGGGCGGCGGCACGTTTGACATTTCGGTTCTGGAGCTTGGCGACGGCGTGTTCGAGGTCAAGGCCACGAACGGCGACACCCACCTGGGCGGCGACGACTTCGACCAGCACATTATCGACTGGCTGATTGGCGAGTTCCGCAAGGAAACCAATATCGATCTGGGCAAGGATCGCACGGCGCTGCAACGGCTCAAGGAGGCGGCAGAGAAAGCCAAGATGGAGCTTTCCACGGTCATGCAGACCGAGATCAACCTGCCATTCATCACGGCGGATGCCAGCGGCCCCAAGCACATGAACATCACCCTGACGCGCGCGAAGCTGGAGCAGCTTGTCGGCGCGCTGATCGACCGGACAATTGCGCCGGTCAAGCAGGCACTGTCTGACGCGGGCATGCGGCCCAACGACATCGACGAGGTTATTCTGGTTGGCGGGCAGACGCGCATGCCAGCCGTGCAGGAAGCCGTGCGCAAGTTCTTCAACAAAGAGCCGCATAAAGGCGTCAACCCGGACGAGGTTGTGGCAATCGGCGCGGCCATCCAGGCCGGCGTGCTGGCGGGCGATGTCAAGGACGTGCTGCTGCTCGATGTGACGCCGCTGACGCTCGGCATCGAGACGCTCGGCGGGGTCATGACGCCACTGATCGAGCGCAACACCACCATTCCGACCCGCAAAAGTCAGGTGTTTTCGACCGCCAGCGACAACCAGCACAGCGTCGAAATTCAGGTACTCCAGGGCGAGCGGGCCGAAGCGCGCCTGAACAAGTCGCTCGGCAAGTTCGTGCTGGACGGCATCCCCGCCGCGCCGCGCGGTGTGCCGCAGATCGAAGTCACGTTCGACATCGACGCCAACGGCATTGTCAACGTCGCCGCGCAGGACAAGAATACGGGCCGCGAGCAGCGCATCACGATTACTGCGTCGTCGGGTCTCAGCGATGAGGAAGTTGCCCAGATGGTGCGTGACGCCGAAGATCATGCCGAGGAAGACAAGCGCCGCCGCGATATCATCACGGCCCGCAATCAGGCCGATGGCCTGATTTACTCGGCGGAAAAGACGCTGCGCGACGCGGGCGACAAGGTCGACAACGTGCTGCGCATGCAGGTTGAGGACAAGATTCGCGAGGTGCGCCCGCTGCTGGATAGCGAAGATATTGACGAGTTGCGCAACCGCGCCGCCGAATTGTCGGTGCTGGTGCAGCAGGTTGGGCAGGCGCTGTACGAGCGTGACGACGCGGCAAATGGCACAACAGCCGATGAAGGCGTGACTGAGGGCGAGTACGAACAAAGCTAATGAAGACAGGGAGACAGGCAGACCAGGAGACCAAGAGCAATTGCTCCTGCGTTATTCTCCTGGTCTCCCCAACTCCTGGTCTCTCCATCTGAGGTAGACATGGCGGTAAAGCGCGATTATTACGAAGTGCTCGGCGTTGCCAAAGGCGCGACACCGGAAGAGATCAAAAAGGCTTTCCGGCGGCTGGCGCGGCAGTATCACCCTGACGTGAACAAAGAGTCGGACGCTGAAGCCAGATTCAAAGAAATTAACGAGGCGTATGACGTGCTATCCAACCAGGAAAAGCGCGCCATGTACGATCGCTTCGGACACAACATGCCAAGCGGCGGCCCCGGCTACGACCCGTTTGGCGGTGGCGCTGACCCGTTCGGCTCGATCTTTGAAGCGTTCTTCGGCGGCGGTATGGGCGGCGGGCGGCAAACGCAACGCGGCCCGCAGCGCGGCGCGGACCTGCGCTATACGCTGGAGATCAGCTTTGAGGAAGCCGTGTTCGGTGCCGAGAAAGAGATCGAGTTCCTGCGTCTGGAAACATGCCCGACATGTAGCGGCAGCGGCGCGGAGCCAGGCACCTCACCCGTGCGCTGCCCGAAGTGCAACGGCCTGGGCGAAATCCGGCAGCGCGCGCCGATCTTCAACATGGTCACCGTGACAACCTGCGACCAGTGCCGTGGTGAAGGCACGGTTATCGCGGTGCCCTGCCATGAATGCCGTGGCGAGGGCCGCGTCAGCCAGGCGCGCACGCTGACCGTGAAAATCCCGGCAGGCGTAGATGGCTCGTCGCAGATTCGCATCACCGGCGAGGGCGAGGCCGGGCCGCGTGGCGGGCCGCATGGCAACCTGTACGTCGCGCTGAGCGTCCAGCCGCACAAGTATTTTGTGCGCGAGGGCAACGACATTCTGCTCGAATTGCCGCTCAATATCGCGCAGGCTGCGCTCGGCGTCGAGATGGAAGTGCCAACCGTGGACGGCACCGAACGGCTGAAAATCCCGGCTGGCACGCAGGGCGGCACGCCGTTCCGGCTGCGCGGCAAGGGCGTTCCGCACCTGCGCGGCAGCGGGCGCGGCGACCAGATCGTCGTGACGCGCGTGTCGGTGCCAAAGAAGCTGACCGAGCAGCAGCGCCGCCTGTTCCAGGAATTGGAAAAATCGCTCGACCCGGTGCAAATTGGCGAAGGCCAGGACGACGGCTTCTTTGGGCGGCTGCGCAGCGCGCTGGGGCTGTAAGCAAGAACTAAAACCCAAGGACCAAGGCCAAACCTATGTTAGTATAGGGTCTTGGTCCTTGGTTCTCGGTTTTTAAGGAGTGATATGCCAGATATTCTTTACGGTCGTAACGCGGTGCAGGAAGCATTGCGAGCCAAACGGCGAACATTCCGGCGGCTGCTCGTCTCGTCAGGCGCGCAGGAAACCGGCACGCTCGGCGAAGTCGTGCGGCTGGCCGAAAGCATGCAGGTGCCGGTGGAGCGCATCGACCGCCATGATCTCGACCGGCAGTTGCGGCAGGTGAATCATCAGGGTGTCGCGCTGGAATGCGGCGACTACCCTTATGTCGAGCTTGAGGACTGCCTGGCGCTGGCCGACGAGCGCGGCGAGCCGTCCCTGCTGCTCATGCTCGACCATCTGCAAGATCCGCAGAATGTCGGTACGCTGCTCCGCACGGCCGAGGCCGTCGGCGTGCATGGCGTGGTGCTGCCGGGCCGCCGCGCCGCCGAAGTGACGCCTGCCGTCGTGAATGCGTCGTCCGGCGCGACCGAGCACCTGCGAATCACCGTTGTGTCCAATCTCGCGCAAACGATCAAAGAGGTGCAACGCGCTGGCGTGTGGGTCGTCGGCGTGGAAGAGGACGAACGCGCCCAGTTGTACAATGAAGCTGACCTTGACATTCCGCTGGCGCTGGTGCTCGGCGCGGAAGGCACGGGACTCGCCCGCCTGACCCGCGAGCGCTGCGACTTGCTGGTGAAGCTGCCGATGTACGGGCGGATCGAGTCGCTGAATGTTTCCGTAGCTGGCTCGATTCTGCTGTATCATGCGCGGGGCGCTCGCCAGAAGTAGCCTGAGAACAAAAACAAAGAAAAAGAACAGCAGGAAGATGATCTTGTTGTGTTCTTTGTTCTTCACTTTCTTCTTTGTTCTTTATGCTTTGTTCTATATATTTCTTCCTTTGGAGATCGCCATGAGTCAAACTGAACAAGCCCGCGCACTGCTCTATGAATGGGTGCAGTCGGAAAGCCTGCGCACCCACTGCAACGCCGTCGCAACGTCCATGCGCTACCTGGCGCAGCAGCAGGGCGCTGACGCCGATCTGTGGGGTGCCGTCGGCCTGCTGCATGACATGGATTATGAAAAGTACCCCAACCTGGAGCTCAAAGAGGACGCGCATCCGTTCGTCGGCGTCGCCTATCTGCGCGAGCACGGCTGGAGCGAGGAAGTCTGCCGGGCGATTCTGTCGCATGCCGATTACAGCGGCGTGCCGCGCGACACGCCCATGGAGAAAACACTGGCCGCCGTGGACGAGCTATCGAGCTTTGTGCTGGCGGTGGCGCTGGTGCGGCCAGGCAAGAGCGTTCATGATGTCGATGTGAAAAGCGTGCGCAAAAAGCTGAAGGATAAGGCGTTCGCGCGCGCCGTGAACCGCGAGGAGATCGCGCACAATGCCGAAGCGCTCGGCATGCCGCTTGACGACCTGATTCAGCAGGTGGTCACGGCGCTGCAAGGGAACGCACAAGAACTCGGCGTTGAGGGCGTTACAGCGCGCCAGGAGTAAATTGGGCAAGCGCATCATGGGAGTGCTTCGCTGTGCGGCCTGCCCGCATTTTGCGCGTGATACTGATGATGCTCACCACAACATGGCACAGTAAATGCTCGTATGAAGTGCTATAGGGATACGTGATAGTAACGTGCAGGAGGCTGTGTATGTTGTGGACCATTGCGATCGTCCTCTTTATTCTTTGGCTGCTCGGATTCGTTGTCTTCCATGTGGCAAGTTGGCTCATCCACATTCTGCTCATTCTTGCCATCATCGTGATCGTCTACCGGCTCATTACCGGGCGTCAACCGGTCTGACCTGATCGTTGACCGCGCAGTACACAATAAAGCCGCTCGCAGAAGATACCCGCGAGCGGCTTTGACGTTCCAGTCAATAAAGCTACATCAGTTCTGCCATGACCTCGTTGAACTGCTCGCGGGTAGGACGCAACTGCTCCGGCGCAAGCCGCGCCAGTGGTGTCTCGGTCAGTTGCATCACTTCCGGCAGCGTCGGGCGCGACTCATTGATGTAGATCAGGCCGGTCAACATCTCCTGCTTCTCGCGCGACTCTTCCAGCAGGCGCAACGCCTCCCAGCGATTGGTCGGGTCGTAGTCGCGGTCGAGTTTCTTCAGCTTGATCGTCGGGCCGTCATGAAGCTGGACGATCTGCTCGGTACCTTCCTCGTAGTCGATTTGCATTTCCTCGAACGCCTGAATGAACTGCAAATCCTGAATGCGAACCTCGTGCTCTTTGCCGTAGCCGTAGCTCTTGGTCGATTCGTCATTGTTGTTGAACGTGACACACGGACTGATAATGTCGAGCACCGCTGTGCCTTTGTAGCTCATGGCGGCCTTGAGCAACTCGCGCACCTGCCTGGCGTCGCCCGCAAACGAGCGCGCCACAAAGCCGCAGTCGGCTACCAGCGCCTCGATGCACACGTCAATCGGCGGCAGTTCGTTCACGCCGGCATACTTCAAATTCTGGCCCATGTCGGCGGTGGCGGAGTGCTGGCCCTTGGTCAGGCCGTACACGCCGTTGTTCTCGACGATATACACCACCGGAATGTTGCGGCGCATCATGTGCTTGAACTGGCCCAGGCCAATACTGCCCGTGTCGCCGTCGCCCGACACGCCAATCGCGATCAGCGTGCGGTTCGCCAGCGTCGCGCCGGTCGTCACCGACGGCATGCGGCCATGCAGCGTATTGAAGCCATGCGAGCGATTGAGGAAGTAGGCGGGCGTTTTGGACGAGCAGCCGATGCCGCTCATCTTGATAACGCGATGCGGCGGAAGCGACAGATCAAACGCCGACGCGATGATCTGGCTCGAAATTGAATTGTGACCGCAGCCCTGGCACAGCGTCGAAGGGTTGCCGTGATAGTCCGGCTGAGTCAAACCGATCTGGTTGATGTTGGCGGGCCTGCCGCCCGGTTTTGCTGTTGTGGTCATGATATGCTCCTTTGGAAACAGTAGACCGCCGCGCGAGCCAGCACGCACAAACAAGGGCGACTGGCAACTGGCGACTGACGACTGCGAACTAGTTAGTGCTGCTCCTGCTCCCGGATGCCTTCCGTCACGAACCGGGCGCTCATCGGCAGGCCGTTGCAGTTCCGTACCGAGCGCACGTCCACTGCCCGCTCAGGCACATGAAGGCGCACAAGCTGCTGCATCTGGCCGTCCTGGTTCATCTCGACCACGTACACGCGATCATGCTTCTGCACGAAATCGGTCATCGTCTGACCGAGCGGCAGCGCGCGCACGCGCATGTAGCTCGTTTCAATCCCTTCGCTCTGCAATCGGTCGCGCGCTTCCTGCACAGCGCCATCGGTCGAGCCGTATGCGATAATCCCAATCTTTGCGCCAGCGCGCTCATCCACGATCGGCTGCGGCACCAGCGTGCGGGCCGTGTCGTGCTTGCGCCACAGACGGTCGAGGTTGCCCTGCCAGTCTTCCGGGCGCTCGCTATAAATGCCGTACTCGTTGTGGCCGGTGCCGCGCGAAAGATAAGCTGCCCGCGCGCTTTCGGTGCCCGGCAGGGTGCGGTACGGAATGCCGTCGCCGTCCACATCCTTGTAGCGGCCCCAATCCTGAATATCGCGCAATTGCTCGGCGGTCAGCACCTTGCCGCGATCCATGGGTTCGGTCGGGTATTCAAATGGTTTGGTCATCCAGTTGTTCATGCCAAGATCAAGGTCGCTCAGCACCAGCACCAATGTCTGGAGCCGCTCGGCCAGGTCGAACGCCTTGTAGCCAAACTCAAAGCACTCCTGCATGCTGCCCGGCAGCAGCACAATATGGCGCGTGTCGCCATGGCCAAGGTAATAGGCCGCCAGCAGATCGCCTTGCGACACGCGCGTCGGCAGGCCTGTGCTCGGCCCCATGCGCTGCACATCCCAGATCACGGCTGGCACCTCGGTGAAAAAGGCCATGCCCGCGAACTCGCTCATCAACGAGATGCCCGGCCCGGCGGTGGCGGTCATCGCGCGCGCGCCGGCCCAGCCCGCCCCGACGATCATGCCGGCCGCCGCCAGCTCGTCCTCGGCCTGCACAATGGCGTAGGTGGCCGCGCCAGTTTCTGGATCATGGCGCAACCTGGGCGCGTACTCGGCAATCGCATCCACCAGGCTCGTGGAAGGCGTAATCGGGTACCAGGCCGTCACGGTCATGCCACCGACCAGCGCGCCGAGGCCCGCCGCCGAGTTGCCGTCGATCAGCATCATGCCTTCGGTTTCGTTCATCGGCTCGATGTAGTAGGGGTCTTGCTTGGTCAGATTCTCGCGCGCCCAGTTTCGCGCCGCTTCGACCATGGCAAGGTTGAGCTTGACCGCCGATGCTTTGCCCTGAAAATGATAGTTCAATGCGGCGATAATCTCGTCCATGTCAATGCCGATCATCTCGACCAGTGCGCCGACATAGGCCATGTTCGCCACATAATCGCGCAGCTTGGGCGACGGATTGACCTGCTTGAGCAGCTCTTTGACCGGCAGCGGATAATAGATGACATCATCGCGCATGCTGGCAAACTTCATATCGTCGGGATAAAAACACACGCCGCCTGATGGCAGCGCTGCAACATCCTCACTGGCCGTTTTGGGGTTGAACGCCACGACGATCTCGGTGCCTTCGCGTCGGGCGATGTAGCCATCTTTGCTCACGCGGATGGTGTACCACGTCGGCAAACCGGCGATGTTGGAGGGGAACAAATTCTTGCCGCTGACCGGAATGCCCATCTTGAACAGGGCGCGAATCAGCGTGTTGTTGGCAGTTTGGCTCCCTGAGCCGTTCACAGTGGCGGCAACGATCGCAAAGTCGTTCACAATGCGATCTTGTTGACCTTCTTGCGTACTCATGGCTGGTGCGGTCACGGTCATGGCAGGGTTCTCCAGGTGCTGCAAAAGAAGACGAGGTTGCTTCTTTCCAAGAATAATGCAACAGGCGCACAGAGTCAAAAAAGGCCTCGCGATGCATGCCAGCACCCGACGCCTGTCGCTTTAGCCGTCGCTGGCTCGCTCGCACGTGGCTCGTTTCAACGCCATTCAGTTGCAATTATTATAGCACTTCTTATGAATGTTGCGTGCCTTTTATCACAAGAGATGCATGCAGGACGATAGTTTTTGAGAAAGCTGATATGGAGTATAGTATACCGGTTTGAAGAAACGTGTTCATGGTAGCTGTAAGAGTAATCATGATCGGGAAGCAGGGCCGAAAAACAGCGTATGGAGCACAAAGGAAACAGGTGTGAGAACACAGGAGTTTAGTTCAGCGGCGCGGCAGCGCGGGCTGATTGCCATTCTGATCAGTACCTTTTTTATGTGGGGCGGCTTTTTCATGGTCATCCCACTGATTTCGATTCATTTCGTCAACGGCCTCGGCTGGGCCGCCACGTCGATTGGGTTTATTCTGGCGGTGCGGCAGCTGACTCAGCAGGGACTGGCGCTGTTCGGCGGCATGCTGGCCGACCGGATCGGCGCGAAGGGCTTGATCTGTGCCGGTGTGCTGCTCCGCGCGGTGGGCTTTGCTGGCATGGCCGGGGCGACCACATTTTCCATGCTGCTGTTCACCAGCGTGGTGGCGGCGCTGGGCGGCGCGCTGTTCGAATCGCCGCGCGAAGCCGCCATTGCAGCCCTGACCGACACGCATAACCGGGCGCGCTTTTATTCGCTGGCCGGCGTGAGCGGCGGCATGGGCATGACGCTGGGGCCGCTGCTCGGCGCGCTGCTGATCAAAGCGGGCTTTTCGCTGGTGGCGTTCGCTTCAGCCATCTGTTTCTTCATCACGTTTCTGGTCATGCTGATCCTGCTGCCGCCGGTGCGCGTCGCGACCGAGCGCCGCAACCTGACTTACGGCCTGGGCCTGGCGCTGCGCGACCGGACGTTTGTGTTATACAACCTGTTGTTGATGGGCTACTGGTTCATGTCGGTGCAGCTGAACATATCGCTGCCGCTGAAGGCCGAGGCGCTGACCGGCACGACCGATTCGGTCGGCTATGTGTTTGCGCTGAACTCGATTCTGACCGTCCTATTGCAATACCCGCTGCTGCGGCTGGCCGAGCGGCGCATGCGCCCGCTGCCGGTGCTGATCCTTGGATTGGTATTGATGGCGGTCGGACTGGGGAGTGTGGGCACCACGGCAACATTTCTCATGCTGATGGCGTGCGTGGCGATCTTTTCCTTCGGCGCGCTGCTGGCCGCGCCCTCGCAGCAGACCGTCGCGGCAGAGTTGTCGAACCCGGTTGCATTTGGCTCGTATTTCGGCATCAACTCGCTGGCGCTGGCGTTCGGCGGCGGTCTCGGCAATTTCACGGGCGGCGTGCTGTACGGCTGGAGCAGCGATCTCCATGCGCCGAATTTGCCGTGGCTGACATTCTGCACCGTAGGGCTGTTGGCCGCTGGCGGGCTGTGGTGGCTGCACACCAACCGCATGCCGTATGCCCGAAAGCAGGCCGCTCCGCCCGTTCATGACGACGAATTATTGCTGCACCTGCTGCTGTCGTCGCCGCGCACGCCGCACACATAACGCGCCGTTGCACTTGGCTTCCAAGCGCCAGGGCGTCGATTTTGCTATACTACACAGCGATATCCTGGTGTTATGTTGTGTAAGGCTTGAGTGCATGTCGCGCGACGAAGGCAAATTTCCGCTGTGGCTGGCTGGCGTCTTGATCGCGGTGTTCCTGATCGCGATTGGACGATTTGTAAGCGGGCCAGGCAATCCGGTGCTGGTGCAGCAGTTTGCGCCCAGGCCAACTGACCCGAACGCGCCCACGGTGGAGTCATGGCAATTGCCGCAGGTGCATCTGCCATCCCTGCCACCGGCGGTGCAGCGCCGCATCACCGACCTGCGCGACCGCTTCGGTGGCGGCGAGGCCGTGCCTGCGCTGACGCCGGTTGCCACCGGGCCGCGCGTGCGCGTCGAGGTCACACAGGTGCGTCGCCAGGGCGAGCAGGCCGAGGTGCGCGGCACCATCACCAATATTTCCGACCAGCCGCTGACCATTCCGGCCAATGCGTTTTCGTTCCGCGACAGTGCTGGTACGACGTACGCAATCGAGGGCAGCAGCAGCACCGAGTTGCAGCCCAACCAATCGACCGACCTGAGCCTTTCCGTGCCGCTGCCCGCCGGGCGCGGGCTGACGCTCATCCTCAACCTGTCGCCCGACCCGCCGCTGGAGCAGGTGTTGCTCGTGGAGCCTGTGACGCCAACAGACGCTGCCATTCCGTGATCTGCGGGGCGCAACCGACGACACGCATGCGCCATGCCGCCGCGATTACCCGCCGGACTGCTGCGTCGGGCGCGGCGGTGGGCCGCTCGGCCTGCCGCCTTGTGACTCGCCGCTGCCGAGCGTGGAGCGGTCGATGCCGAGCGCAAACGTTGTTGTGTAGCCCTGCGCGGCCTGATTCGCCGTGAGCAGCAGCAAATCCTGATAAATGTTATCGTTGCTGTTCAGCGTGTCGCGCTGGCCCTTGCTGGCATAGGGTGCCTGCGTAAAGACCTGGTCCGACAAGGCGTCATCAAAGAACAACTGCGACGTAAACACTGAATTCGCATCGGGATGGACTTTGAAGTGGATGTGGACAGCCCGCCCGCGGTACCAGCCCGGATAAATCGTGGTGAAGGTCGCCTGCCCGTTCGCATCCGTGACTTGCGAGCCACGCAGCCATGTCTGCCCTTTCGTGCTGAATCCTGGATCGGACACGTCCGAATACGCGCCAGCCGCATCGCAATGCCAGATCTCAACAGTTGCGCCTTGCAACGGCGTACATCCATTGCTGCCCACGTCCGTGATGTTGAACGTCAGCGACAGCGACGTACCCTGCCTGTCCTCCCGAACATCCGAGCGCACAAGGTTTTCTTCCACGTAATACGGCCCTTCCGTCACCTCCGGGCGCACGACACATGCGGGAGCGCTTGTCGTTGCATTTGCGACTTGCGCCGTTGCGACCTCGGCCTGTTGCTGCACTTGCGCCGTTGGCGAGTCGCCGATCACAACTGCCGTTGCCGCCTCCGCATTGGGCGCTGCCGCCTGAACCGTCGCCGCCTCCGCGTTTACTCCCCCTGTTGTCGTCGGCGCTGCGGCGGTATTGGGAGCCGCGCCGCAGCCCACCAGCAAGGATGCTCCGGCGGCACCAAAGAGTGCAAGCACCTCGCGCCGACTGAGAATGCGGCCGATCTGTCGATCATCATTGTCCACAAGCTACCTCCAAAGAACGTTATTTCCTATAAAAGTAGGATACCAGGCGTTTGTAAGGAAACTATGTAGAACTTTTTTGAGAAGTATGTAGATTGGAGGAATGCCCATGAGCGATCAGGAGCGCGACGGCAGTCCACGCAGCAACAAACTGCGCGCGTTTATCGCTGGTGGCGTGCAGCTTGAAGCAAATCCATGATCAAAGAAAACGATGAATCACCTACATCTCCGCGAGGGGCTTTGTCTCACCAGTGTACGCGATCGGGTCAT
>DASTWM010000067.1:0-13373 GCA_035765855.1 Roseiflexaceae bacterium
GACCAGTGCTTTGTAAAAGTCAAGCGTGTGTTGCTTCTGATCGCTGATGCCGACCATGGCCCACTCGACACCGAGTTGCTGAAAGAATTGCAAATCTTCGTCACTGGCGTCGGCATTCGTCTGGATAGCGATCTGGATGCCGGGCGTGCTCGAATAATAGCCCGGTACGGCGCGCATGGGAACGAGGTTTGAAGTGCTGCTCACGACGATGTGTCTCCTATGTTCTTCAAAAACGATAGCTGCTCAGCACATGCATAGCAGATTCTTGCGTATACTACCACGTATCACGGAAGGCGTGGTTCTGAACACCGCGTTCTCATGAGAGTAGCTAAAGGAGCCGATGGCATGGGATCTGTTTTAGTTTTCGAGGCACCGCGTACGGTCGGTTTTGCTGACGAGAAAGATCTTCCGCTCCAGCCCGACGAGGTGCGGCTGCGCACGCTGTTTTCCGGCATCAGCGCTGGCACGGAGCTAACGGCCTATCGCGGCAGCAATCCCTACCTGCACAAGCGTTGGGACGACGACCGGCGCTTGTTCATCGCTGGCGAGGAGCCACGCACCTACCCGCAGCCAGGCTGGGGCTATGAGGAGGTCGGCGAAATTGTCGAGCGCGGCAGCGCCGTCACAGATTTGCAGATCGGCCAGCGCGTGTACGGCACCTGGGGTCACCGCACTAGTCGGACAGTTTCGGCGGATTACGCGCGCGCCCGCATCCTGCCCGCCCATGTGGAACCGGTGGCCGGCATTTTCTCGCAGATCGGCGCAATCGCCCTGAACGGCATCCTCGACGCGCAAATCAATGTCAGTGAAACCGTGGCGGTGTTTGGGCTGGGCGTGGTAGGCCAGTTGGTGGCCCAACTGGCCCGCCTTTCGGGAGCGCATGTCATCGCCGTCGATCTGGACGCGTCGCGCCTGGAAATGGCCCGGCAACTGGGCGCGCACACCGTGCTCAACGGGCGCGAGCGACCAGCTGCCGAGGCGATCAAGGAATTGACCGGCGGGCGCGGTGCCGACGTGTGCATTGAGTGCTCTGGCACGGATGCCGCGCTGCACGAGGCCGTGCGGGCCTGCGCGTATTCCAGCAACGTGGTGGCCATGAGCTTTTATCAGGGTGCCGCCAGTCGCCTGTTCCTGGGCGAAGAGTTTCACCACAATCGAATTACGATTGTCGGCTCGCAGATTTACGGCGTGCGCCCGGCGCTCGCTCATCGCTGGAATACGCAACGGCTGGTGACGGCATTCATGGGCATGGTGGCGGATGGCCGCCTCGACGTGCAATCGTTGATAACGCACACCGCGCCATTTACCGACGCCGCACGGCTGTTCACGCTGCTCGACACGCAGACCAACGCGGTGATGCAGGCGGTCATACAATTCTGATGCGCTGGCGATGGCTCCATGATCGGGAAAAAGCCGATCAGGAGCCAAAGTCACTGCTTGCCGGTGCTACTGTCCGCCTTGCAAGCAATCGCCAGATTCTGCTGGCACCACATCAATGGTTGCCGCTGCTTGAATAGCATTCGAGGATTGGCCGATACGAATCTCAATCGTGTCGTACTCGACCACAAAGCGCTGCTCATTGACGTTCCAGCAGGCGAGATCGCGTGCGGTCAGGGGCAGCGTGACGGTCTTTGTTTTGCCCGGATCGAGACTGATCCGGCGGAATCCTTTCAGTTCCTGCAACGGTCGCTCGACGGCTGAGTTGAGGTGTTTGACATACAGTTGAACCACCTCGTCGCCAGCGCGTGCTCCCGTGTTGGTCACATCCAGGCTAACCATGAGGGTCATGTCAGCGCCAAGCGCGGGCGCGCTCAGTTGGAGATTGCTGTACGCAAACGTCGTGTAACTCAGGCCGTAGCCAAATGGATAGAGCGGCTCGCCCTGAAAATACATGTAGGTGCGCCCATGGCGAATGTCGTAGTCCTGCATTGGCGGCAGTTGCTCGATTGACCGCGGCCAGGTCTGGACCAGCCGCCCACCCGGGTTAACATCGCCAAACAGCACATCGGCCAGGGCATTGCCCAGATCCTGGCTGGCGTGCGCCATGTGCAGGATGGCCGGCACATGCTCGGCAGTCCAGCTAATTGCGTAAGGGAAGCTGGAGATCAGCACGACAATAGTATTCGGATTAGCCGCGTACACGGCCTGAATCAACGCTTCCTGCTCAAGCATCAGCGTCTGCCGGTCGAGCGCTTCCATGCCTTCGCTGGGCAGGCTCGGCGTGGCGTGTCCCATCGACCAGCCGCCGCACATGGGATTGTTGCCGACGCACACAATCGCCACATCCGCCGACCGGGCAAGTTCGACGGCTGCCGGGATGTCGCGCTCGGGAACATAGATCGGCGGGAACATGCCCGGCTTGACCTCCAGCACCATGCCAATCGGCGGCTGATCTCCGAGCGGGCGCTCCGGCGCGGTCTGGCCGACCAGGCGCGCCTGCGGCCCAAGCGCGCGCCTGATGCCGTCGAGCGGCGAAACCTGGTAGGGCGGGCAGCTGTTATACAGATCGGTCAGCGCCTGATCAGCGAGCGGCCCGACGACTGCCACCGATTGCACGGCGTTTTTATCCAGTGGCAGCAGTTGGCGGTCGTTCTTGAGCAGCACGATGCCCGCTTGCGTAATCCGCCGCGCGATCGCCTGGTGCCGATCAGCCGTCCATGGCGGTGCCTGCTCGCCAGCGCCGGGCGCTGTGGTCGCGCGCGGGTCGAGCAGCCCGAGCCGCAACAGCACCCGCAGATTGCGCCGGATCGCCGCGTCAACGTCTGCCTCGGCGAGCAGTTGTTGGGCGAGCGCCGCGCGGATCGGACCGGCGTAATCATCCAGAAACTGGCTGATCCCCGCGTGAATGGAGGCCGCCGCTGCGTGCGCCATGTCCGGGTGGGTCTGGTGCCTGGTGACCAGGTTCGACATGCCCCGGAAGTCGGTGCAGATAATGCCATCCAGCCCCCAATCCGCAAGCGTCATGTCGCGCAGCATCGGATGCACCGTGCAGGGAATGCCATTGTGCGCGTTATACGCGGCCATGTAGCAGCGCGCTCCGCCCGCAACGATTGCCATGCGAAATGGCACGGCATAATATTCGTGCAGTAACCGCTCGTCGAAATCCGAGGACGAGGCGAGCCGCCCATCTTCATTGCTATTCGCCAGGAAGTGCTTGAGCAGCGCCGCAACCTGCCAGTGATCCGGGTCGTCGCCCTGCAACCCGCGCACCAGCGCTGCCGCGAGCGTCCCGTTGAAGTACGGATCTTCGCCGTAGCACTCATCTGTCCGGCCCCAGCGCGGGTCGCGGCCAAGGTCGGCGTTGGGTGCCATCACCACCAGCTTGCTCTGACCGTCGTGCGGGCTCTGGAAGATAGCGCGCGCCTCGGCACCGATCACCGCGCCGACCTGCTGGAGCAAGTCCGTGTCCCAGCTCTGCGCCATGCCATAGGGCTGCGGAAAGCTGGTGGTGGGGATGTCAATCGTGCCGCCGCCGAGATGCCCGGTCACAACCAGGCCATGGATGCCTTCCACATTCTCGGTGATCGGGATGCCCAGGCGCGGCACCCCGAGCTGCGTGCTGAGCAGCGCGATTTTCTCATCGAGTGTGAGCAGCGCGATCAGGCTGCTGATCCGCTGTTCGGGCGGTACGCGCGGATCGCGGAAAGGATAGTCGGGCAAGTCGCTCTGTGCTGTGCTCATCAATCCTCCCGGCACTGAGCCATGACGTGACATCGAAAAATGGTGATTTCGGACGCAATCTGGTGGCCGGCAGATTCAACCGCGCCCAGCTTCCAGGAGTCCGTGTGATCAATATTGCAGGATCGAGGCCACTCACCGTGCGTAGCGGAGTTGCGGTATTCAAGCGCAGGCTATGCCGGAAGGCGCGCGGGCGTGCTCATCACGGCCTGCCACGCATGCTCCATTGCGGCCTGCCGCATCGCTGCAGGGTAGGCGGGCCTGATCATGAGCATGGTTGGCCCGCTGCTTCTCATCTGCTCACACGGTCGGCTCGATATTCTGATTGGTATGAAACAGGTTGGTCGGGTCGTAGGTTGCCTTGATCTGAGCCAGGCGGGCATAATTATCGCGATAGGCTGCCTTAACCGTGTCAGAACCTTCATCCATGATCATATTGATGTAGCCTCCGCCCGCCGAATACGGGTGCAGTGCCGTCCAGTAGTCGCGCGCCCAGGCAATCATGCGCTCGGTATTGGCTGGATCCGGATCGACGCCGACAATCACCTCGGCGAACCTGGCGTCGCGAAAGCTGAACGCGGTATCGTTCTTGCCAACGCGCCCGTCCGCGCCGTTGATCGGGTAGAGATGCGTGGTCGAGTGCATGGTCGGGAGCTGCGCGCCGTACTTCATATGCAGATCAATCGCCTTGTCATTTAATTCGTTGAAGAAAGCTGCATGGCAGAGGCTACATCCAGCGCGCGGCCTGCCATGTATGCAGCGATCTTAAGCGCGGTGCACCGATTCATGTGCTGCGGCATCGGCCATGGACAGCGCGCGCTCGAACTCGGCGACATCAAGCTGGAACGGCGCATCTGAGCGCCAGCATACGGTGCTCGCGTCAGCATAGAGAAAGGAATCGGCATCAGGCAGCGCATGGCGCAGTTGACGCAAGAGTTGACGCAGGTTGGTACGCGCGTGGGTTTCGCTGGTATCCGGCCAAAAGAGGAACGCCAGATGCTGGCGAAGCTGCGGAGCGTCACAATGCAGCACCAGAAACGCGAGCAGCGAATGCAATCGTGGGGTATTCACGCTGGTGAGCGGCTCATTCCCGTAGATCAGGCTGAAGCCACCAGGCAAGCGTATATCCAGCATAAGTGACATTATGCCTCCATACACGCTGATTTCAGTTGTACGTCGCGGCTGCTTCGCGCGGCGCTCCCGCAAAGCGACCGCGAATTATCGGCAAAGTATAGCACCGATCTGTCGTATCCACGTCGAACAGAACGCATGTTTATAGTACGGCGTTAGTGGACGTGCAAAATACACATCTGGTTCTCGGCCAAAGCGCCTGTCGTGCGGGCAATGCATGCCCGTCATCCCGCTTCCTGCATCGCCTCCAGATGTTGCCGCACCGCCTTACTCAAGCGCTTGACGACCAGCGCGTATGATTCGTCGATCATGGTGTAGATGCCCGCGTCGGGGATACTGCCGTCGAGGGTGATACTGTTCCAGTGTTCCTTGTTTAAGTGGTAGCCCGGCCTGACCGCCGGAAAGGAGTCGCGCAGAAACTGGGCATGGGCCGGTTCGCACTTCAGCGAAAGCTCCGGCGGGGTCGCCTGCTCGGCCACGAGCGCGAACATCTTGCCGCCGACTTTCACGACCAGCGGCTGCGGGCCGAACGGGTGGTCCGCAACCGCGCCGGGCTTCGATAGCAGGTAGGTGCAGAGCGTTTCGAGATTCATTCGGTCCTCATTTCAAGCGTCGCGCCGATTTGGCGCGCTGGCGCGGGCGCTTACGGGCGGCTTGCAGAGCTGGCATGGCTGCAACGGCCGCCTGCTCGGCGGCAACCTCGCGCAGAAATCTGCGCACCTGCCACACCAGCCCGGCAGTGCTGACCACGCAGATCAGCAGGAGCGCGCCGCCGATCGGCAGCGACTGCCGGGCCAGGCGGCGCATCTCGGCGATGTAGGCCGCGCGCGATCCGGCGTAGAGAAACTCGGCAGCGACCGCGCGCTCGCCTCCGTCGACGACGACCGTCCCCACGGCCAGCGCCGGATCGCCCGCGCGGTAGCCGCGTGATTGGATCGCGCCCTTCGTCAGCGTTGGCTCGGCCTCGCGCATGGTGAAGGCCGTCGTGTCGAACAGGTAGTTATCGTTGGCAATGCGCGCCTCGCCATCGGGCAGCGCGACCACCAGCGGCGGGGTCACGCGCTCCGCTTCCTCCCAATGCTGGGAGTCGCCGCCCAGCATGAACCTGCTGCGGTACTCCTCGCGCACGTAGGCGACAAACGCGCGATACACCGCCGGCGTGCGGGCACTGACCTGCCCCTCCAGCAGCACCTCGCGGCCCGGCGCACTATCGGTGAGCGACGCGGCGCTTACCGACTGCAAGCGCTCGGCCCGCGCGGCGCGCGCCGCATACGCCGGAGCATCATACAGCAGCACGCCGCCGACCAGGCCACTGAGCATCGCAACGCACAGCAGCGTGACCGGGTTGAGCACAATCCTTTCAATAAAAGCGCGTGCCAGGTGTCTGAGCCTCATGGCTGGTTCTCCCACATGATCGAGCGCCTCTGGCGCGTATCGAATGAGGACCCATGATACTACAGAACCTGCAACCTCGGCCTATGATATTAAACATCGCCTCCTGGGTATAATCCTAAACTATTTCGCCACCTCTTCTTCAAGCGTCACCGTGCCTGCCGCGCCATCGACCGTGACACGCTGCCCGCTCTGGATGGCGCGGGTGGCCGAACGCGCCGCCATGACCGCCGGAATACCGTACTCACGCGCGACGATGCTGCTGTGGCTCAGCGGCCCGCCGATGTCGGTGACAACCGCCGACGCCAGCGCAAACAGCGGCGTCCATGCTGGTGTGGTGGTGACGGCCACCAGCACATCGCCGGGCTTGAGCTTGCCGAAATCCTCCGGGCCGAACAGCACGCGCGCCGGTGCCGTGACGCGGCCACCGCTGGTACCCACGCCTTTCAGCATGACCTTGCCGTCTTTCGTCTCGCCTTCCGCGCCGTGGAAGAAGCGCGACCAGATTGATTTTTCCGGCAGCATGACCGGCGGCACCACCTTGAGCGCGGCCTGCCACTGCGCCTTCCGCTCGGGAATACGTCCGGCGAAATCGGGCAGCGGAGCGACGCTCTCCAGTTTGGCGATCAGCTCCTCCACTTCATCCTTTTCCAGCCAGTAAATGTCGTCGGCGCGCTCGATTGCGCCGCCAGCCATGAAGCGGCGGCCAAGCTCGGCCAGCATGCGCCGCACCAGCGGGTGGCCCATGCCAAGATCGAAAATGCTGTCCTCACGCATGGGGGCTGTTTCCTGCGCCCAGCGCAGCAGCTTCAGGAACCAGCCCTTGAGCGGCCAGCCCACGCGCTCCAGCACGGCTTGCATGGCCTGCATCCGTCCTTTGAGCGCGTGCCGCTGCCGCTGGTAGGGATCACTCCCCGTTCCGCTACGGAACGCTTTGATCATGTCCAACACCGGGCCGGACATTTCTTGCGGGGTTGGGCGAGCAAAGTCGAACTCGTAGGCGGTGCGGCCAAACGCGCCCAGGTGGCGCTGGAGGCGCTGCTGCCACTCCGCCCACAGGCTCGCCGGAAGTGACGCAGGCGGTGTCTCATGGTCGAGGTCAGCCTCCAGCTGCTCAGTTGGCGTTTGTACCATGTACTCTGCCAGCGCCGGGCTGGTGCGTATCCATGCCGCGATGTCGAACAGCGACTTCTCGGCTCGCAGGGCGACTGTGTCGAACCCAAGCAGGAACGTGGTGGCAGGCGGGTCGCCTTTGCGCCGGATCGCGCGGTCGTACAGCCGCGTGAACAGCACCTCGCTCATCGCGGCGGCGGGCAGAGTTGATTGAATCACCGTGAAATAGCGGCATGCGGCGAGAAAGACGGCCCGCACGCCCGTCAGTAGCTCGGACGCCGAAAGCTCCTCGATGGGCTGGCCCTCCCACTGCTCGACCACCGCGGCCAGTTCGCGGCGGGCGGACTGCCAGCGCGCCACGCTGCCGCGCATAAGCGGGCCAATATTTGTCATGGATACCCAGGTAGTTTTGAGCGCGTTGGCCCCGCCCATGCGATACCCCAGGTAGACATAGCCATTCAGCGGCACGTAACCCTCGGCAAGCATGCTCTGGGTCTCCTTGCCGAGAATCTGTTTCCACATTTCGGCGGTGGCGATGTTGGCCAGTTCCAGCCCCAGCGTGGCAAACAGCGGCGTGACCGGGCTGGGCGTGTGCTCGGCCAGGCTGGTGCGGAAATACTGGACATGCGCGTCGGGCCGCTTCCACTCGGGCGGCAGCGCGGTGATCGGGCGGGCCTGCACGATGGCGAACCGGTCGCCGGCCAGCGCCCACTCGACATCCATGGGCATGGCGTAGAACTGTTCGATCTTCATGCCCAGCCGCGCCAGTTCCGCCGTCTGCGCGTCGGTCAGCACGGGTTTGCGCTGTTGGGCTTCGGGAACCGCGACTTCGCGCGTTCCATGCTCGGTCCGCATGGTCATGACCGTCTTTTCGGCGGTTTCGCGGCGAAGGACGCGCCCGGTTGCCTTCTGTACCGTAATCGTGTCAGGTGTCACCGCGCCGGAGACCACCGCTTCGCCCAGACCCCACGCGGCGTTGATCACCAGCTCGTCGCGGTTGCCGTTGATCGGGTTGGCGGTGAACATGATTCCGGCTGCGTCGGCAACGACCAACTCTTGCACGACCACCGCCAGCGCGACGCTGCCCTGATCGATCTGATTGTTGAGGCGATAGGCAATCGCCCGCGCCGTCCAGAGCGAGGCCCAGCACTGCTTGACGGCATCCAGCACGGCAGCGGTGCCGCGCATGTTGAGATAGGTCTCCTGCTGGCCGGCAAACGACGCGCCGGGCAGGTCTTCGGCGGTGGCCGACGAGCGCACCGCCACCGCCGCATCGTGCAGCGCGGCGTAGGCGTCAGTCACGGCGGCGGCAATGTCGGGCGGCGTCTTCGCTTCGGCGAAAAAACTGCTGATAGTGCGGGCGGTGGTTTCGAGCGCCGCCGTATCAGTCGGGTCAATGCCTTCAAGCTCCCGCATGATTCGTGATTGGAGCTGGTTCTCGGCCACGAAGCGCCGGTAGGCCGCCGTCGTGACATGAAACCCGCCCGGCACCGGCAGCCCGGCCGCCAGCATCTTCGCCAGCGACATGCCTTTGCCGCCCACATATTCGAGCGTGGCGTTCGGGTCGGCGAGGGTAAGGACAAAAGCGTTCACGCTTGCCTCCTTTAGCGTGTGATTCCTCTCAGGAAAATGTCGACCGCTTCTTCCAGCATGGCCTCGGCACTGGCGGTCGGGCGCGTGGTGTACAGCACCGAAAGCAGCGAATTGAGCAGCAGGCGGGCGGCGTTCAGCGGATCGACCGCGCGGAAGCGGCCCTGCGAGATGCCTTCCTGAATAATGCCAGCCACTAAATCCTGATAAGCGTAGCGGCGCTGCTGGATGCCCCTCTGGCTTTCGGCTTTCAGGCGCAGCGCCTCGGCGCTCAGTCGCGAGAACAGGTTGCGGTTTTCTTGCATGAAGGTGAAATGGGTTTCCATGACTCGCTTCAAGCGCGCCTCCGGCGGGAAGCTCTGCCTGGCGATAGCCTGTGCTTGTTGGGTCAGAATGGCGGTCTCTTCTTCGATCACAAAGGCCAGAATCTCGTCCTTGGTCCTGAAATAGTCATACAGGCTCGACTTGCCCATCCCGGCAGCCTCGGCGATCTCGCGCATGGATGTTTCAGGAAAGCCCTTTTCTAAAAAGAGCTTCACCGATGCGTCAAAAATCTCGCGCCGACGTTGCGCCTGCTCTTGTTCAGTCAGCGGAATACCTCTGGGCATGGACTCCTCCGAAAGCGACCACCGTTCGCTCTTAGTATAAGCGACCACTGGTCGCTTGTCAAGCCCATGATTCGATCGTGCCGGGCAGCTTCGTCACTTCACGTCACCCGCCGCTCGCCTCCCGCTGCTCGCGCGCCAGTAGCAGGGCCGCGACGCAGGCCAGAGCGAAAGGAAGGTGAGAGGCTACGGCTCACGCTCGATTGTTTCTGTCATGATCCGTCGTGAGTCAACAGAAATGCGCGCTCCCAATGCACTTGTAAAGGGGGAGGAAAACTGAAAACGCGGATGAAGTTCTTGAATGGAGGTTACATTTTTGAGCCTGCCAGCTTTCAGATACCATCTCGAAAACAGCGTTTCACCCTACCTCCACACATTATGCGTGGAAGATCGTACGACGGAACTTAGCGATCGGTGGATTGGTGCTGTGCATGCGTCAATTCGTGCTGCACCGCTTCGATACGATCCCGCAGTTCTTCAAGCACTTCCACTGCGTCGCGGATCGTCTCCTCGACGGCCAGACTATCAGTGCTGTTGCCAAGGCGGGTCAGCGTCGTGCGGACAAAATCGAGCGACTCATCGATCTGCTCGAACGTGGCAGTGTGTGGCATAGCAGACTCCTTCTGTGTACTCCTATTCTACCATGCCCATCCTTCAAGAACAATAACACTTCACCTATCCACCTGAAATCGTTTGGACCGCATGCAGAAGGATACTGCGGTATAATAGTGTCCATACCTGTAAGTGACACGACGTACGCGGTGCCGGTGCGCTGCGGAATGAATCCCGCTGCTCGCACGCCCATGCCCACTTCCAGCGGGCGCGCCTGCCAACCCACGGCGTTCAGCCGTGCAGGAAACAGCCACCCGTACCTCGGGTAATGGATCTGGATATGTCTGTAGTGAAGCGTAACAACGTGAAGATCTCCGGCAAAGGGCAGCAGCCCATGCTGTTCGCCCACGGCTTTGGCTGCGACCAGCATATGTGGCGGTTCGTCGCCCCGGCATTTGAGGAGCATTTCAAGGTCATCCTGTTCGACCATGTTGGTGCCGGACAATCGGATCTCGCGGCCTATGATCGGACAAAATACAACTCACTCGCTGGCTATGCCGACGACGTGCTTGAAATCTGTCACGAACTTGATATCATGGGCGGCATCTTCGTGGGCCATTCGGTCGCGGCCATGATCGGCATCCTTGCGGCCATCAAAGAGCCAGCGCGCTTCGAGAAGCTGATCCTGATCGGGCCGTCGCCCTGCTACATCAACGATGGTGATTATACCGGCGGGTTCACGCGCGCAGACATTGAATCATTGCTGGAGTTCCTGGATAGCAATTACCTGGGCTGGTCCAGCGCGCTGGCACCGACAATAATGGGCAATCCGGAGCGGCCCGAGCTTGGCGCGGAACTGACGAACAGTTTTTGCCGCACCGATCCGGAGATCGCCAAACAGTTCGCGCACGTCACGTTTCTGTCTGATAGCCGCGCCGATCTGTCGAAACTGCGCACCAGATCGCTGATTCTGCAATGCGCAGCGGACGCCATCGCGCCGGAAGCCGTTGGGCGGTACATGCACCGCGTGCTGCCAAATAGTGAACTCATCATGTTGCAAGCGACCGGACATTGCCCGAATCTCAGCGCGCCGGATGAAACCATTGCGGCCATGCAAGCCTTTGTTCATGAGGATGTCCGGTGAGCGACACGAGCGTGCCAGAAGGATTTGACGTGACCTTGCTGGATGAAAATCTTGAAGACCTGTATGAACATGCACCGTGTGGCTACGTCTCCACCTTTCTGGACGGCGCGTTTGCAAAGGTCAACCAGACCTTTCTTGATTGGACCGGCTACCAGCGCGACGAACTCCTCGCGGGCAAGCGCATTCAAGACCTCCTGACGGTTGGGGGCCGCATCTTCTACGACACGCATTACGCGCCGTTGCTGCACATGCAGGGCTTCGTGAACGAGATCGCTTTCGACCTCGTTTGCCGCGATGGTCACCACCTGCCGGTGCTGATCAACTCCGTCCAGAAACGCGCTGCTTCCGGCACGCCGCGGCTGAATCGCACCACGATCTTCAATGCGAGCGACCGCCGCGCGTATGAGCGGGAACTGCTGCTTGCCCGCCAGAAGGCCGAGCAGGCTGCCGACCGGATCGCCAGCCTGCAAGCAGTCATGGGCGCGCTTGCCGAAGCCCTGACGCCGGCGCAGGTCGCGGAGGTGATCGTTGACCAGGCGCGCGCGGCGTTCCATGCCCATGCCGGGCTAATCGCGGTCGTGACGGAGGATGGCGCGCATCTGGAGATCGTTCATGGAATCGGCTACTCCGCGGAAGTGCTGGCGATCTGGCAGCGCGTTTCGCTTGACGCGTCCATACCGCTGGCGGACGCTGTTCGATCCGGGGACACACTGCTGCTCGAATCGCCTGAAGCGTTGGCAGCCCACTATCCCCAGCTCGCAGCCATGCCCGATAGCACTGGCACGACCGGCATCGCAGCGATTCCTTTGGGCGTCAACGGGCGCGCAATCGGGGTGCTGGGGCTGAGTTTCGCAACGGTGCAGTCCTTTACGGCGGAGGATCGCACCTTTTTGCTGACGCTCGCACGCCAATGCGCGCTGGCGCTGGAGCGGGCGCGGCTCTACGACGCCGAACGGGTCGCCCGATCCGCCGCGCAGGAAGCGGTGCGCATCCGCGATGCGTTTCTCTCCATCGCGGCCCACGAGCTTAAAAATCCCCTCACAGCTTTGCTCGGCCATGCCCGCCTCCTCCAGCGCCGTGCAGCACGGGCAGGCACCCAATCTGAGCGCGACCAGCACGCCATTGCCATTATCGCCAATCAAGCAACTCGGCTCAACACGATGATTACGGCCCTGCTCGATGTTTCGCATATGGAGAATGGTCAGCTCAGTATTGAGCGCGCCCCGCTGGATCTCTGCGCGCTGGCGCGGCGGGTTGTCGCGGATGTGCAGCCAACGCTCACGCAGCACACACTGATGATCAACGATCCGGGTGTACCGCTGATCGTCAGTGGTGATACCATGCGCCTGGAGCAAGTCCTGCAAAATCTGGTGCAGAACGCGATTAAGTACAGTCCGGCGGGTGGCCTGATCACGGTGCGGGTCGAGCAGCGCGATCACATGGCATGCGTCGCGGTATCCGACCAGGGCATTGGCATTCCGCAGCATGCGCTGCCGCAGCTTTTCCAGCGCTTCTACCGCGCGACGAACGCGGAGGGCGGCGGAATCGGCGGCCTGGGAATCGGGTTGTACGTGGTCAAGGAGATCGTAACCCTCCATGGCGGCACGGTAACGGTCGATAGCGCGGAAGATGTTGGGAGTACCTTTACGATCTGCCTGCCGCTGGCCCATGTGTCTGCTCGCTGCGCATCCCCATCCGCGCAGCCTTGGAGTTGATCCACGCAACCTGTCAGCAGCGTTCTGCCTGCCACGTGCGCGCCCGGTCTGAAACGAGCGCAGCACGAACTCAATTGCCGCATGGCCCCAGCCGCAGAATCACCTCCCGCAAGCTGCTACCACGCGCACGAAATGTGCTATCCTGAACAACAGCACAGGCAACGGCATGCAACCCGTCGCCTCTGCTTCGAACACGCCACGTAGAGCAAAGGGAAACTAATATGAAATCAGCGCTGATTGTCTGGGGCGGCTGGGAAGGACACGAGCCGAAGCTCGGGGCCGAACTGTTTGCCGCCTGCCTGCGCGACGCAGGCTACAACGTAGACGTACGCGACACGCTCGATGCCTATCTTGATCGCGAGAAGCTGCACGCGCTCGACCTGATCGTGCCGGTCTGGACCATGGGCACCATCACGAAGGAGCAGGAAGCTGGCCTGCTGGAAGCCGTAAAGA
>DASTWM010000068.1:0-23394 GCA_035765855.1 Roseiflexaceae bacterium
TTCAACAAGAAGATTCATGATGTTCACCACAAAGCGTAAAGCGTAAAGCGTAAAGCGGAGAGCCTAAAGCGTAGAATGTAATGACGAAGGACAAACGACGAAGAGCGAACGAGTGTATCAACATCTTCATCGTGTCACCTTGTCATCCTGCCTCCCCATCTCCCGCTCACCATCAATTGTAAACTCCGTCACAACCTGCTATAATCGCCGCGCTCATGAAGGCTACTCCTGCCGAAAGATTATGCGCGTCGCAATCGTTCACGACTATCTTAATCAATATGGTGGAGCCGAGCGCGTTCTGGAAGCGTTACACGAATTATACCCCGACGCGCCGGTGTACACATCAATCTACGACCCTGAGGTCATGCCAGCGGCGTACCGCTCCTGGGATATCCGCACGTCCTGGATGCAGCGGCTGCCGGGCTGGAAGCGCTACTTTCGCCACTACATGCTGCTGTATCCCAGCGCGTTTGAAAGCTTTAATTTCAACGGCTATGACATGATCCTGAGCAGCAGCAGCGCCTTCGCGAAAGGGGCCATCCCCGGGCCAGACACGCGCCATGTCTGCTACTGCCACACGCCGATGCGCTTTGCATGGCGCACCGACTCGTATGTCGAGCGCGAAAATATTGGCGGCGTGGGTCGCATTGCATTGTCGATCCTGCTCACCTATGTTAGACTATGGGATGTGATAGCGACCAGGCGCGTGGACACCTTTGTGGCGAATTCGCGCGAGGTCGCGGGACGGATTCAGCGCTACTATGGCCGCAAAGCGACCGTGGTTCCGCCGCCGGTCGATCTGCCGCCGTATCGCTCGCTGCCGCAAGAAGCATTTTATCTCGCGGGCGGGCGGCTCATTCCGTACAAGCGGCTCGATCTGGCAGTGCAGGCGTTTACGGCGCTGCGGCTGCCGCTGAAGATATTTGGCGACGGGCGCGACCGGGCGCGGCTTGAGGCCATGGCCGGGCCAAACATCGAGTTTCTTGGCTTTGTCAGCGAGGAACAGCGCCGCGATCTGTTTGCCCGTTGCCGGGGGTTTGTGTTTCCCGGCGACGAAGATTTTGGCATTACGCCGCTGGAAGCCATGGCGGCTGGTCGTCCGGTGATTGCGTTTGCGAGCGGCGGCGCGCTCGACACAGTGATCGAGCGCGTGACGGGGCGCTTTTTTCATACGCCCGACCCGGCGGCGCTGGCGGTGGCAGTTGCAGCGTCTCGCACGGATCAATACGATCCGCTCGCCATTCGGCGGCACGCGGCGAGCTTCAGCCGCGATGTGTTTCTGTCGCGCATGCGGGCGATTATCGAAGAAGGCCGTAGTGACCTGCGGAACTGACCGCGTCAGTTGCACAGTGTCGCATAATATATGGAACTGCGTCTTTATTTTGCGATTTTGCGCCGCTACTGGCTGACCGTGGTGCTGGTGCCGGTGCTGGCGGCGCTGATCAGCGCGGGCGTGCTGCTGACGCGGCCTGCACGCTACAGCACTGGCGTGCGGCTGCTGATCACGCGCGGCGTCACGCCCGATGACAGCACGGCGGGCCTTTCATCCGGCGGCGAGGACTCGACTGCGCAGGACATGGCGGCGATTGTCAGCGGCATGTCGTTCAAGCGCGACCTGACGCAGGAGTTGGCGCAGCACGGCCACGCGCTTGACGAAAGCGTTGTGGCGCAGTCGATTCAGGCGTCCAATCAGCAGCGCGTGGTTTCGATTGTCGTCACCGCGCCGCAGCCCGGCGATGCGATGGCGATTGCTCAGGGCGCGATTGATTTGCTGCAACGCAACGGCCTGCGCTACTGGGGCGAAACGCGCGTGAACGCCAAACAGCCCGGCATCAACGTCGGCGTGCTCGATCCGCCCGCGCCGGCTACGCTGGTGGACACACCGCGAACAATGGCGCGCGAAGTCGCCCTGCGGACGTTGGTGGGGTTGCTGGCGGGCATGGGGCTGGCGTTTGTGCGTTTCTATGTCGACAGTCAGCGCGCGCTCGCCAAACAGCGCCGCGATGCGCAGCCATTTGTGGAAGATCAGGCGCTTGCGAAGCCATGAACATGAGCGCGGCGCATGCCCCTGGAACGACATTCAATTAACTTCTCTTCAGGAGATGTGCTATGCAATTATCCGATTACGCGCTTGTGCTGCGCCGCCGCTGGTGGGTTATCGTGCTCACCATTCTGGCCGCCGCCGTCAGCGCCTATATTTTCAGCAAGCTTCAGACACCCGTGTTCCGCTCTGAGGCGACCTACGGACTGACGCCGAGCCGCTTCGACAACGGCTTGTCAATTGTGCTGCAAAACAGCATGAACAGCATTCGCGATGCCGCGCTGGCCCGCCCGCAGTTGCAGCAGATCAGCAACCAGCTCCAGATCGACCGCGATCCCGATTGGCTGCTGAAATATGTCACCATCCAGCCGCGCCCGGACTCATGGCAGATGATCGTGCAGGTCGATTACCCGCAGGATCCGGCCATGGCGCAAAATCTGGCGAACGCCATCGGCCAAAACATGATGGCGATTGTTGCCGAAAAGAACAAGCTCGCGAGCGACAGCACCGACCGCATTCTGATGTCGGAGCAGAACCCGGCCCAGCCCGCCTACCGCTACAAGCCGCAGACCAAGATCAACGTCGCCGCTGGCGCGTTCCTTGGTCTCGTGCTTGGCGTGCTGCTGGCCTTTTTGCTGGAAGCGCTGGATAACACGCTCAAGAGCCGCGCCGATATCGAGCGCTACGTGGGCCTGACAGTGCTGGGTTCTATCCCGACGGTCGATCATGACCAGCGCGCGCAAGGCCAGAGCCGCGCAGCGCAGGCTGGCTGGCGGCGCGCGCTCCGGCGGCTGACGTAGATCATGGCGGCGCATTCGAGCCAGGATGACGCGCTGCTGTCGCGTCTGCTGGCATCCACCCAAACACCAGGAAACGACATGACGACAACAACACGCGCAGATTCGGCGCTGGTGGCGTTGCGCGACCCGCGCTCGCCCGCCGCGGAAGCATACCGCACGCTGCGCACAAATATTCAATTTTCGAGTCTTGATAAGCCGCTTCAGACGCTGCTGGCGACCAGCACGGTGCCGGATGAAGGCAAATCCACGACATTGGCAAATCTGGCCGTCACCATGGCGCAGGCCGAGCAGCGCGTGATTTTAGTCGATTGCGACCTGCGCCGCCCGACGATCCACACGCTGTTCAACCTGCCAAACGACATGGGGCTGACCAGCATGATTCTGGCGAATGATGACAGCATGCTGCCGCTCCAGCAGACCGGCGTGCCGGGCTTGCAGGTGCTGACCAGCGGGCCACAACCGCCGCGCCCCGCCGACATTCTCGGCTCGCGGCGCATGGAAGCGATTATTGAGCGGCTGCGCGCCGAAGCGGATGTGGTGCTGTTCGACACGCCGCCGGTCATCGCTGTCACCGACGCGGCGGTGCTGGCGACGCGCGTGGATGGCGTGCTGCTCGTGTTAAAGGCCAACCACACCACCCGCGATCATGCCCGGCAGGCCAGAGAGATGCTGGAGCGCGGCAAGGCGAATGTAGTCGGCGTGGTGCTGAACAACGCCGAAGTCGAGCAAGGTTACGGGTATTACGGTTAATGCTTGATTCGTGATGCTCGATACATGAATTGTGTATCAGGCATCAAGCACCAAACATCAGTATGATTGATCTGCACTGTCACATTCTGCATGGCTTCGATGACGGCGCGCACACCTTCGAGGATTCGCTGGCGATGGCGCGCATGGCCGCTGCTGACGGCATCCGTACAGTCGTCGCCACGCCGCACAGCCCGCGCTCGTTCGCATGCCGCCATTATGAACCGGCGCTGATTCGCCAAAGCGTGAATGAACTCAACGCCGCCCTGCGCGCGGAGGACATGCCGCTTGAAGTCATCCCCGGCACCGAAATCGCCTACGAATCGGGCGTCGACCAGCGGCTGAAGCAGGGCTTGATCCTGCCATACGGCGACAGCCGCACGATTTTGTTCGAGCCGCCGTATGGCGCGCTGCCGCCGACGTTCGACACCGCTATTTTCACGCTCCAGGTCGCTGGCTACCGCGTGCTGCTGGCGCACCCCGAACGCATCCCCGACGTGCAGGAAAACCCCAACCGCCTGCGCCCGCTGGTCGAGCGCGGCGTGCTGGTGCAAATCACTGCCGCGGCGCTGACCGGCGGACAGGGCGAGCAACTGGAACGGGTCAGCGTCGCGCTGCTGACGCACGGCATGGCGCATGTGCTCGCCAGCGATGCGCACGGCACGCGCCCGCCTCGGACGCCGCAACTCGCCGCTGCCCGCGACCGCGCCGCCGAATTGCTCGATCCGCAGGCTGCCGAGGCGCTCGTCCATGGCACGCCACTGCGGCTGCTTACGAATCAGCCGTTCGTGCTGCCGATTCCGCGCCGGATCGATCATCGCCACTGGCATCGCTAACCACGCGCCGCACAGCGCACGCTACTGTCAGCATATCTGAAAGCATGCTCGAATACATGAGGATGCGCTTTTCGGCATGTTTTGTGCGAACATGCGTGCAGATGTGCTATAATGCAGGCGAAGCAACTTGACTATAATACGAGCTGTTCAGATTGAGTTGCCGCGAATTGTATTCTCTGTCCTCTGTGGCCCATGCAATAACGAGCGAGGCGAACGAATGGCGAAGCGCACCACGACGAACCGTAAAGCTACGACGACGCGGAGCCGCAAATCCACGAACACGCGCAGCCGCTCGGCTCAATCCAAACGCACCGCGCCACCAGCCATCCCATTGTCGATCAGCCCTGACCGCCAGCGCGAGCTGTTTGCTATCGCGCTGATCGGCATTGCGGTTGTGACGATTGTGCTGTACTTTTCCGGTTCGGCAGGCGCGGTGGGCCGCCGCTGGGTGGAACTGACGCAGCAGTTGCTGGGCTGGGGCTCGCTGCTGGTGCCGCTTTCGCTGGGCCTGCTCGGCGTTGCGATCCTGTGGCAGGAGCATTTCGAGGATATCAGGCTGACTGGCGAAACCGTGATCGGCACGTTCATGATCCTGATGACGTTGCTGGTCATGCTGGAGTTTGCGCTCGGCGGTCGCCTGGACCTGGCCGACAAAATTGGGCAGGGCGGCGGCGTGATCGGCAACGTGCTGCTGGAAGGCATCGCCAGCCTGTTTGGCCGCCCGGCCACATTTGTGATCTTCTGCTTTCTTGGGCTTGCGGGCATTGTCCTGACATTTAAGATCTCGCCGCGCGATCTCATCACCGGCATGAGCGATGGGCTGGGGCGCTTCTGGGTCACGCTGTGGAGCGGTTCGTCAGAGCGGCGGCGGTTCATGCCAGCGGGCGATATCATTGATGTGGAGCCGCTCACCACCGCATCGCGGCGGCATGATGCCGAGGCGCAGTATATTCCGCCGCCGGACGCGGACGAAATTATACCGACGCCCATCGCCGCCCGGCCAACCCGCGCCAGTCTGTTCAACCGCCCGGAAGCGAGAAAGCCGCAGCCAGCGACACCTGCGCCAGCAACAAAGCCTGTTGCTCCCGCGAATGGCACCTCGGATTCTGTGCTGGAAGGTTTGCTGGCCAAGCCCGCCGCGCCAAAGATGGCCGCTCCGACGGTGCCAGTCGAAGAAACGGTGCAGCAGCCGCTCGACGGCTTTGATACGCCGGCCGTGTACCATGCCTGGCCGCTGCCAAAGATTGATCTGCTTGAAACCTATGCCGAAGGCACGATCAGCGACGACGAAAAACGTGATAAGTCGCGGCTGATTGAAGATACGCTCGCCAGTTTCAAGGTCGAGGCCCGCGTCGATGCCGTTAACGTCGGCCCGGCGGTCATGCAGTTCGAGCTTGTGCCTGCGATTGGCGTGAAGGTCAGCAAAATCACGTCGCTTGAGCGCGACCTTGCGCTGGCGCTGGCGGCGCAGTCGCTGCGCATCGAAGCGCCAATTCCCGGCAAAAACAGCATTGGTATTGAGATTCCGAATTCTGCCACGTCAATCGTCGGCATGCGTGAAGTGATCGAAAGCGATCAGTTTGAACACGCCAAATACAGGCTCAAGCTGCCGCTCGGCAAGGACGTGTCCGGCGCGGCGGTCGTGGCTGGCATGGAGCGCATGCCGCACCTGCTCATGGCCGGCGCGACCGGCTCCGGCAAAAGCGCCGGCATCAATTCGATCATTTGCGCGCTGCTGCTCAAGCATTCGCCGGACGAGTTGAAATTCATCATGGTCGACCCGAAGATGGTCGAACTGGTGGTGTACAACCATATTCCGCACCTGCTGTCGCCGGTCGTGACTGAGCTTGAGCGGGTGGTGCCGACGCTGAAGTGGGCCACGCGCGAGATGGAGCGGCGCTACAAGATTTTCGCCAAGCATGGCTTCCGCAACATCGACAGCTACAAGCAGGCCGCCCGCAAGCGCGCCGACCTCGAGCCGATGCCGTACATCGTGATTATTATTGACGAATTGGCCGATCTCATGATGATGGCACCTGACGAGGTGGAAACGCTGATCTGCCGCCTGGCGCAGATGGCGCGCGCGACTGGCATTCATCTGGTGATTGCGACGCAGCGCCCGTCGGTGGACGTAATCACTGGCTTGATCAAGGCTAATTTCCCGTCACGGATCGCCTTCGCCGTCACATCGCAGATCGACTCGCGCGTGATTCTCGACATGAACGGCGCGGAACACCTGCTCGGTCGCGGCGACATGCTGTACCTCGCCGCCGACGCCGCCAAACCGATCCGCGTGCAGGGCACCTGGGTATCTGACTCAGAAGTGGAGCGGATCGTGTCGTTCTGGCGCAATGCCAAGCCGCCGGAGCAGACGGACGACGGCAGTCAGCAGTCGGCAGTCGGCAGTCAGCAGCCAGCAGCGGGCAGTCTATCAGCGACGAGCAGCGAACAACAAACGGCGGACGAATCAAGCATCAAGCGTCAAGCACCAGTAATGATGCAGGGGCCGGGCGAGTTTCTGAGCGTCGAGGATCAGGACGAATTGCTGCCGGAAGCGATTAAGCTGGTGCAGCAGCACAGCCGCGCTTCGGCGTCGCTCTTGCAGCGGCGGCTGCGGATCGGCTACAGCAAGGCCGCGCAGTTGATTGATCTGCTGGAGCAGCAGGGCGTGGTCGGGCCAGCCGAGGATGGCCGCTCGCGCGAGGTGCTGAGCAAGGGCGGGGATGGGCTATGATCCGCAGCGGCGCTGCTCGTAGGTGAAGCGATGCTATACATTGTCATGCTGACAGAGGAAGCATCTCATTGCGTTTCAATGAAAACCTTCACTTGCAGCGCGCCGTAGCGTTAAACCCTGCACGTCTCGTAATGGAATTGATGCTGTAATCACGGATTGGGACGTGCAGGATTTATACTATTATCAACTAGCCACGGTTTTAACCCTCATCTCGGGTTTCCTGAAAAAGTTGTCCGCTGAGCCACGCGCCAAGAACAACATAGATCACAGTTGGCACGCCTAAAAGTATCACATACACAAATCCGTCGCGCGGCGCGAGAATATGCCGCCACCACAGGCCGCCATGCACCAGCGCCGCAAGGATGCCGCACAGCATAATGCCCAGCCAGCGCGCCCGCGCGAGCGTAAGTTGTTGGCTGAGCAAGCGCTGACTGAAACCAATCACTGCGCCAGTAACGACCCCAAGAATGACGGCTGGCAGAATGCCGATGATGGTCCCAACAATGATGGTGTAGACAAGGATGAATACAGTACCCAGCAGATCAAAGCTTCGGCTTGTCCATACAGTGCCTAATCCCCCGAGAAGCGACAACAGAAAGTAGAGCAACAGATAGCCACTCGCCCCTAAACATCCGACGGTGCCGCCAAGTTCAATGCCTTGCGAAACGACACCGGTTGGTTGCTGGGCTGCTGTGGCGTTGATAGAAGAAGAGTGCATTGTGTGCCTGCTGCCGCGCCCGCGTGAGCGTCAATAAACTATGAAATGCCGCGAATGAGATCATCTTTGCTGACACCAAGATTGCCAGCAATTTCGCTCAGGATTGCATTCAATGTACCTACGCGAAGTGGACTGTGCAAAGGCACAGTAATATGATGTTCGCCGTCCGGAGAACGGCGTGTGAGGCGAACATGACTGCCGCTCTGTCGTGTTGGCTCATATCCAAACCACCCCAGGCGCTTGATAAGCTCGTCACCAGCAAGATTACGTGGAGTACGCATTGTTACTATCGTATCATGCTGCCAACACTTCTTCGCGGACGAAGTGCAGCCGAATCAAAGCAGGCCGCTCTGCGTCATCGAAGTGGCATGCAACGGCATCCTTGACCATCTCGCGTAAGTCGGCGAGTGTGTCGGCCTCAGTGAAGATCGCGAATCCAAGCGCATGCGCCTCGTACCCACCTTCTGGCGAATCATTGACGACAAAAATAATTTCATTGTGCATAACAACTATCTTTTGAGTAAAAAGTGTGATGTACTGCCTGTATAGGTATTATCGCACGGCAGTATGTGTGACGCAAGTAGTATTTATAGCGCTGTCAGGTGTATACATTGTCATGTTGATCCAGCGCATCACCAACAAACTGACGCGGCTCCAGGAACTGCCGCAGCGCTGAGGTGGAGGAATCGCCGCGCTACACCATCCGGTAAAACACCACGGTCGCATGCAGTGCGCCGTCCGCGCCCCGTGCGTACTGCGGAATCTCTCCCGCTTCGACGTAGCCAATCTGGCGGTATAACTGCTCCGCCGCATCGCCGCGCAGCGTATCAAGCACCAGCAGGCTTCTGTCGTGCTGCCGTGCCGTGTCCTCAATGGCGGCCATGAGCGCCCGCGCGATGCCTTGCCGCCGCGCCGCGCGATGCACCAGCAGCTTCTGCACTTCGGCGCGGTGCCTGCCATTCGGGCGCTGCTCCAACGCAAGCTGCACGCTGCCCACCACCGCGCCGCCCTGACGCGCGACCAGCAGCACGCGCCCGCCACCTTGCACGCTCGCCAGCACCGACTCCCAGTAGCTCGTAGCCTCGTCCATGCTCAACGGCGGCAGAAACCCGACCGACGCGCCGCCATCCACCGCGTCCTGCAACAGCCGCACGAGGTCCGGCAGCGCGGCGGGCAGCGCTTCGGAGGAAAGTTGTTCAATCGAAAAGCTCATCTTTCATCTCACCAGCAAATGCCATCGCACCGCGCTATTCTACACCAGAATACAGCATAGTTTGCTCATGTGCCTCCGGCGCGCGGTTGGTGAGAAATGTCATGATTTCTTGCGCTGCCGCCGATCCAGCTTCGTCCGGCACGAAGTGGCCGACGTTTGGGAACGTTCTCGTTTGCGCGTTGGTGAACAGTGCCTGCCAGCGCGCCAGATCCTGCGGCGTGAAGGCCGGATCTTTCATGCCCCACAGCAGCAGTGCAGGTATATCCTTGATACGGTCGCGCCGCGCCCACAACCCGTCGAACCAATCGCTTGAACCGAGCAGTTCGCGCGCGAAGCCCCACATGCCGTGCCGCTCGTCGGGTTGCTGATGTACCGCTGTGTAGTGCCGCCGCACGTCAGGTGTCAATGTTCTTTTATCGCCCCAGGCCGCCGGAAGAATCACCCGCGGCGAAAAATTCAGGCGCAGGTAGAGCAGCCGCCCGAGCGCTGTGCTGAACAGTTGCGCAGGGCGTCGTTTGGCCGCATCAGCGCGAATTGACCACATGAACGTGTTAAACAGCACTAGCCGCTTGACGTTGTCCGGTCGCTCGATGGCGTACGGCAGGCCGATTGGCCCGCCAAAATCATGGACGACCAGCGTAAAATCTCGAAGGTTAAGATGTTCAATCAACATCCGCAGGTTGCGCGCATGGTCGGCGGGGCGGTAAGTCCAATCCGGCGGTTTGTCTGACAAGCCGAAGCCGATGTGATCCGGCACAATGCAACGGAAGCGCGGGCGCAACGCGGCAACAATGTGGCGGTACAGAAATGACCATGTCGGCGTGCCATGCACCAGCAGCACCGGCGGGCCATCACCTTCGTCAAGGTAATGCATGCGCCCGGCGTCAAGCTTCAGGACGTGTGAGTCGAACGGATACGCGGTTCGGTCAAGCCATGCTGGACCATTCATGGTTGCTCCTTTCGGACTTGGTGTTTTCGTGTCTTAGCGGTTATGTATACTTCATCACGAGCGCATCTTCGACGGCCTGAAGCGGGTAGTTTTCCGGATCGAGCACGTAATGCTGCGCCACGCCGTCGATCAGCGCGAACAGAATCGCCGCCTCGACTTCTGGCGCAGCAGCGCCAGCCGCTCGGAAGTAGCCTTCCAGCGTGGCGCGAATGGTGGCCGTCCATGCGTGCAGATCATCGCCCAGCCCGGCCAGCACCGCGCGTTGCATGCGCACGCTGTAGGAAAGCTGCCAGAACAAACGATGCTGCCGCACAAGCGCAAAGCTGGCACGAATCAACCGCTCAATCTGCGGGCGCGAATCCTGAGAATCTTCAGCATGCGCAAATGACTCGCGCACATCGGCCATGCTCTGCGCGAAAATCGCATGCAGGAGCTGCTCTTTGCCTGCAAAATAGTTGTACAGCAGCCCCTGGGCGATGCCCGCCGCCTGCGCGATCATGCGCACCGATGTGGCCTCGTAGCCGTGCGCCGCAAAGAGCCGCAGCGCATGCTCAAGAATGCGAGCGCGACTTTCGGCGCGAAGCGTTTCATTTTGTTCGTCGGTTCGTGGTGACATAGTTTCTTTCGAATGAACGTACATTCATTATAAAAGCAAATCTCGTGCTGTCAAGGGCACGGTTCCAACCAATTACTGCCCATGAGAGGTGCTATACTAGCGGGAGGCATGCGCACCAAAGGATCGGCCTATGATCGAGCGACCATTTTTCTACCGCGAGACCAGCAACATTCGCGTTACTGTGCGGCCAGCCTACTTGCAGGCGCAGTCGCAACCATTCCTGAACCGCTATGTGTTCGTATATTTTATACGGATTGAAAATGTCGGCAAAAAACGCGCGCAGTTGCTCTCGCGCCGCTGGCTGATTCATGATTCGATTGGCGAAGATCAACAGGTTGAAGGCGAAGGCGTGGTCGGCCAGCAGCCCATTCTCGGCCCCGGCGAGGTGCATGAGTATAACAGCTTCTGCATTCTGAAGTCGCCGCAGGGCTACATGGAGGGCGCGTACCACTTCATCGGCTCGGACGATGTGCTGTTCGATGTCGAGATTCCGCGCTTCTACCTTCAGGCGCAGGAGCAATAGTTGCCGCTTTCCGTCGCCTTCGGTACCATGCACATGCGGCATAGAATCTGCTAGGTTGAACGTATATTCTTGGGCATGAAAGGAGCGGCACCATGGAAGACGACGTATTAACGATTGATGAAGCAGCCGTGCTGATGCAAAACGACGCCGACACCGTGCGGGCGTGGATCGAGCGCGGGCTGCCGACCGTGCAGCGCGCCGACGGCACCGTGGGCATTCGCCGCGCGGACCTCGACGCATTTCTTTTGAGGGAAGGCCAGGGCCTTGCGCGTGACGCTTCCGAGGCGTAGCCCTCCCTAGAGCGCGCCAACCACCACGCTAAAGATGCGCCAGCCCGCCAGCAGGCAAAACACGAGGATAACGAGAATCGGCCCCCACAGGCCGAGTAACGTCATGGCGCGCTGCAACAGGCCGGGATTGTCGGGCCGAAAGCCGGGAATGATCTGCTGCTCGGTTGCTTCAGCGCCACCGATAACGGTCATGAGACCCACAACCACAAAGACCAGCGCCGCAGCGAGCGCGATCAAGCCGCCAATTGCTGCACCAATCATAGCTCCTCACCTTTCGGAACGCATGCCTCTTTTGCGGTGTTGTTGATGGTTACATCCAGCATATCAAATTCATTATAGCATAGCGCTTACACACATCCACCGTAGCGCAAGGCGCGTAGATATATTTGTGCTAAAATGCACAATCCTGGCAGATCTATATTAAGCTGCACTGCTAAAACATGATGAACATGAACCCAGATTTGCTGCAAACGAACGACCATGCCGCGCCGCTGATTGTGCTCGATCACCTCAGCAAAAGCTATGAGGAGGGCGGGCAAGCACGGCCTATTTTGCGCGACCTTTCGGCGACGTTTGCGCGCGGCGAGTTCGTGGCGCTGCTGGGTCGCAGCGGTTCCGGCAAGAGCACGCTGCTCAACCTGGTCAGCGGCATTGACACACCAACGACTGGCGAGGTCATCATCGGCGGCGCGCCGATCACCACCATGTCGGAACGCGAGCGCACGCTGTTTCGACGTGACAACATCGGCTTTATTTTTCAGTTCTTCAACCTGGTGCCGACGCTCACCGTGTTCGAGAATCTGCTGCTGCCGCTGGAACTCAGCGGACGGGCCGATGCGCGCGGCCATGCCCATGCGCTCGAATTGCTGGAGCAGGTTGGCCTGGCCGACCGGCGCGGCGTGTATCCCGACCGGCTTTCAGGCGGCGAGCAACAACGTGTCGCCATCGCCCGCGCGCTGGTTCACGACCCGCTGCTGGTGCTGGCCGACGAGCCGACCGGCAATCTGGACGTGGAGACCGGCCAGCATGTGCTGGAACTTCTCGACACGTTGACGCGCCGCGCGGGCAAGAACCTGCTCATGGTGACACACAGCGAAGAAGTTGCGACGATTGCCGACCGCGTGTTCCGCATGCAGGACGGGCAGATTGTCGAAGAGAAAGTTATGAATTATGAGTTGTGAGTTAAGGAACTCCTCTATTCAAAACTCAACATTCAAAACTCAGAACTCGAACAAATGACCCCAACCCTTTTCAAAACCTCGCTCCGCCATCTGCTGCGCCACCCATGGCAGGTCGGCCTGGCAATTCTGGGCGTGGCGCTTGGCGTGGCGGTGGTCGTTGCGATTGACCTGGCGAACGACAGCGCCCGCCGCGCGTTCACGCTTTCGACCGAGACGCTGACCGGTCCGGCCACGCACCAGATCGTCGGCGGCCCGGAAGGCCTGGACGACGCCATTTACCGGCAGCTGCGCGTGGAGCTTGGCATGCGCCAGTCCGCGCCGCTGATCGAGGGCTACGCTGCCGCGCCCGATCATCCCGGCCTGACGCTGCACATTCTGGGCATCGATCCATTTGCCGAGTCCAGCTTCCGGCCTTACCTGACAGCGGGCGGCCAGCGCGGGCCAGGCAGTGATTTGACAGCGCTGCTCACGCAGCCCGGCACGGCGCTCATGTCAGCCGGCACAGCGCAGGCGTACAACATCACAAATGGATCGGACATGCGCCTGCGCTTCGGGCCGCGCACCGTCACGGCGCGGGTCATCGGGCTGCTCCAACCACAGGACGAGCAGAGCAGCCGCGCGCTCGACGGCCTCATGATCACCGACATAGCCACCGCGCAGGAGTGGATGGGCATGGTCGGCAAGCTGAGCCAGATCGACCTTGTGCTGCCGGAGGGTCCGGCGGGCGCGGCGGCGCAGCAGCAGATCGAGCATATTCTGCCACCCGGCGCGCGGCTGGTTCAGCCAGCAACGCGCACCGAAACGCTTCAGCAGATGACCGCCGCCTTCGAGCTGAACCTGACAGCGCTGAGCATGCTGGCGTTGATTGTCGGCATGTTCCTGATCTATAACACGATCACATTCTCGGTCGTGCAGCGGCGCGGGCTGCTCGGCACGCTGCGCTGTATCGGCGTGACGCGCGGCCAGATTTTTGTGCTGGTGCTGGGCGAGGCATTGGGAATCAGCATGATCGGCTCAGCGGCCGGGCTGCTGCTGGGCGTGGCGCTGGGGCGCGGGCTGGTCGGGCTGGTCACGCAGACGATCAACGACCTGTACTTCGTCGTCTCGGTGCGCGACGTGGCGATCAGCAGCGGGCCATTGATCAAAGGCTTTGCGCTCGGCGTGCTAGCGACGCTGGTCGCGGCTGCCGTGCCGGCCGTTGAGGCGACGCTGACGCCGCCGCGCACGGTGCTGCGCCGCTCGTCATATGAGGAGCGCATCCGGCAAGCGGTACCGCTGGCGTCTGCCGTCGGCGGCGGGCTGCTGCTTGTTGGCATGGGACTGCTGCTCATTCCCAGCAAAAGCATTGTGCTGAGCTTCGCGGCGCTGTTCTGCATCACGATTGGCGCGGCGGCGCTCACGCCGGGCGCAACCCTGCTGTTCATGCGCGCGGCCCGCCCGCTGTTGGGCCGCATGATGGGCCTGCTGGGTCGCATGGCGGCCCGCGATGTCATCGCGACGCTGAGCCGTACCTCGGTCGCCATCGCGGCGCTGATGATCGCCGTGTCGGTGACGATCGGCGTGGGGCTGATGGTCAGCAGCTTCCGCCAGACCGTGATTCAATGGCTTGATGCCACGCTCCAGGCTGACATCTACGTGTCTGCGCCCGGTCAATCGGCCACGCGGGTGGACACAACCCTGCCGCCCGACCTGCTCCAGCGCTTCCAGAACGTGCCGGGCGTTGCGGGCATCCGCCGCTATCGCAACATCGAGGCCGATACACCGAACGGTTCGGTGATTGTGATTGGCACCGATGTAGACCCGCAACGCGACCGAGCGGCCTACCAGTTTGCGGAGGGCGACCCGGCGTCAATCTGGCCGGACTTTGATTCGGGCGCTGTGCTTGTTTCTGAGCCGCTGGCCTACCGCCGCAACCTGCATCCCGGCTCCATGCTGACGGTGTTCACTGGCACGGGCGAAAAGCAACTGCGCGTGACGGGCATCTTTTACGACTACGGCTCCGACCAGGGCGTGGTCATGATGAAGCTCGATCACTATCGAGCCCTGTGGAACGACCAGGCGATCTCGTCACTGGCCGTGTATGCCGCGCCCGGCATGGACGTTGATACGCTCGTTCAGCGCCTGCGCGACCATGTCGGCGCGGATGAAGTTATTCAGATCCAGTCCAACAAAGCGCTGCGGGCCGCCTCGCTCGAAATCTTCGACCGCACCTTCGCGATCACGTCGGTGCTGCAACTATTAGCCATGATCGTGGCGTTCGTCGGCATTCTGTCGGCGTTGATGGCGCTGCAACTGGAACGCGCCCGCGAACTTGGCACGCTGCGGGCGATTGGACTGACGCCGGGGCAGTTGTGGGGCGTGGTCCTCTCGCAGACCGGCTTGATTGGCCTGGTGGCCGGGTTGCTGGCGATCCCGCTTGGCGTGGCGCTGGCCATGGTGCTGGTGTTCGTGATCAACAAGCGCTCGTTCGGCTGGACGCTTCAATTTCAACTCGATGGCGGGCTGTTTTTGCAGGCGCTGCTGGTCGCTATCGTCGCCGCACTGCTGGCCGGGCTGTACCCGGCGTGGCGCATGAGCCGTACCGCGCCCGCGCTGGCGTTGCGGGAGGAGTAGATGCATTTGCGATTTACGATTTGCGATTTACGAACTCCTGACAAAAGACGAAGGACGAAGGACGAAAAGCTCGCTTGCGCGCGGTATCCTGTCATCTTGTCACCTTGCCATCTTGCCAGGCTTATATCCATCGTCGCAGCAGCGCTGCTACTCGCCGCCTGCGCTGCCTCCGCCCCGCCCGCCGCGCCGCAGACGCGCCTGACGGTGGCCGAGGCGCTGGCTGGATCGAATCAGCAAGGCTTTGCGAAAGCGACTGAACCGCGCCCGTTCGTCTTCCCGCAGGATCACGGCCCGCATCAGGAGTACGCGACAGAATGGTGGTACTACACTGGCAACCTCGACGCGGCGGACGGCAGGCACTTCGGCTATCAACTGACGTTTTTCCGCTTTGCGCTCGCGCCCGACAAGCCGCAACGCCCATCCGACTGGGCCACGTCGAACATCTACATGGCCCACTTCGCGCTGACGGATGTGGCTGGCAAACAGTTCCACGCCTTCGAGCGCTTCAGCCGCGACGGCGCGGGACTGGCGGGCGCGACTGGCGATCCGTTCCGCGTGTGGCTGGAAAGCTGGAGCGCCGCAGGCCAGGGCGCAGACGGACTGCCGATGCGCCTGCATGCCGCGCAGGCCGATGTCGCCATTGACCTGACGCTCGAACGTGGCAAGCCGGTGGTGCTGCAGGGCGACCATGGCCTGAGCCAGAAGAGCGCCGAGCCGGGCAACGCCTCATATTACTATTCGCTCACGCGCATGCCGACCAGTGGCGCGATCCAGCTCGGCGGCATGCGTTTCGAGGTAAGCGGGTTGAGCTGGATGGACCGCGAGTGGAGCACCAGCGCGCTGGCCCCTGACCAGGTGGGCTGGGACTGGTTCGCGCTGCAATTGAGCGACGGGCGCGACCTGATGAGCTTTCAGCTGCGGCTCCGCGATGGCCGCAGCGATCCGTACAGCGCCGGCACGCTGGTCAGCGCCGACGGCACGGCCCGTACATTGCATGCCGACGAGATCACGCTGACGCCGGAGGGTACCTGGCAAAGCCCGCGCGACGGCGCGAGCTATCCAGCGACATGGCGGCTCCAGGTGCCGTCGGCCAACATTGATCTGCGGCTCACGCCGTACCTCGCCGACCAGGAACTGCCGCTCTCGGTGGCCTACTGGGAGGGCGCGGTGCAGATCGAAGGCACGGCGGGCGGGCAGCCGGTCGGCGGCAGCGGCTACATCGAGATGACTGGCTACGCCGACCAGCCGAGCGCCGTGCGGGTGCGGTGAGGGGATGCTGGGCTGCGCGATATACGATATAAGATAAACCTCTTCGTCCGGATATATGGTACAAACATCAGACGCGAAAGGTTTGGCACAAGAGGGTATAATGTGCATGAGCGTATTACAAAAGGAGCGGTGCTATGAGTCAGACTGTTACAATTTCAGATAATTTGTACAAACGCTTGAAAACGGAAGCTCAGCGACATCGTTTGAACAGTGTTGAGGATTTACTGGAACTATGGGCATCCTCAGACAGCAACGAGGTTCAGCGCCGTAAAACAGTCCATGCGATTCGGATGTTTCGCGAGCGGATGCAGACGAATTATGGCGAGGCACCTGACAGCGTTGAACTGCTTCGTACAGATCGGATGCGATGAACAATGACAGATCTTGTTGTTGATAGCAGTGTCGTCATCAAGTGGTTTGATGCTGAACCGTACGCTGTGGAAGCTGAACGTATTTTGCTCGCGTACGAACAGGGAATGCTGACGCTGCTTGCACCTGATTTGCTGCTTGCTGAGGTCGGCAACATCATATGGAAGAAACACACACTGCTCAAGCGGTGGACAGCAGTAGAAGCACAGGAAGCGCTCGATACGTTTCAGGAGCTCACGTTTTCCCTGACACCAACATCTGCGTTGTTAGGTGATGCCTACCAACTCGCAATCGCACATCAGCGTACAGTGTATGATTCGCTCTATCTTGCACTCAGTCTTCGCGAGCAATGTTCCTTTGTCACTGCCGACGAGCGCTTCGTGAATGCAGTCAAAGGTGCTTTTCCTGACGTTGTCTGGCTTGCAGATTGGACGTGAGTTTGTGTTTGGAGGAGTGATGCGCGATTATCATAATTAATATTTTTTACAGCGACGAAGATCAAGGCTACATAGCCGATATTCCAGATTTAGAGGCTTGCTCAGCATGGGGTGAAACGCCCCGCGCGGCGCTTCAGGAAGTTGAACAGGCAAAAGCGGAATGGCTGGCAGCAGCCCAGGCTGAGGGAAACCCTATTCCTGAACCTAAATACCGGCCCGTCATTTATCAGATGTCAGAGATGTAAACTGCAACACAAGCATCTGGCACAGACCGCGTGGGCGATACCGCTACACCGACCAGTCGAGCGACGTGCGCGTGCAGTAAGGACCGCCGCGGAGAATTGTGGATTATAGAGGGTTTGAGGATGTTAGGCTGCAACATGGGCTGTCTAACATGCTAAAATGGCGGATGGGACAGCAGCGCACGCAGCCTAATTTCCCTATAAGCGTTTTAGATGGCGTTGGATGCAGCCTAAAACGTCAATATCGGAATTAAGTTGCAGGGCGGGATGCAGTCTACTCATAAGCATGTTGTGGCGCTGCGCTTGCTGCTCGGAAGCCGAAATGAAGAAATAGTAGAATAAGAGCATGGGCGAAAACCAAGACTTAGATGTGCTGGAACAGTATCTTCTGCGCGTGCCTGGCATCAGTGCGCCTATCGGCAAAGGGCGATTTGAGAATGGCAATTGGTGGGTAAAGTTCGTTATTGACACTCATCATCCTCTTGCTTGGCACGTCGTTCAAGAATTAGGCCATGTTCTCAACTACGTTTCTCTTGACGAACGCTTGCCAACGGTATTTATGCCGGTCTCTCCGTCGCCATATATCAACGGCGGGCCAGAGGACTTTTTATCATGGGTTATCGAAGCACAAGACAATGAGTTCACGCCAGCTTTATGTGCTGAGTGGCTTGAAGGTCGTTTGCCGCGTCCTGTCGAGGACATGGAGCAATGGTCGCAAAACGAGTGAAACACCACACCTATTACTCGCTCAACAGCGCCACAACAAGGCGCTGCACCCGACCGCCTACAGCTCCGTTCGTCGTTCCTCCTCACTCCGCTTCCGGCGGCGGGTGAGCTTGGCGTTGGGCGCTCTCAGGTTTTTACTCACTTCGAGCAACGCCTGAACACACTCCCCATCACACCACGCTCTACTTATTGCATTCCCATCGAATATGCTATACTGTGACTTGGAGGAGATAATCTGGTAGATGTACTATGCCGACAGCCTTGCGTATTGGACCATACCGGTTCTATTTCTACTCCTACGATTGCGGTGAGCCGCGACATATGCACGTGGACCGCAGCGACCTGACCGCGAAGCTTTGGCTCGATCCTGACGTACACGTTGCCGACAATCATGGTTATAGCCGGCGTGAATTACGGGAGATCGAACGGATCACCCGTGAACATGTGGAGCAATTGCGCGATGAATGGGACAGATTCTGCACCGGTGCTACTAGCACCTCCTAAAGCTATTCACGTCACCGTCACCGATGACACCTTAAGCGTCGATCTGGAGGATGGTCGCACGATTGCTGTCCCTATTGGATGGTTTCCACGCTTAGCGTATGGAACAGCGGCAGAGCGTGCGAATGTACAGATTGCAGGGGCAGGATTTGGGCTGCATTGGCCCGATCTCGACGAAGATATCGGTGTCGAAGGATTGTTGTTAGGCAAAAAATCAGCTGAGAGTCCTGCATCATTTGCTCGATGGCTCGAACAACGGCGCACACAGCCACAATCCTAAAACCTCCATTTGAAAGCTGCTTCTCCATGTGCGCCACGCAGGAGTGTGCGATCGCGCCCAACACGGCATTGCAGTCCGACCCGCGCCTTCGGCGCGGGGATCGCGGCGATTTTCACACGTCCGTTGCGCCTTGGCGGCGGGTGATGGGCAAGCCGTTGGGCCGCGCCTCATCATTCTTGTCATCCCGTTCAATGTGGGTTGAGGCACAACGATAAATTTCTCCAGTATGAAATACTGGCTGCGCGACGTGATTTAATCTTGAATGTAGTAGAAGATATAGGTCGTCCTGACTAAACATATGATTTCCGTGGTACGATTTCTCTCGTAAATGCTCTTCTATTTATTGCTCATCGAAAACACTATGCCTGATTGGGATCGATTCGAGAAGCCACCAGTAGATGTATGTCCGCAAGCCTACTGTTTTCACTGGCTTTCGGCTGGTGATTGGTTTGCTCCAGGATACTACGAATCGCGAGAAGTGGCTTTTCGGAATCTGCAATCGATCGTCACAGGCGGCTGTGGCTGTTCATTTGGTTGCTGCACGCGCCTTGATGCCAACCGCGGTGATCATGATTGGTACGAGCCACACGAAGCACGCCTCCTGCAAGATGGGTTACCGTGGTTTTACTTCATTCCAGACCCGCAGCACGTCACTGACGAAATGCGGGATGACTATCTGCGTGAGTCTGAACAGCTTTGGGGACGCAATCATTGGGAAGCGCAACCAGGCACCAAATAAAAGGAATATGACGAGCAGGTAGTTATGCAAGCCACAACGAATTACTTAATATAACATTCCGCTCTGGGCGTGGCCCAACACGGCATTGCAGTTGACCGCTGCGCCCAAGATCGCGGGTTTTCAGAAGCAGCGAGCGCGTGCGGCGGCTGGATGCGGGCGTTCGGCGAGCACGCTCGCGAATTTGGGCTCGTGCCTTTGGACACAGGCGGCGGGGCGTCGCGTATCTCGAAAGGAGAACCATGGGACTCTTGACCTTCAGTATCAACGTCACCCTGGACGGCTGCGTCGACCACCAGGAGGGCATCGCCGACGACGAGACACACGCCTTCTTCACCCACCTCATGGACGAGAGCGGGGCGATGCTGTGGGGCCGCGTCACCTACGAGATGATGGAAAGCTACTGGCCGGCAGTCGCTCGTGGCGACGAGGAGGCACCGCCGACGATGCGCGCATGGGCGGTCAAGCTCGAGGCCAAGCCGAAGTACGTGGTATCTTCGACGCGAAAGGACTTCCCATGGACCAACAGCCACCACATCGCCGGCGATCTCTTCACGGGCGTGCAGAAGCTCAAGGACGCGACCCCGGCCGGTGTGCTGCTCGGGAGCGGCACGCTCGCGACCGAGTTGGACCGGCTGAATCTGATCGACGAGTACAGGTTCCTTGTCCACCCCAGAATCACCGGCCACGGCCCGACCCTGTACGAGCGCGGGCTGCCCAGCACACGGCGGCTCGAGCTGGTCTCGGCGAGGCCGCTCCGCAACGGCGCGGTCGCCATGCACTACCGGTGCGCATGATAACTCAGAGGCGGCTAGCAAGCGCAATGCTTATGAACTGGAGACGTCCTGTGTCTTTGAATGCTTACGACCTGTCCGCTGAGGTATTCGTCCGCGGGCTGACCAACCTGAGAGCGCAGCTGGTGAAGGCGGAAGCCGCCACCACCGTGCGTGGCGGCGGCGAGGCCGCGCTGCTGGCTGCACGGCCAGCGCAAGATGGTCACGACGAGGACGTTGCGAACAGCGTGACGTATGACCTTCACGCGTACACCCTGGCCGCTCACGTCCACTGGGCCGCTGAGGGCTCCAGGGCGGCGATCGCACGGCTGCTGGGCTCACGATCAGAACCTGCCGCGAGCAACGCGAGAAGCCTTTCGGATTTATACGATCGCATCGACACGACAATCCTGTATCTCCAAACGATCGCGCCCAATGACCTCGAAGCGGGTCTGGGTCGGACCATAGTGTTCGAGCATCGTCGTGGCTGCGTGTCCTCGGACGGGAGCCAGTTTCTGCTCGCATATGCGATCCCGCACTTCTTCTATCACGTCACGACCGCTTACGGCATTTTGCGCAGCCAGGGCGTGCAGCTCACCATGGGAGATTTCCTGGGCAACTGGGGCAGCGTCCAGGACACGCGCCCGCTTCCCGCCGCCCCATGAATCATCGCCACTGCCAGCGGCAAGGCCATGGCGATTTTGGCATCGGGAAGCAGCGAAAAGGCTTCCCTGATCTCGCGGGGCGGCGCGGCTGACGCACAGGGCGTTGGGCCGCCGCTCTTGCGTCTGCCATAGTTCCTGAAACTCAACCCAGTTTTGACAGCGTGTGACAGCCATGCTGTGTTGAGCGCGGTTTTCCCTTCAGGGTTTTCGCTCGCGCGATCCTTTACACCTGCGACGGGCAAGAAAGAACATGTTCCATGGAGGACGCATATGGAAAAGCAAGAAACGTTGAACGCGTTACGAACCGAATTCAACCGTTGGGAAATGCTCCTCGCCAGCCTGAGCGAAGCGCAGATCACCACGCCGGAGTTTGCCGAAAACTGGTCAATCAAGGATATGGTCGCCCACTTGCACGCGTGGCAGCAGCGCTCGATTGCCCGCCTTGAAGCGGTGATGCACAATCGCGAGCCAGAATATGCGGCGTGGCCGGAACAATTCGACCCCGAAGCCGAAGGACAACCGCACGAGCTCAATGCATGGCTGTACCAACACTACCGCGATCAACCGTGGTCAACCGTTCACCAGAACTGGCGTGAAGGGTTTCTGCGGTTTGTGGAGCTTGGCGCGGCGATTTCAGAAGCTGATCTGACGGATGCCGACAAATACTCGTGGCTTGAAGGATACCCGCCGCTTGCTGTGTTACAAGGTTCACTCGAACACCACCAGGAACACGCCGAATTTCTTGAACCTGTGCTGGCACGGTTGTAGTCCATTCACATCTTTCACAACCATTCCGACGGAGCACGCCTCCGACAATCGCCGCGCCCATCGGCACGCTGCGTGCGATACACTTCTGGTCTGCTACACTACATTCTATGCAAACCTGCCGAACATGAGCGTGGAGAGATGGTGTGAAATATAAGCTGGTCATCTTTGACTTCGACGGCACCCTGGCCGATTCCTTCCCCTGGTTTATCAGTGTTGCTAATACCATTGCTGACAAATATCAGTTCAAGCGCATCGAGGCGCACGAGATCGAGACCTTGCGCGGCTACGGCGCGCGGCAGATCGTGCAGCATCTCGGCGTCCCATGGTGGAAGCTGCCGCTGATTGGGCGGCACATGCGCAGACTGACTGCGGAGAACATTGGGCAGATCGCGGTGTTTGAGGGCGTTGATCGGCTTTTCGAGCAACTGTCACAGGCTGGCGTCAAGATCGCGCTGGTGACATCGAATGCATGCGCGAATGCCCGTCGGGTGCTTGGCCCTGACAATGCCGCCCGCATTGCATTCTATGAATGCGACGTTTCGATGTTCGGGAAATCCGCCCGCTTTCGCCGCATTCTCAAGCAAAGCGGCGTAATGCCCCATGAAGCGTTGTGCATCGGGGATGAAATTCGCGATTTGGAAGCGGCGGCCAAAGCCGGGATTCCGTTCGGCGCGGTCGCATGGGGATTCACGCAAATCGAGGCGTTGCAGGCCCATGCCCCGGCAGAAGTATTCATGCGGATGGATGAGATTGCCGAGCGGATTCTTTGATCGGACTCGCGGGGGCAGCATAGCCAAGCAGTACGGGCAGCGAGAGATTCACAACTGGCGGAGCCGGCAACACAGCGCTCCGCCACAAATCATGGAACAAGCCGGAACAGATCGGCATACTCAGTGTGGCGGACGAGGTCGATCGGCAGCCCGGCCACATCTGGCGGCGTTCCGACGAAGAACACCGGCTGCCCATGGGAGCGATCGGCGGCGCGCTGGCCCCACGGCACATCGCTCGGCTCGACCACATCCACCAGCACGTCGGGGCGCTGGTGCTCGACAAGCACGAGATACTGGAGCAGCATGCCTTGCTCCCAATGGGTTATGACAACCGAATGTGGCGGAAGTTGCTGGAGCGTGGCCTGCCCAAACTCACGAAACAGCCATTGATGGCGCTTGTTGCCGTATGGCGCGCGGGTGTAGCCCCATGCGAGCGTTCCGCTAATCAACAGAACAAAGCACAAAGAACGAAGCAGCACATCCATATCTTTGTTCTTTGTGCTTTGCACTGTGCTCCCAATCGCTGCTGCTCCCACCCCCACCCACAGCGCCCATGGCAGCAGCATCGGCAGCGTGAAGGTCGGCGCATCCTGCACC
>DASTWM010000069.1:0-5785 GCA_035765855.1 Roseiflexaceae bacterium
GGAACAGGGCTTCCGGGCCTTCAAGATCGGCTGGGGGCCGTTTGGGCGCGTAAGCCATGCCAAGGACGAGGCGATTGTGCGGGCGGCGCGCGAGGCGATTGGGCCGGACAACCTGCTCATGGTGGATGCGGGCGGCAGCGACGCCTACTGGCGGCAGGGCTACAAATGGGCGCTGCGCGCGGCTGAGATGCTGGCAAACTACGATGTCACATGGTTCGAGGAAGCGCTGAACCCGGATGCCTTCGACGATTATGTCGCGCTGCGCCGGGCCGCGCCGCTGCCGATTTCCGGCGGCGAAGTGCTGACGCGGCGGCAATCCTTCCAGCCGTGGCTCGAAGCGGGCGCGTTCGATATCGTACAGCCGGACGTGACGAAAGTTGGCGGCATCAGCGAGGAGCGGCGGATCGCATGGATGGCGCAGGAGCATGGCATCCGCTTTATTCCGCACGGCTGGAACACCGCAGTCGGGCTGGCCGCCGATTTGCAACTCGCGTCGGCCTTTCCCGATACCGATCTGGTCGAATATCTCACCGGCTCGCCCTTCATCGACGCGATTGTGGCCGAACCATGGCAGCTCGACGCCGATGGCATGCTGCCGATTTCCACTGCGCCCGGTCTGGGGATCACGCTCGACATGGACGCGGTCGCAACCTATGCGCGAGGCGAGCGCCTGCTGGACGATTGATACGCACAATCGCGCCGCAGATGATCCGTCGTTGGGCTTATTGCACCGCATGCTATAATAACAGCACACATGTTTTACGAGGTGGATGCAATGAGCACGACGATTATCATGGAACCTGACGTGCAGCAGAAACTCGCTATCCTCGGCGGCGAAGCCTCCGACGAAGTGACCGACGTGCCTGCGACGCAGAGCATCCAGCAGGGCATCAAACACGCCACCGGCTTTATTTACAACGCAAAACAGGAAGGCGGCGGAACGACGCGGCTGTTCAAGGTTTTGCAGACCAACGCATGCCGCTATGCCTGCAAATATTGTTTCACAAGCTGCGCTATCCGCCGCAAACGCACCACCTTCAAGCCCGACGAGCTGGCGACGACCTTCGTTTCGCTCCAGCGCGAAAAGCGGGTTGACGGCCTGTTCCTTTCTTCCGGCATCGTGCCGGACGCCAACACGACCATGGAGAAGATGCTTGCCACGGTCGAGCGGCTGCGGCTGAAAGAGGGCTACACCGGCTACATCCACATGAAGCTGATCCCCGGCGCGTCTTACGACTATATCGAGCGGGCGGTCGAACTTGCCGACCGCGTTTCGTTGAACCTGGAAGCCCCTAATCAGGATCGATTGAGCGAGCTTGCGCCCGACAAGGAGTTCGCCGGCAGCATGTGGGGCCGGCTGGCATGGGCATCAGAACTGATGAAGCGAGCGCGCCGTGAAGGACGAAAAGTCGCGCGCAGCATCACGACGCAGTTTGTCGTCGGCGCGGTGGGCGAAAGCGACCGCGAGCTACTGGAAACCGTGCAGCGGGCGCACCGCGAGCTCGGCCTGTGGCGGGCGTACTTCTCCGCGTTTCATCCGATCGAGCGCTCGCCGCTGGCCGAAGCGCCCGCCGAAGACCCGACGCGCGCCCTGCGCCTGTACCAGTCCGATTTCATGATCCGCGATTACGGCTTTCGCTACGATGAATTGCCGTTCGACGAACACGGCCTGCTGCCGCGCGACCAAACCCCCAAGCAGGCATGGGCCGACCGCAACCTCCACGAGCCGATCGAGATCAACCGCGCATCGCGCCGACAATTGCTGCGCATTCCTGGCGTTGGCCCGCGTTCCGCCGACAAGATCATCGAAGCGCGCCGCCAATCGCGCCTGCGCGACCTCGGCCAGTTGAAGGCGCTTGGCGTTACAACAGGCTGGGCCGCGCCGTATGTGCTGCTCGACGGGCGGCGCATGCCGGAACAACTTCGCCTGTGGTAGCGCGTGGCGTGACATGCACAAGGGAGATTGGAAAGTTGAAAGGGAAACGTCATGAATGAACAACATGAAATCCTGAGAGCGCTTCAGGAAGAATTCAACCGCTGGGAAGAAGTGCTGGCGAGCCTGAGCGAAGCGCACATCACCGCCCCGCAGCTTGACGAGCACTGGTCGATCAAAGATGTCGTTGCCCATCTGTGGGCGTGGCAGCAGCGCTCCATAGCCCGCCTGGAGGCGGCGCTGCACGATCGGCAGCCCGCATATCCGCAGTGGCCTTCGCAATTCGACCCGGAGGCGGAAGACCAGCCGCATGACTTGAATGCATGGCTGTACGAATCGTACCGTGATCAGCCGTGGGCGGATGTGTATCGCAATTGGCGCGAAGGATTTCTCCGCCTCCTGCAATCAGGCGCGGCAATTCCCGACAAAGACCTCACAGACGCGGAAAGATACCCATGGCTCGAAGGATATGCGCTCGTTGATGTGTTGCGGGGATCGTACGAGCATCACCAGGAACATGCAGAATATCTCGAACCGGTGATCGCGCGCCTTCGCCAGCAGCACGCGTAAGCATACCATGCCTGTTTACGCTCGGTGGGACAAAGCGGGACGGCGCGAAGTCGCCCCGCTTGCAAAACTGTCGATCTCCGTTTATCCGCCGCTTTCCGTCACCCGCGCCTCCTGCTCCAGCAGCGCCCGCTTGCGCTCGACGCCCCAGCGGTAGCCGCTCATCCTGCCGTCGCTGCCGACCACGCGGTGACAGGGTACGACCAGCGCGACCGGGTTCGTGGCGCAGGCCCGCGCCACCGCTCGCACCGCTTTCGGCTGCCCGATCGCTTCGGCCACGTCGCGGTAGGAGCGCGTGCTGCCGTAGGGAATCGCGCGCAACGCCTCCCAAACCCGCCGCTGAAATGCCGTGGCGCGAATGTCGAGCGGCAGGTCGAGATGCGGCTGCTCGCCGCGCAGATAATCGTGCAGCACGGCCATGGTCGAACGTAGCTGCTCGTCGTCGCGCTGAAGCGCGGCAGCCGGAAACTCGTCGCGCAACGCTGCTTCCAGCGCCGCTTCGCTGTCGCCGAGCCGCACCGCGCACACGCCGCGCTCCGTCGTCGCAACCAGGAGATGGCCGAGCGCGCATGGCGCGACAGCGTACGTGATGCGCGCGTCCACGCCGCCGCTCTTGTACGCCGTCGGCGTCATGCCAAGCTGCGTCACGGTTTGCTCATACACGGTGCTGCTGGATCCATAGCCGGACTCGTACAGCGCCTGCGTGACCTGTTCGCCGTCCTTCAACTGCTGCTTGAAGCGACCAAGCCGCTGCTCGTCGGCGTACTGGCGAGGCGACACGCCGACCAGTCGCTTGAACGCGCGCTGGAGGTGCGCCGGGCTGACATGGAACTGGCGGGCGAGATCGTCGAGCGTCGGCGGCTTGTCGCCTGGCTCGGCCAACACATGGCAGACCTGCTCCACGATAGCAAGCATCGGGTCGGCAGGTGCGTCGCCGTTCGGATGACAGCGGCGACATGCCCGGAAGCCGGCCTGCTCGGCCTGCGCGGGCCGGGCAAAGAACTGCACCTGATCGCGCCTAGGCCGCCGCGACGGACATGACGGGCGGCAGTAAATGCCGGTCGAGCGCACCGCGTACACGAACGTAGTGTCATGCTGGCGATCATGCGCGAGCACGGCTTGCCAGAACTCAGAATCACTCATGGCAGTTCAACTCCTTTAAGCAAGTATAAAACACAAACGCGAACACTCCGCTACACGTTGCCTGTTTTACGAATTGCTTAAAGCATACTGCACATCGTCATCTCCGGCTATCGCTTTTTTGCGCGGCAAACTCAGCGCGCCGGAAAGCCGCACTGGCGCATCCTGAAGCTGCTTTTTGAAAATAATCGTGCCGCTGCGACGCACAAAGCCGAGCTTCTGGTTGATTTGCAGCATGCACGCGTTGTTCGACTCGTTCCATGTCGTGATCTGATGATAGCCATGCGCGCGGGCATACGCAATCGTTTTCAGCTTGAGCGCCGTGGCAACACCGCGCCCGCGCCCTTCATGGCGCACGCCCGTCAGCTTGTGGTGCAGCACCCGCGAGCCAGGCTGGCTGTCGCGCTGCACAAAACTTTCGCCAATGTAGCGCTCGCCGTCCTTCGCGATGAAGAAACCATCCGGCAGCGCCTCGGGATTGGCGCAGGCGTAGCGCACGAACCATGAAAGCGGCGGCGCGGGATTCGGGTGATCCGGCACCGGAATGTCGCGCACGAATGACTGATGCAAGTCGTACAGCCTGGCGAGCCACTGCGGGTTGGAGCGCTGCTCGTCGGCCAGCGTGGTGATGGTGATGCCGTGCGCAGCCATACGCTCGTCGTGCATATGGAACAAGCCGTCGCTACAGCTACGCGGATCGAGCGCCAATTGCCATGAGCGGAAGGTTTCATGAAAACCGTGGCCGCTCACCCAGGTCGCAATCGCAGGCGTTTGCTCGTGCGCTTGCATCATGAGCACGCGCGCCCCACGCGACGCTAGCTCGGCGGTCAGAAAATCCTGGAGATAACTGCCGATGCCGCGCTTCTGCCAGCGCGGATGGACGCGCACCATCATCCAATAGTGATGCGGCTCGGCGACCCAGAGGATCGGAAAATACTGCGCGATGCCGATCAGTTCATGAGCCGTGTCATCAAAGGCGAGGTAGCAGCGCAGTTGGTCGCGGTTGGTTCCTAAACCAGCGTGGAAATGGCGGAGCAGGGCAGGAGACGTGTGCTCGTACTCGAAGTCGAGCAAGGGGGCGGCCGAAGCCGTGTACAGCGAAGCAACCGAGGCGTAATCTTCGTCAGTCGCTTCAAATAAGCGGATGGAATAACTCATACAATTTTTGTTCCTCCTTGTTCAGGAAGCGACATCAGTACATACCACAAAACACGCCCATGCGACGAGAACAGGGCGGATGGCGCGACACCATGCGCGCCGTATGTACCACAGCGACATCGCTCCTATGCGGTTGACCGAACCAGATGGTTGACCAAAACCACGTTCAGTGGTTACATTCATCATACGCCGGGAGCAACTACTTTGTCAATGGTCATGAATCATGGTAATTTTTTGGTATCATGCTTGCCGACACAAGGAGCGCTGCGCATGACGACCTATTCACAAACGGTTGGCGGCCATACCTACACCTTCGCTGATTTGAAAACGCTCATGGCCAAAGCCACGCCCGAGCGTTCCGGCGATGCGCTCGCCGGACTTGACGCCGAAAGCGCCGCCGAGCGGGTCGCCGCGCAACTGTGCCTGGCCGATCTCCCGCTCACCGTATTTCTTGACGATCCGCTCATCCCGTATGACGACGACGAAGTGACGCGCCTGATCATCGACACGCACGACCGCGCCGCATTCGCGCCGATCAGCAGCTTTACCGTCGGCCAGTTCCGCGAATGGCTGCTGCGCTACGAAACCGACAGCGCCACGCTTCAGGCACTCGCGCCGGGCGTGACGCCCGAAATGGCGGCGGCAGTGTCGAAGATCATGCGCAATCAGGACTTGATCGCCGTCGCCAGGAAGTGTCAGGTGGTAACGCGCTTCCGCAACACGATCGGGCTGCCGGGGCGGCTCTCGTCGCGCATCCAGCCCAACCATCCGACCGACGATCCCAAAGGAATCATGGCGTCCATCCTGGATGGGCTGCTGCTCGGCTGCGGCGACGCGGTGATCGGCATCAATCCGGCGACCGACAGCCCGCAGGCCATGATCACGCTGCTGCAACTGATTGATGAACTGCGGCAGCGCTACGCCATTCCGGTGCAGTCGTGCGTGCTGGCGCACGTCACCACCGCGATCAGCGCCATGGAACGCAAT
>DASTWM010000070.1:0-7959 GCA_035765855.1 Roseiflexaceae bacterium
TGCCACTCATCAATGGTGGTCGGCGTCTTGAGGCTGAGCTTATCGAAATAATCCTGGCGAACAACCGGGCCGGCAAACACCAGCAGCGCCGGGTCGCCCCGCAGGAACGGGAAGCAGTACAGATCGCCCTCGTCGGTCACGACCTGCTTGCGCCAGTCGGGGTGCTCGTCCAGCACCTTCTTGAGATTGGGCGCGTGCTGATCAATCAGATCGTTCAGCCGAATGATAATGCCGTCCTTGAGCGCCTTGGACGGGCCGCCCTGATAATACCCGTTGAGCCAGTTCGTTTCGATGATATCGGGGTATTGCCCTGACGCGACCATGAGGCTGAACTGCTCGCGCCCCTGGTTGGGGCCGGTCGGCGGGTGCTGGAAATCGAGATGCACGCCCGTCCGCTTTTCCATCTCTTTGTACAGGCTGATGTCGTTGAAGGTCTTGCTGGTGGCCGTGATGTTGGGATTTGTTTCAACCCAGTAGCTCAATGTCAATCCATCTGTGGAAATCGGTAGACCGCTTGCGGCGGGCTGGCTTTGCGCGCCAGTTGCGGGCGTTGCGCCGGACTGAGCGCTGCCGCTCGCGGCGGTGGGAGCAGACGACGCGCCACCGCTTGCGGCGGTCGGGACGGATTGCGAACTGCCCGATTGCTCGGTTGGCGTGGACGGCGCGCCACCGCAAGCGGCGAGCACCAGCACACCTGTGCCTGCGCTGAGCGAACGGAGAAACGTACGCCGGGACAATCTGCGAGCCATTGGTATCCTCCTTTGGATTATGGAACGAAAGATGTCTATCTCTCGCTGAACCACTGGTGTGCTCGTGCAGCATGCGAGGAACGAGCATTGCGTCGATAAGCTAATGTGTATCTCTCAAGGAAAGGTGTTAACCGGTACGTACCAATCATATGGTAGTGATGATCGGAAGGTTTGTCAAGATGGTTTTATATTCCGTTAAAGCGAAGACGTTGACGGGCCAAATATACCATGCTATAGTGCGCTTGGCAAACGCTTTCTATAATCTGTTCCATGCGAACCAAAGCATAAGGTGGGTGCGATTATACAGCGTTTCAAACGCTAACCTTCTCCAGAAAACCCTTTTACGACAGCAATGTTGCGCTGTTTACATGTACATGGAGAGCTGCGTCACGGCCATGTTTCATTGATGTATGTGTCCGCCTGGACCAGGGACGTAAAACAAAAGGAAGCGTGTCATGGAGCCTGTTCGTTTAGGCGTGCTGGGCTGCGGCGTGATTGGCCGCAAGCACGTTCAAGTCGCCGCCGACTCGCCATTGCTGACGCCCGTTGCCGTGGCGGATGTTCGAGAAACAGTTGCTCATGAGGTAGCCGAGCAGCACGGTGTCGCCCAGGCCTATAACAGCGCCGAAGCGTTGTTCGCCGATCCAGATGTAGAGGCTGTGGTGCTGGCGTTGCCGACCGCTGGCCGCTATATATTAGCGCTGCAAGCCTTCGCGGCGGGCAAGCATGTGCTGGTCGAGAAGCCGATTGGCATGAGTGCCGCCGAAGTGCGGCAGATGATTGCGGCACGCGGCGATCTTATTTCGGGCTGTTGTTCGTCGCGTATGCGCGGCCTTGAATCGGCCAAAGCTGCCACCGAATTTATTACCAGCGGGGCGCTCGGCAACCTGCGGGTGGTGCGCAGCCGGGCGCTGCGTGGCGCGGGCGAGCCGCCACAGAACCCACCACCGCCATGGCGGCTCAACAAAGCCATGAACGGCGGCGGCATTCTGGTGAACTGGGGCTGCTACGATCTTGATTATGTGCTTGGCATCACCGGCTGGGCGCTGCGCCCGCGCACGGTGCTGGCGCAAACCTGGAACGTGCCGGAAGCATTCAGCGCCTACGCCGCGCCCGGCTCTGACGCCGAAGCGCATGTGACCGCGCTGATTCGCTGCGACGATAACATTGCGCTGAACTTTGAGCGCGCGGAATTCGTCGCCAGCGCGACCGACGAGGCGTGGCAGGTGCTCGGCGACCGCGGCGCGCTGCGCCTGAAAATGACGCCCGGCGCGAGCAAGCAAATCTGGCATGACGCCGCCACGCCACGCGGCGTGGTGTCTGAGGTTATCTGGCAGGGCGACGAAGCGCCCGGCAGCGAGCATGTGTACGTGCTTGAAAATTTCGCGCAGGCCGTGCGGGAACAGCGCGCGCCACGCACGTCGCTCGAACAGGCGCTGCTGGTCCAACAGCTTACCGACGCTATCTATGCTTCGGCAGCGGGACGGGCCGCTGTCACAATCGCGTAACGCATTGCCGCACCGAAGCATCTATGCGCTTCGGCTTGTTTCATCAGAGGAGATGACATGAAATATGCCTTCATGAGTTTTTCCGCGCCGCAGATGAACCTCCAGGAGCTGCTCGCCTACGCCATGCAGACTGGCTACGACGGAATCGAGCCGCGCATCGACTCCCGGCACGCCCATGGCATCGAGCTTGACACGACCGCCGCCCAACGCCAGGAAATCCGCAAGCAGGCAGAGCAGAGCGGCGTTGCGCTGTGCTGCATCGCCACATCCTGCAAGTACGCCGATTCGGCGACCGCGCCCAGGTGGGTTGACGAAACGCGGCGCGCAATCGCACTCGCGGCGGATGTCGGCTCGCCGCGCCTGCGGGTATTTGGCGGCGCGATTCCCCAATATGTCACGCGCGAACAGGCGATCGACTCGCTGACGAATTCGCTCGGCGCGGTGGCTAACGAAGCGCAGCAGCACGGCGTGAGAATCTGCCTTGAAACGCACGACGACTGGACCGATCCCGATCACGTCGCCACGGTCATGCGGCAGGTCAACCACCCGGCAATTGGCGTCAACTGGGACTACCAGCACACCTCCCGCATTGCCAAAGCCACGCCCGACCAGGCGTTTGAAACGCTGCGTCCGTGGATTCACCATGTGCATTTTCACGATGGCGAAAACCGCGCTGACAAGCTGGTTTTCCTGCCAATCGGCCAGGGCGATTACGACAACAAGCGCGTGCTTGAATTGCTGCTGTCCGCCAATTACGACGAATACCTGAGCGGCGAGTGGATCAATTGGGAGCCGTATGACATTCACCTGCCGCGCGAGATCAACGCGATTCGCCAGCTTGAGCGCGAAGCCGCCGCGCAGTGAAAGAAAGCACGATCATGCAGTTCAAACCGCACCAAAAAATTGAGTTTATCGGCGACAGCATTACCGACTGCGGGCGGCGCGACGCGGCGGCTCCGTTTGGCAACGGCTATGTCAGCATTGCGCGGGCGCTGCTGCTGGCACGCTACCCGGAGCGTGGGCTTCAGTTCGCCAACAAGGGCATCGGCGGCAACACCGTGCGCGACCTCGCGGCGCGCTGGGAGCAGGACGTCATCAATGAGCGGCCAGATTGGTTGTCGGTCATGATTGGCATCAACGACGTGTGGCGCGCGTTCGACGGGCGGCCTGAGAACGCCGTGCCGCTTGACGAATACGAGGCGACACTGCGCAAACTGCTCGACCGTGCCGTCGCGGCGACCGGGGCGCGCCTGATTTTGATGGAGCCGTACATGATCGAGCCGTCGCCAGCGCAGCCGATGCGCCGCGAAATGGATCGCTACGGCGCAGTGGTGCAGGCGATTGCCGCCGATTACAATGCCATTCTGGTACGTACCCAGGCGGCGTTCGACACGGCGCTTCAGCACACAACGCCGGACGACTGGGCGCAGGACCGGATTCACCCGAACCTGCCCGGCCATGCGATTATCGCGCTGGCATGGCTGCGCGCGGTCGGCTTTACCGTAGCGGAAGAAGGCGGCGCGTAACAGCCTGGCCTATAGTAAGGCGCAAGCGCATTCACCCTCACCCTCTGTCTCTCTCCCGATGGGAGAGGGAAGCTGCGGCGGCGCGGCGGTCGAGGCGCGCTGGATGAAGCGGGCGGGCAGCAGAATGCGTTGCGGAGGAGATGTTTCGCCGTTCAGACGCCGCAGCAGCAGATTGGCAGCCTGCTCGCCAATCGCTTCGCCCGGCAGCGCAAAGGTGCTCAGCGGCGCGTCGAAGAAATTGGCGTACGGCATGTCGTCAACGCCGACCAGCGAAAAATCATGCGGCACGGCAAGATTGAGATTGCGGATTTCTTTTTGCACCCAGCTTGCGCGGTCATCGTTGAAGCAGAACGCCGCCGTAATCGCGCGGCGCGTGATGCGTTCCCACAGCCAGGCCGGGTCGCGCGACATTTCGTACGGCTCGAAGGCGGGCACAACGATATCCGGCTCGTCCGGCATGATAAAGAGGCGCGGCTGGAGCGCCGCTTCCTGCATGGCACGGATGTAGCCGCGCCCGCGATTCACAGCCGTCGAGACTTTTGTGCCGCCGACATAAACAATGCCGGTGTGGCCGAGTTGCACGAGGTAGCTGGTCGCCTCGTAGCCGATGCGCTCGTTATCCGTGTCGATATAATCGATGTCATCAACATTGTCGATCGAGCGCGTCAGCAGCATCACCAGCAGGCCTTTTGCACGGAGGTCGTGCAGCAAAGCATCGGTAGGGTTGCGACTCGGCGCAGTGACGATCACGGCAACCGCGTGTTGCGCCAGCAGGCTGTCGGTGATTTCCGCTAATTTTTCATAGCGGTCGTTGTGAATACTGAGATCCACGCGGTAGCCTGCCGCGCGCAGCCGGAAGCTCAACGAGGAGGCAAGCTCGGGATAATACACATAATAATTGGAATCGGGAATGATAATGCCGATCAGGTGATTATCGTGCGAAGCCTGCCGCTGATCGAGCACAAACGTCCCAGCGCCAACCACCGACTTGACAGCTCCGGCTTCGATCAGTGAACGGAGCGCCTGCCGCACGGTCGAGCGGCTGATGCCAAGTTGATCCTGGAGCGAGCGTTCGGGAGGCAGCAAGTCGCCTGCCTTGAGTGTACCATCATTAATTTGGCTTTGTAATGCACTACGTAAGCGTCCATGTAGTGGCGCAGCAGAGGGCATCTGTAATTCTCGTTGAACCCGTTCGACGTCAAGCATATATTTCGCCTTCACCCTTCTGCCACTTACATACCGGTACGTACCAATTGTACTGTGGAGTGTTCGTTGTGTCAATTGTGCGTCCAAGGAGGTCACGATGACGTTGTTCAGCGCGATCAAGCCAGCCAGGAAGCCGCGGATCGGCCTGTATTCAATCGGGCTGCGCGCGTACTGGGAACAGTTTCCCGGCCTGCGCGAGCGCTTGCTGGAGTACGGGAAGTTCATCGAGCAGCGCATGGCGGCCTGGGGCGAGGTATACAACTACGGGCTGGTGGACACGGAAGGCGAGGGGCGCGCCGCCGGAGCGTGGCTTCAGAGCAAGAACGTGGACATGGTGTTTTGCCACGCCGCGACCTACTCGACCAGTTCCACGGTGCTGCCGGTGCATCAAATCTGCACCGCGCCGGTCGTGTTCCTGAACTTACAGCCCACGGCGCGGATTAACTACGAGCAATCGACCACTGGCGAGTGGCTGGCGCATTGTAACGCCTGCGCCGTGCCTGAATTCGCCAATGCGTTCAATCGCGCTGGCATTCCCTTCCGGGTCGTGAACGGCCTGCTTGGGCTGGACCGCACGCCCGCGATCTCGCTGACGGACGAGGTGACAAACGAGCGGCCCGAGGCAGTGCGGGCATGGCGCGAAATTGAAGCATGGATTCGCGCCGCGGCGGTCAAGCGCACGTTGCAGCACAGCCGCTTCGGCTTTCTGGGCAACACCTACAGCGGCATGCTCGACATGTACAGCGACTTCACGATGATTCAGGCCCAGACCGGGCTGCATGTGGAAATCCTCGAAATGAGCGATCTGCAACGGCTGCTCAAGGACGTGACCGCGCGCGACATCGCGGCCAGGCGCGCGGAAGTACATGACATGTTCGAGATCAGCGGCGATTCGCCCGCCGACCCGATTGCGCGCAAGCCGACCGACGAGCAGATGGAATGGTCATGCACGGTGGCCGCCGCGCAGGAAAAGCTGGTGCGCGAATTCGATCTGGATGCGCTGACGTATTACTACCACGGCGCGCCCGGCGGCGAGGACGAGAAATTGCAGGCCGGTTTCATCGTCGGCCATTCGCTGCTGACGGCGCGCGGCATTCCCTGCGCTGGCGAAGGTGATCTGAAAACGGCCGTCGCCATGAAAATCTGCGACATTCTCCAGACCGGCGGCAGCTACTCGGAGATCGTGGTCGTCGATTATGTCGACGGAACCATTTTGCTCGGCCATGACGGCCCATTCCACATCGCCATCTCAGAAGGCAAGCCGATCTTGCGCGGCATGGGGCTGTATCATGGCAAGCAGGGCACCGGCGTCTCAGTCGAGGCGAAAGTCAAAGCCGGGCCAATCACCACGCTCAACGTCACGCAGACCGGCGACGGCAAGCTGAAGCTGATCAGCAGCGAAGGCGAATCGACCAACGGGCCGATCATGCAGATCGGCAACACCCAGACGCCGGTCAGGTTCCGCAAGCCTCCCGACGAGTACATGGCGCGCTGGTTCGCCGAGGCGCCCACCCATCACTGCGCCATGTCGGTCGGCCACAACGCGGCGCTGTTCCAAAAGGTCGGCGCGTTGATGCAGATCGCGCATGTGAATTTGTAGTTGGCATAAAAAGAAGAAAGTAACGTCCATGAAAACCGCACTTGTTTACGTCGCACTTTCGCCCAGGCTCATCCAGGAACTGGAATTCGACGCAGAATTGCCGCGCCTCCGCGCCGTTGCCGATGTGGAAATCTGGAGCGGGCCGGGCAATCCGTCGCTTGATGTGATGACTGATGCACTGCAACGCGCGCAGGTCGTCATCACCGGCTGGGGTACGCCGCCGCTGACGCCGCTGGCCGAGTGGTCGCCGGACACGTTTGCGGTGCGCCTGCTCAACCACAGCGCTGGCACCGTCAAGTATTTTGTGCCAGTCGAGGCGATTGAGCGCGGGCTGCTGGTGAGCCATGCCAACGACTCGCTGGCCGAAGCGGTGGCCGAGTTCACGATTGGCGCAATCATCATGGGGCAGCGCCAGGCATGGCTGGCGGCCAAACGCATGCGCGAGGGCGGCGAGCGGCTGCCGGTGGCCGCACAGCACGAGATTCGCGGCAGCACGATCGGCGTGATCGGCGCGAGCGCGATCGGGCGGCGAGTCATGAAACTGCTCGCGCCGCATGGCGCAACGCTGTTGCTGTACGACCCATACTGCTCGTCGGAGGTGGCCGCCGCGCATGGTGCAACGCTGGTTGACCTGCATGAACTCATGCGGCAGAGCGACACCGTGACGCTGCACGCGCCGGTGACGCCCGAGACGCTTGGCATGCTCGGCGCGGCTGAGTTCGCGGCGATGAAGGACGGTGCGCTGTTCGTCAATACTGCCCGTGGCCGCCTGATCGACCACGACGCGCTGCTGCATGAACTGCAAACCGGGCGCATCAACGCGCTACTCGACGTGACCGACCCGACCGAGCCACTGCCGCAGGACTCGCCGTTCTTCGCGTTGGACAATTGCGTGGTGCTGCCCCACATGGCGGCGACGACAGTGGAGGCGCGCCAACGGCAAAGCCGCATGGTAGTGGACGACACGCTGCGCTTCCTGGCGGGCGAGCCGCTGCACTATCAGGTCACGCGCGAACGCTGGGATACAATGGCATAAAGAACTAAAGAGACAAGATGACAAGATGACAAGGTGAGCTAAGTGTTGTTCCTTCGTCCGTTTCTCAGTTCTCTTACCATCGTCCTTCGCTCTGCGTCCTGCGTCGTTTCTTTGTTCTTTACGTTTTGTTCTTTGCTCTGACAGGTTTGCTTTATGTACAGTTTTCGAACCATTCACAACGCCGTCATGGCCGCCGACCCGCCGCCGGGTCTTCCGTACGGCGCGAGCTTCACTGCCGAGCGCATTCGTGAGATCAACGCAGCGCCCTATTTTCAAGATTTGCTGGCCGAGATCCGCGCCGCCGCCGCGCAGGCTCACCATGAGCCAATTCCGC
>DASTWM010000071.1:0-6679 GCA_035765855.1 Roseiflexaceae bacterium
ACGATTTTCAACGGCGAGCGGATCGGCATCATCGGGCCGAACGGCGCGGGCAAGTCGGTGCTGCTGCGGCTGATCATGGATGAAATTCATCCCGATGGCGGCGAAGTCTGGGTCGGGCCGAGCATCGAGCCTGGCTACTACGCCCAGCACCATGAGACGCTTGACATGGCGCAAACGCCGATCGCCGCGTTGCGCGCCGTGCGCCCGATGTACGAAGGTGAGGCGGTGGCGAAGCTCGGCCGCTTCCTCATCCCGTACGCCGCGGCCCAGCAGCCGATTGCCAAACTCAGCGGCGGCGAGAAGAGTCGCGTGCAGCTCGCCCGGCTCATGCTGACCGGTGCGAACTGCCTGCTGCTGGACGAGCCGACCAACAATCTCGACATTCCCTCGGCGGAGGTGCTGGAGCAGGCGCTTGATGAGTTCAGCGGCACGGTTGTGGTCGTCTCACATGATCGCTATTTTCTCGACCGCATGGCCGACCGCATCTTTGAAGTGCGCGACGGTGAGTTACGCGTGTACGAAGGCGGCTACAGCTATTACGCCGAGAAGCGCCTAGCCCTTCATTAACATATGTTCATCACGTAACATTTTTGCGCGTTTGCTCGTCAGTATGTACACGAATACGTTCGCTGTGTTCGTTCATATGTCGAAGCAAATGATTGTGGACGTGGAGGTAGCCATGGATTTTGTTGGGCTTGGCGTGGTGCTCGTGTTGGCGCTAGTGTTCGCGTTTCTGGCGGTGCGCTCATGGCGCGCCCGGCGGCTGTGGGTGAAGCTTGTGGCCGGTATTCCAACCACATTGCTGGCGGTGGTGTTTGTAGCGGCGCTCGGTCTTGCGATCTACGGCTATTCAAAGGTCAACAAGACCTACGCAAATCCGGTGGCAGATATCAAGGTGGCTGGGACGCCAGAGCAGATCGCGCATGGGGAAAAGTTCGCGCGTACATGCACTGGTTGCCACTCCACAACTGGCAACTTTCCGCTCAGCGGGCAGGATTTTGCCGCCGATGGGCCGCCACTCGGCACGCTGTGGGCCGCGAATCTGACGCAGGCGCACTTCAAGGATTGGAGCGACGGCGAGATCATCCGCGCGATTCGTGAGGGCGTGAGCAAGGATGGGCGCTCGCTGATTATTATGCCGTCGCACCTGTTCCATAATTTCAGCGATGACGATGTGCAGGCGATTGTGGCTTATCTGCGGGCGCAACCCGCCGTGGAGCCGAACACGCCGCCGAAGCAGATCAACGTCGTCGGCGCGATCATGGCGGGCGCGCTGCTACCGGACGACATCTTCACGCATCAAGCCCCGATTATTCAGCCGGTGATCGCGCCGCCCGCTGGCACAACGGCGGAGTACGGCCATTATCTCAGCACCGTTGCGGGCTGCGTGGAGTGCCACGGCGCGCAGCTCAATGGCGGGCAGCCGAGTGCGAATGGCCCGACGCCAGGGCCGAGTCTGGTCGCGTTTGCCAAGCAGCACAGCGAGGCCGATTTCATCACGACGATCCGCACCGGCATGACACCGGAAGGCCATAAGCTCAGCGAGGACATGCCGTGGAAGGATTTCGAGAAGTTTTCAGACGACGACCTGCGCGCGCTGTACGCGTACATGGCCGTGCTTGGAAAATAAATCTTTCTTGGAGCATGAACGTGGTAAGATAGCGCCAGAAGGCAATCCACTGATGATATATGGTATCCACGATCATGCCCACACGTTCAACATCATACGACGCAGTTGTAATTGGGGCCGGGCCAAACGGCCTGTCCGCCGCTATCACGCTGGCGCGCGCCGGACGCTCGGTGCTGGTGGCCGAGGCGAATGACACGATCGGCGGCGGCGCGCGTTCAGCCGAGTTGACACTGCCCGGCTTCATCCATGACTCTGGATCGGCGGTGCATCCGCTGGGCGTCGCTTCGCCCTTCTTTCAAACGCTGCCGCTCCACCAGCATGGTTTACGTTGGATTCATCCGCCGCTGCCACTGGCCCACCCGTTCGACGACGGCACAGCAGCCGCGCTCCAGCGCTCGATCCGCGCAACCGGCGCGACGCTTGGGCCGGACGCGCAGATGTACTGGCGGCTCATGGCGCCGGTGGTGCGCAACTGGGATCGCATCGCCCCGGCCTTCCTGGGGCCGCTGCGCTTTCCCCGGCATCCGGTCGCGTTCGCGCGCTTTGGGTTGCGCGCGCCCTGGCCCGCCAGCATGATGGCGCGTGCGCTGTTCCGTGGCACGCATGCGCGTGGCCTGTTCGCTGGCAACAGCGCGCACTCCTTCCTGCCACTTGAGCGCATGCCCAGCGCGGCATTCGGCATGATGCTGTGCGCGCTCGGGCATGTGGTCGGCTGGCCGATTCCGCAGGGCGGCGCGCAGGCGATCTCCAATGCGCTGGCTTCGTACCTGCGCTCACTGGGCGGCGAGATCGTGACCGACTGGCGCGTCGATTCGCTCGATGAACTCCCGCATGCCCGCGCCGTGCTGTGCGACCTGACGCCCCGCCAACTGCTGCGTATCGCTGGACGCAAGCTGCCGGAAAGCTACCAGCATGCGCTCCAGCGCTACCGCTACGGGCCGGGCGTGTTTAAACTGGATTACGCGCTTGACGGGCCGATTCCATGGACGAATGAGGATTGTTGCCGCGCCGGAACCGTGCATCTTGGCGGCACGCTGGAGGAAATTGCCGCCTCTGAACGAGCGCCGTGGCAGAACGCGCATGCCGAGCGGCCGTTTGTGCTGCTGTCGCAGCCAACGCTGTTCGACCCGACCCGCGCGCCGGAAGGCAAGCACATCGCGTGGGCGTACTGCCATGTGCCGAACGGCTCGACATTCGACATGACCGAGCGGATCGAGTCGCAGATCGAGCGTTTCGCGCCCGGCTTCCGCAGCCGCATCATCGCCCGCAGCGTTTCTTCGCCCGCGCGGCTTGAGCAGCAGGATGCGAACCTGATCGGCGGCGACATCAACGGCGGCGTGCAGGATTTGTTCCAGCTTTTCACGCGCCCGACCTGGAGCCTGACGTCCTACCGAACGGCTGCGACGGGCCTCTATATTTGTTCGTCATCGACCCCTCCCGGCGGCGGCGTCCATGGCATGGGCGGCTTCCATGCCGCGCAGACGGCGCTGCGGGATGGATTATAAGTTGTTGTTAATGCCGATTGATGCGCCGAAAGGCAGCAACCATGGCAAGCGCTGTGGCGACGATTGCGCCGGTAATGATGACGATTGCAGCGAGCATAGCTCCTCCGTATACTTCACAAACACATTCTATCATGCTCCTGCACATGTACAAAGCAAAAGGCGTCAAACATGCGTTTGACGCCTTTTGCAGAAGAAGATGGTAGCGCTATCGATTAGCGTGGTGTCGCGAAGTCCTGCGTCCAATACGGCGCGCCGGTGCTGTCCGTCGCATAGCCGACGCCGATCTCGTGCAAGTCGCAGTTCAGAATGTTCGCGCGATGGCCCGCGCTATTCATCCAGCCGTTTACGACATCAGCGGGTGTCTCAAAACCCATGGCGACATTTTCGGCGGCGGCGCGGAACTGGTAGCCAGTAGCGTTAATGCGGTCCCATGGTGACGAGCCATCCGAGCCGGTGTGACTCATGAGCTTGTGCGTTGCCATGTCGCCGGTGTGACTCTGCGCGGCAGTGCTCAACTGGCTGCTGATCACGAGCGCCGGGCAGCCAACTTTGGCACGCTCGTCATTGGTCAGGCTTACCACTATTTCCGCAGGCGTGGCTGGCGGCGGGTAGCCTGTGATAGATGACTGGCTGCGGCCAATCATAATTGGCAGATATGTTTTCATGCTAGGTGTCGCGGCGCGCGTTGTATTGGTTGTCAAAACAGCGCCCATCACACAAATTACGATTGCAAAAAGCATACGGATACGCATGCGAAATCCCCCTTTTGGATGAGAATGCTCCTCCATGGAGCGTTTAAGAACCCGCTCCATGATGCCCGTATTGTACAAAAGTTTCAAGATGGTTAAGATTACAATCGTATCTCAGTTAAAAAGCAGTTTAGATCATTTTGGGAGGAACCGGGGTGAAGATGTAGCCTGCTTCCATGGTGCCGAACACGCGGCAGCGCGCCGCGCCCCAGCGAAAGCCGTACAGCCCGATGTAGGCACACATCAGCGCGTCGATACAATCTTCGTAGTCTTTCAGGCGCTTACCGCGCAGGTTTGAAAGGTCTGCTTCAAGGAGGGCTTCGTGATTATGCAGCGGGGGATCTGCGCGGGCGAGATCGCGCAAGTGACCGCGATACTGTTGCCAGGCCGCCATGATCGCATCGCGGCTGCGGTTCGGCTTAGCCTTGTACTTGAGCGTGCGCTGCAAGCCGAACAGCGCGATCATGGCCGGATGCGGGAATACTTCAATAACTTGCCGGACAGCCTTACCCGCTTCGATCATCGGCGCATGGACGAAGCCACGCGTCTCCAATGCAGCAACAAGCGCTTCGCCACGCACCACGCCTTCGAACGCAAGCCGCTGGCGGTTGGCCGGGTGCGCGCCCGCCTGATATTTGGCGAACACCGCGCCGAGTTCAGCTTCGCCCAGCCGCCTCCCGGTTTCGTTCGGCACCCAGAGCGGCGCGTCCACCGCGACAATTGCCGGGCCGTCGCCAGCATGCTGCTCGACGTAGGCAATAAGCGATGCGTCGTCGGAAAGCAGCGCCGCGTCGATGAACCTGCCGCCGCGCTCGTCGCCTTCAATGACCGCGCCGCCGGTCGGGTTGCGCGGCGACCATGCCAGGTCAAGCCCGATGAATTTCATTAGAGATATTCACCACAGAGGCGCAGAGAGCGCAGAGATGAAAAATAATTTTCGTGTCCTTGGTGGTTATAACAACATGGCATCTACAACGCTGCCCGCCGGAAGTTCGCCGGTGTTTTCGGGGATGATCAGCAGCGCGTTGGATTTGACGAGCGTGCTGAGCGAGCCGGAGCCGCTGCCGATGCCGCGCGTCGTCGCATGGTAGCCATCAGCGTCGCGCTCGACCCATGCGCGCACGTAGTGGCGGCGCTCGCTGCCGCGCTGTGGCTCCGCGAGCCGCGCCCGCACGATGACACGTTGCTCGTGCGGCAGGCCGCGCATGCGCGCAATTGCAGGCTTGACAAATAGCTCCGCAACGATCAGCGCCGAGGCCGGATTGCCCGGCAGGCCAAGTAGGGGCGTCGCACGCTGCGCCCCGCCACCGACGCGCCCGAACAGCAGCGGGCGGCCCGGCTTGAGGTTGACGCGCCAGACTTCCAGCGCGTCCTCTTCGCGCATGAGGCCGCTGACCACGTCATAATCGCCCGCCGACGCGCCCGCCGAGGTCAGGATGAGGTCCGCGCCCTGTTGCAGCGCCTCGTCGAGTTTGGCGCGCAAGGCCGCATGCGTGTCATGGGCAACGCCGAGTGGCAGCGGCTGCGCGCCCTGCTCGGCCACAAACGCCATGAGCGCCGGGCCGTTCGCGTCACGGATTTTGCCGGGCGGCAGCGGCGCGGGATCGAACGCAGGCACAAGTTCGTCGCCGGTCGAGATGATCGCCACGCGCGGGCGGCGAATGACGTGAACTGGGTTGACGCCAAGCGCGGCCAGCAGCCCGATCTCGGCGGCGCGCAACAGCCTGCCAGCCGGAATAGCGACCGCGCCCTCGGCGACATCTTCGCCCGCTGGACGTGTGTGCCGCCCGGCTGTGGTCAGCTCAAAGAAGGTCGCATGTGTTTCAGTCGCTTCAACGTTCTCGATCGGAACGACCGCCTCTGCGCCCTCCGGTAGCGGCGCGCCTGTCATGATCCGCACGGCGGTGCCTGTCCGCACGGCGACCGTCGTTCCGCCCGCCTGCACGACGCCCGCGACCGGCAGCGTGACTGGCCGCTCATGGCTCGCTTCGGCCAGATCAGCGACGCGCACCGCAAAGCCATCCATGCCGGAGTTGGCGAACGGTGGCAGCGCGTGCGGCGCAATCACATCACGAGCAAGCACTTCGCCATGAGCAGCGCTGCTGTCCACCTCAATGGTTTCAAGCGGCTGGCAGGCTGCCAGAATGCGTTCGAGCGCGTCTTCAACAGAGAAATCTTTTTCCATGCCCGTACAAACTGTGTTTCATATGGAAAACGTTCGGTGTGGAGTATAGCACAGGTACTGGCAGCTGTATCTAGCAGTGCGCATGCGGTCATGACGGGTAAATATGGAGAGACGCCCCGGCGGGACGTCTCTGCTGAGTCGCGGCATTCCGTGTCGCCCGCGATTATTTCGACGTTATTTCAAGATACGTGTGCGCCTCATCGGCCGAGGTCTTGCCACCGTACACCAGGCACGCGCGGAGGCTCAATCCGCCGATTAACGTACAGAGCGCACTGAAAAACTGCCGCCCGCGCCCCGGCTCGCCGCGCGCCATGCCCAGCACCAGCGGCACGATCAGCCCCATGCCGACCACGCCCGGCCAGAACAGCGTGCTCCACTTGCCTTTGGTCAGCAGATTGCCTGCCCGCCCAAGCCTGACGAGACTCACGCCCAGCAGCGCCGCCTCAGCAACCAAAGAGGTCATGTGCGCGCGCTCCAGTTTTTCGAGCGAGGACTGCTCGCCCTTGCCGCGCAGCGCCAGAACAAGCTGAATTGCCGCTGTGCCAGTCGAAAAAGCTGAAGCAAGAAAAACTGGTCCCCACATCAAGCGGTTCTTGAACCACAGCGGAAT
>DASTWM010000072.1:0-8354 GCA_035765855.1 Roseiflexaceae bacterium
TCTCTGGCGTTTGTCGTGCATCCGTCATCCGTCGCTTGTCAGACATAATGTCATCCTTTTCTTAGCCAGCACGAGGCAGGAGTATACCTCAAACGGGCTCTTGTGAGGACGCATCTCTTACACAGCTTATTTTACACTCTCAACAGAAGTCCTCCCAGAAGCGAATCTGAACTTTAAAACCACCACGTTTCTGTTCGGCTTCACTAAGTTGATCGATGAGGTCTTGAGTATTTTTGTCACGAGAAGCAGTGGTAACAAAAATATAAGTGTCGAGTTTGTGTGTGAACCCACGAGCCTTCTTTATCTCATCTTCGATATCTGATTGTGTGAGAGCACCTTGGCTACGCAGTTTGCATTGAATGCCATAGTAAAGGCCTGCCCTATTTGGTTGTCCGTATACATCGACCCCATCCTGGCCTTGACCTGGTCGGCCATAAACTTGTGTGTTGTCATCCTTCCAATGTGCGGCGAACAAGTCCCGCGTCATTTCTTCGAACTCTTTATCGTCTTTTGGCTTAGGAAACTCTGATGTCGTCAGACTAGGCATGGATGATAACTCCCTACTACAAAAGGACTTCCGGATGTCCTGAGTTCTCCATAACGCATCTACGGATCAGCATCCGTCTATTATACGGATGAACAAAGGCTCTGTCGAGAAGTCACGTCCAACTACACCCCTTCCCCTCTTCCCCATTCCGCTGTACAATACGCATATCACCCAAGGAGCAGCGGCATGACACGCGACGCGACCGACAGCACGCAAGCGTTGCAGCAGCAGCTTGCCGAACTCACCCAACAGTACGAATCGCTCCATCGCAGCGTCGATGCGGCGCATGGCGCGTTCGATGTTGAGCGTCGCCGCGCCGCGCGCTCGGCGGCCATTGCGCGCATCGGGCGGCTGATCTCCAGCAGCCTGAGCCTCGATGATATCTTTCAGACCGCCGTTGAAGCGATCTGCGAACAGCTCGACTTTGCCTACATCGCGGCTGGCGTCGTCGACTCCGACGACCCATCGTTTCTGCGGCTCATCGCCCACTGCGGCATCTTCGCCCGCGATGTGCCGCCTGAGTACCGCCACAGCATCAACGACGGCATTGTCGGCGAGGCAGCGCGCACACGGCAGCAGGTGCTGGTCGAGAATGTCGCCCATGACAAGCGCTACCTGTCGCTGGTCGGGCCGACGATTCAGGCCGAGCTTGCCACGCCGATCCTTATGGGCGGGCGATTGCTCGGCGTGCTCAACGTCGAGTCGGAGCGCCCGATCAGTGCCGACGACGCCGAAGGCATTGCGGTTATCGCCGATCAGCTGGCCGTCGCGCTCGACCATGCACTTTTGTTTACCCGCACGCAGCGCACGCTGGACGAGACGCAACTGATTGCCAGCGCCAGCCAGCGTATCAGCACAGCAATGACGGTGGATGATGTCGTTCGCGCGTATCTGGAGCAGGTCGCATGGCGCAAGCAGTTCGTCTGCACGGTGGTATTGTATGCTTTTGATGAGTTGGGGCAGCGCACCGGCGTGCATGTGCGTGGCTTCTGGTCGCCGCAGTCGGGCATGCAATTGCTCGATCAACACATTCCCTATCAGCGCGACGCGCTTGACGAGATTCTCGACGCCGGGCAGATTGTGACCATGGCGGATGTGCATGCCGACCCGCGCGCGTCCGAATTCTTGCGCGACCTCCAGCGCCGGGACGGGCGGCCTGCGTTGGCGTTCATCCCGCTGATGGTGCGAAACCAGCGCATCGGTCTGGTCGTCTTGAGTTACGAGGCGGTCTACCCGTGGCCGGTTGACGAGTTGCAGCCCTACCTCGCCACCGCCGCGCAGCTTGCCACGGCAATCGATAGCCGCCGCCAGCAACAGTCGCTGTTCGAGCAAGGCCAGCAGGTTGCGGTCATGGAAGAACGGCGACGGCTTGCCCGCGATCTGCATGATTCGGTCACACAATCGTTATTTAGTATGAGCCTGCTCGCGCAGGTCGTGCCTGAATTGTGGGATGTCGATCCGGCGGAGGCGCGCGCCATGCTGGCGCAAATACGCGATTTGACCCGCAGCGCGCTGGCAGAGATGCGCGCCCTGTTGTTTGAATTGCGGCCCGCCGCGCTTGGCGAGCATGAACTGGCGCAGGCGCTCACCCATCATGCCGCGATTTTCGAGCAGCGCACCGGCGTGAAGGTGCTGGTTGAAGTGGATGGCGCGCCCATTGTTCCATCCTCGGTCGAGCAGGCGCTGTTTCGGATCGCGCAGGAGTCATTGTCAAATATTGCGCGCCATGCGCACGCCCGCAGCGTGCGCATGACATTGGAAAGCGGCCCGCCAGTGCGGCTGCAAATCATTGATGACGGTCAGGGCTTCGATCCGGCGCGCGTTGCCGATGGACACCTGGGGCTGGTCTCCATCCATGAGCGCGCCGCCGCCATTAACGCCAGCGTCATGATCATGGCCGCCGCCGGGCAGGGAACGCGCATTGTGGTGCAGTGGCCTGCATCAGACGCGCAAAAGCGAGGGAACGATGACGAAGATTGATGTGCTGGTCGTCGACGACCACAGCATTGTGCGCCAGGGCCTGCGGGCCTTTCTGCGCACGCAAGCTGATATGCAGTGCATTGGCGAGGCGCGCAACGGGCATGAGGCGGTTGAGCAGGCGCGCGCGTTGCAGCCGCATGTGATCTTGATGGATTTAGTCATGCCGGAGATGGATGGCGTGGCGGCCATTGCTGCCATCAAGCGCTCGCAGCCATGCGTTGCGATCATCGCGCTGACCACGTTTGCCGAGGCCGAGTGGGTCGTGGGCGCGGTGCAGGCCGGCGCCGACGGCTATCTGCTGAAGGATGTCGAAGTCCACGAACTGGCCCGCGCGATTCACACGGTGCATGGCGGCCAGCCGTATCTGCACCCCGAAGCAACGCGCCACCTGCTGCGCGCATCGTCCAAGCCGCCCGCCGCTTCAGTGCAACTCACTGCCCGCGAACGGGATGTGTTACAGCTTGTTGCGCATGGCCACTCCAACCGTGAGATCGCTGATGTGTTGTGCATCAGTGAGAAAACCGCGAGCGTGCATGTCAGCAACATTCTTAGTAAATTCGGCGTGGCAAGCCGCACGCAAGCCGCGCTCTATGCGACCCGCGCTGGTTTGGTGACGGCGTAGCGGTTTTCATCTTTTCCCTCATCCTGCTGCTGTCGCAGCTTCCCTTCCCCACCGCCATACCGGCCTCGGTATGGCGGGGAGAGGGATTGAGGGCGCGTCTACGCTTTCCCTTAGGTCGTTCTAAGCGTCATCCTGATGCGGGCGCAGTGCGCGCGTGCTACCGTTTTCCCATGACGCACGCTGCTTACAAAGCTCCATCGCACGGCCATTCAGTGCTGATTGTGGATGATGATGCGCGGGTGCGTCGCGCCCTGACTCGTCTGCTGATATGGGCGGGGTGGCAGGTCGTTGGGGAGGCGGCAGACGAGCCGGGCGCTTTACAACGTGCCGAGCGCACGCATCCCGAACTCGTGCTGCTCGATCTCTGGCTGCCGCACAGCAGCTTCGGCCTCTTGCGCCAACTCCAACACGTCACACCACCACCGCGCGTGCTGATCCTCACCGTCGAAACTGATCCCACGTTTCGCCAGCAGGCGTATGCCCTCGGCGCGTGCGGCTACGTGCCGAAGACAACGTCGCCTATGGATTTGCTGGCGCTGTTGCGTCAACTGTTTGAAGGTGACGCGCTGCCATCCATTTGATGAAGCTCTCATCGGCATTTCCCCTCCCCAAGACCTACGTAAAACCCTTAGCCCACATCATGCGAATGCCTATGTGCTTTGGCATGTCGCTCTGCTATGCTGTGTACATCGTAAGGAGATTGAGCCATGAATAAACAGATTGCTGAATGGCGGCTTTATGCATGCCACACGAGCTACTGCCGCGCCGGACACTGGCTGGTGCGCGCAAGCGATGAGCACCCCGAACTGTGGCACGTCGCCAGCATGGGCGATGGCCTGCCATGGCTGGTTGCAGCGACGAAGCCAGCCTGCCCATTTTGTGGCACGACATTGCAAGCTGCTGCGCTGGAGCAGACGCAGGTGCCGATTGATCTGGTTGCGTAACGCATGTGTCATAAATACAACGACCCAACAGGAGACCTGCAATGACAAGCACAGTAACGGCAAGCGACAATTATATTCTCGGCCACGACGAACAGGCACTCGAACGTTTGATCCGCCAATCCGATTACTGGGCTGAGGACACGCGCGCATTCTTGCAGCGCGCTGGCCTTCAGCCTGGCATGCGCGTGCTCGATCTGGGCAGCGGCGCGGGCGACGTGGCGCTGCTTGCCGCAGCGCTGGTCGGGCCGCGTGGCAGCGTGGTCAGCGTGGACCGCGCGCCCGAAGCGGTGGAACGCGCCACGCAACGCGCCGCGCAGTTGAACGTTGCGAACGTCCAGTTTGTGCAGGCCGACATCAACGCGTTTGAGCCGGAGGGCATGTTCGACGCCGTGATCGGGCGGCTGGTGCTGCTGTACCTGCCCGATCCGGCGGCAGTGCTGCGGCGGCTGGCGGCTTCTGTCACGCCCAACGGCATCATTGCTATGCAGGATTTCGACATGCAAGCCGCCCTCTCGGAACCACCGTGTCCAACGTTTGAGCGTGGAATGGACTGGATTCGCGGCTCATTTACCCACGCACAGATTCCGATCCGTGTTGGCTTGTATCTGCATGCAATCTATCTGGCGGCGGGCCTGCCAGCGCCGCAGATGGTGCTGAACGGGCGCGTGGAAGGTGCGGCGGATTCACCCGGACCGGCATACCTCGCTGCGACAGTGCGTAATCTTTTGCCGCTGATCGAGAAGAGCGGTTTGGCGACGCGCAATGAGATCGACATAGACACACTGGCCGACCGCATTCGCGCCGAGATGCTGCGCCAGCACAGCGTGATCATGCCGCCGTCGCTGATTGGCGCGTGGGTGCAGCTGCCATAATGCAGCATGGTAAAGCTCTTTGACACTACGCCCTGCCTTTCGATCTTATGCGGGGGTGTGGCGGCGCAAGGCGCGCCGCACGCCCTCACACTCATGTTGGGAGATGATGAAAAGCCCTGAACGGACGGCGGCATTCTTGCAGGAGCACGAGCAGCAGCCCATGGAGGCTGCGCTCGTTGCGGCCTGATACCAGCCAGCGCAATTCTTTTGCGTGTCATGCGCTATTCCCATGCCCTTGAAGCAGAACAGCGTTCCGCTTCAAGGGCATGCTGTATTTTGGATGCGATGCAGAGTGATCCTCCGTCTCCATGATATGGGCATGCCAGCGGCATATTTTTTGCACTACCAGCAGCCTGATTGAGCAGCAACTTTTACGTAACGCATGCCACCAAGGGGACATAATGAGCGTAGTTGAGGATACATCAAAAAAACCATCATCGGACGGCCATGCACAACAGGCAGATAATGATCGTGAACAGCCAGACGACCGCCGGCACGAAAATGGCGCGCCCAACGATCTGAGCCATCAGGAAGCGAAGCAGATTGAGCGCCGGGCGGCACCGCGCGCGGCAGTGGTGTACGAAACCATCCGGCGCGAAGGCCAGGACGAGCTGGAGCGGCCATCCAGGGCGCTGGCGTGGTCCGGCCTGGCAGCCGGTCTTTCCATGGGCTTCTCGCTGGTGGCGCAGGGGCTGCTGCGCGAGGGTATTCCCGATGCTCCGTGGCGTTCGCTGATTGCCTCGTTCGGGTATAGCATCGGCTTTTTGATTGTGATTCTTGGGCGGCAGCAGTTGTTTACCGAAAACACGCTCACGCCGATTTTGCCGCTATTGGCGAACCGCGACATGGCGACCTTGCGCAAGGTGTTGCGGCTGTGGGGCGTGGTGCTGGCAGCCAATTTAGTTGGCGCGTTTATTTTTGCGTGGGTGATTGGCGCAACTGATGTGTTCGAGCCTGCGACCAAGCAAGCCTTTAGCGACATCAGCATGCAGGCGATCACTGGCACGTTTGGCACGATTCTGCTGAAAGGCATATTTGCCGGGTGGCTGATCGCGCTCATGGTCTGGCTGCTGCCCTTCGCCGAAACAGCGCGCGTGAGCGTGATTATCATCATCACATACCTGGTTGGCGTCGCACATCTTGCGCACAGCGTGGCCGGTGCGGTGGAAGCGTTCTACGTTGGGTGGCGCGGCGAAGCGCCCTGGGCGTACATTTGGGGCGGATTTCTTGTGCCGACAGTGATTGGCAACATCATTGGCGGTATCACCCTCGTCGCCATTGTGAATTACGCGCAGGTCTTTTCGGGCAAAGCGTCCCAGGAAAGCAAGGGCGGTGATGTAGACGGGTAAACTCGCGTGCATGTTCTTGAAAACGGAAAGGATGACGTCCATGTCGCCCCTTCCGTTTTTTTCATTGTGGTTTCGCGTGAAGTTGATTACTCATGCACAACAACGGTTGCGCCCTGCTGGAACGTAGCCAGCCCTTCCAGCGGCTGAAGCGCGGCCTCGGCGTCGTTCTTGGGCTTCAGCGACGGCGAAATGCGGCTGGCCTTCGCTTGTGACCATGCTGGCTGTTCCCATTCCCACAGCCATTGCGCCTTGTCCATCGGCAGGTTCACGCAGCCGTGCGACGCGCGCACGCCGGTGCCGAACAGGTCATGCCAGTACGTGCCGTGCAGCGCATAGCCCTCGTGGAAATACATCACGTACGGAACCTTGCGCACGTCGTACTCTTCGCCCTGGAGCGTGCCGGTCATGTCGTCGTACAACAGCTTGGCGTATACATGGAAGCTGCCCTGCGCGGTCTCGAAGCCGTCGCGCCCGGTGGAGACTGGCGCATGGAGCACTGGCAGGTTGCCTTCATAGGCGACGAGTTGCTGCGTGGTCAGGTTCACGTCGATCCGTTGCGGCCACAGCGCGGGCGACCACTCCGGCACGCCTGCCTGCCGCGCGACGGGTGCGGTGTCGTACCCGTGCTGCTGCGCCATTTCGCTGCCCAGCTTGCCAATCGTGATCTCGTTGAGCATGAGATTTCTGGTATTGTTAGCCTGGCGGCGCTCGCGGTAGAATTCTGGGACGTTCTCGGGATGATATTCCAGCCGCACGCGCTCGAAATATTGCACAGCCACGTTGGAGCCGTCGGGCAGCGTCGTCACAAAGCTCTCGCTAATCGGGTAGCCAAAGGCTGCCATGCTGCCCCAGTTGTTCCAGTAATCGAGGAATTTGCCAAACACCGTGTAGCCCGTTTCGGGAAACGTTCGGCCCGCCATCTGCGTGCCGACCGGGAACTGCTGCCCGGCGGCGGCCTCGTGGCCCAGCAGGCCAAGCTGCACCTCGAACGGCGTACCCTGCGCCTCCAGATGGTACTCGAAGCGGGCGCGCTCGAAGTACTGCACTGGACGACCATCTTCTTCAAGAGCTTCTGTAATCGGAGCGCCGAAGCGGTTGATCTGGCCGTTGGCGCGCCAGTAGTCAAGGAAACCGTAGCGGTTGTCAAGCCCATGCCCGGTTTGCGAAAAATAAACAGCCTGTGGTCCGCTTTGCGGTTGTGCCGCGTGCGTGAGGCCCGGCTGAATGGCAAACAGCAGCGCCAGCAAGGCCACCACGCACTGAACAGCGCGGTGCGGCGCGCGTGAACGAGCTACGTTGACAGGTGCGATGAACATCGTTGCTTCTCTTTCTCTCTGATTCGTGTGGCTCGCATGCATGACGGACGTGGATGAATGTTTGTTCCGGCATTTTTCCTTTCTGTATGTACTATTGCTGATAGAAATGGCGCAACAGCATCACATCCCGGCATGTGAATCAACGCGCCGTGCGATGCAATTTCTCTTTTTTCGCAGCGTTATGACGCAATTGTCATATGCAGACTATCACCCTCACCCTCAATCCCTCTCCCCGCCATACCGAGGCCGGTATGGCGGTGGGGAAGGGAAGCTGCGCGAGCAGCAGGGTGAGGGCTATGAGGTCAGTTTGAGTCGCTATTTAGGGCTGCGCTTCGCGGGTTTGCTCGATCAGCGCCTGCTTGAGATCCCACAGTCGCGATGTCAGCGACACATGATAAATGTGCGGGTTGACCAGGCGCTTGATGCCGGAGTCCAGCCGGGCAAGGTCGGCATCGCGCTGGGCGCGCATCTCGTCGATGGTCGGCATGCGGTACACCTGCCGCCCTGCGTCCAGCACGGTGACCTGCAACGGCTCGATGTTGGTGTAATCGTCTGGACGCAGCAGGCGGCGCTTGGTCGGCTCAACCGGATGATGCAGCAGGATTTGCGACATCTGCCGCGGGTCTTCGTCATGCAGGCTGAGCAGATCGGCGGTCGCTTTGCCGCGCCGGTCGTAGATTCGCCAGACCTGTTTCTGGCCCGGGTTCGGGATTTTGGCGGGCGT
>DASTWM010000073.1:0-2039 GCA_035765855.1 Roseiflexaceae bacterium
GCGCACCGACAGGTTGAACCAGTGATTATTCTCATGATCGAAGCGCGCGATCTCGGCGTCTTCCTGCGCAAACACTTTGACCACCCGCGCGCCGCGCAGGTTTTGTTCGAGCCGCGTGGTCAGCACGGCGAGTTGCTGCTGCACCGCCAGCGAGATCGGGCGCAGCCGCCGCCCGAGGTACAGCGCGCGATGTGCGAGGAATGGCAGCATCACAAGCGCGAGCAGCGCCAGGCGCGGATTCATCCAGATCAGAATTGCAGCCGAGCCGACCATCAAGACCGTGCTGTCCACCAGGCGCAAGAACGCGCGCCCGGTCACAAAGCGTACGCGCTCGACATCTTGCATTGTGCGCGACAGAAGCTGCCCGGTGCGCGTGCGATCATGGTACGAAAACGACAGCTCGGCGAACTTGCGATGCAGCGCGTTCCGCAAATCGTACGCGACGCTCTGCGACGCCTGCTCGGTCCAGCGCCCCTGCCAGAATGTCAGCGCGCCTTTCACAAGCGTCAGGAGCAGCAGCGCGATCACTGATTCAAGCAGCAGGGTCGTGTCCTTGCCGCCGATGCCGCGATCCACGATCCAGCGAATGAACTGCGGAATCGCGAGCGTGAGCGCGTTGATGCCGACGAGCGCCACATATGCCCCCAGCGTCTTGCGCCAATACGGTCGCAGGTAGGTCAGGCAGCGCACCAGCACCCGCGCCGAATGAGCCCCCGGCAACGGCAGAGGCGCAGGAATGGTCGACGTATTCGTCCGCGAGATTCGCATGATAGTATTCCACTGCTATTACATGGCTGATGGCACAGCGGGCAGATCTGGCAGTAAAGCGCTAGGAAATCCCATGCGCGTGCGTGTAATGCTCCGCCAGCACGTCCGCATCCCAGTCATGGGTCAAGTCACGCCAGACACTATGAATATGATTGGCGTTGTTCTGCGTGTTGTCGTACTCGATTAAAAAGGTTGGCCCTTTAACCGCGTAGTAATGCGCCTGTCCGCGTTGCTCGGAGCCAGCCCAGGCAAAGGTCAGCGCGTCCAACCCGGCCCGCTCGATCCGCGCCCAGGCATGCGCGCTCGCTTCATTCGCCGTATTATTGACATAATGATGAACCAGATTGATCAAATGGCCGCGCTGCTCACCCGACAACGTCGCATAGGCGATGCCGTGAGGGACAGCGTTGGAATCGGCCATACGGTAGTTCCTGGTCAGGATATCATGCGGAGCGACGGGATCGACGATGGCAAGAGTCTTTTGCCCGGTGTCCAGGCTGCCAAGCAGCGCGCGCGCCAGATCCTCCTCCGCTGCCAGAATCCGCAGCCCGCGCGCGTGTCCATGGCGAACCTCGGCAGGATTGGCGCCGAAAAACAGCGGCGTCGCTGATACCAACGCGCCATCGGCCACGGTGAAGTTCAGCGCGAGGTGATGCCCGTTGACGCGCCAGCCCCATGGCTCTGCGCCGCTGGGCGTTCCGAAAATGGTGAAATAGAACAGCTCGGGATCACGATCCTCACCGCTCATGAATTGTTCAATCCGCTCGGTCTCGCGGAGAATCGCTTCGTGGGCGATGATCTGCTGGGCCGTCGCAACACCCTGCGCGCTGAGTCCGGCATCGAACAGGCGCAGCGCGGCAGTGCGTTGCGCGGCGGTCATCGCCTTCAGCGGCAGGCCGTTGCGCGGCCCGGGCGTGTAGGTCCAGTGGTAGCGCTCGTCGCAGTTGAACGGGAAGCCGGCCCGCGCGCGCTGCTCGCTGCTGAGAGATTCCAGGAACATGGTCGCGGCCTCGGCCATGCGGCGCGCCATCACGGGGGCCAGCGATGTGAGGTGTGTATGCATTGTCATTACATGCTTCCTTGGCGTCCCTCACCCTGCTGCTCGCGCAGCGTCCCTCTCCCGATCGGAGAGGGACTGAGGGTGAGGGACGGCGATTATTAGCTCTGGCCGCCCAGCCCCGGCTCCTCCGGCAGCAGGTAGCACCCATCCACGAGCCGCTGCTGGTTGTCCTTCAACAGTCCGCTCTCCATCATGAGCGTATTCGGGAGCG
>DASTWM010000074.1:0-4974 GCA_035765855.1 Roseiflexaceae bacterium
ACGAAAATCCCGTTCATTGGGGCAAAGATCAGTTTCAAACCCCTTCAGAGCGGGGCAGCTTTCCTCATTTGTCCAGATGTTCGGGCTAAACGGCGGCATGCCGAAGTTTCAAACCCCTTCAGAGCGGGGCAGCTTTCCTCATACCCTCGCACCACGGCCCTGTGCATGCGGCGCATTCCTGTGCCGCGCGCTACGCCCACCACTGACCATTGTTATGTGCGCGAGTTGCACATGTGGCGCAAACCGCGTATGATCTCCAGCTACAAACAGTGTAGCAGGTTAGGGGTACGAGGTCAATCATGAATCACTGGGCACGTATGTTACACGAAGCGCCCGCCAGCCTTCAACGAACGATTGCCCGCGTCCAGCGCATTTCGCTGCCGCGCCGCTGCCCGCCAGATGAACGCCATGCCCGCCTGCGCCGCGCCCTGTGCCGATCCGCCACCGTGCGCGCGACCTACGCGAGTCTTGATTCCACGGTGCAGGCCGCGCTTCAGGAACTCCGAACCATGCGCCGCGGTCTTGCGCCCGCTGAGGTGGCCCGCCGCTACGGCGCGATTCGCTCATGGCGGCAGCTGGCCGCCGATCCGCGCCCGCGTACCATCGCCGAACAGCTCGTCCTGTTGGGCTGGCTGCTGCCGCGTCCCGCTGCGCCGCAGCATCCGCCGTGCTTTCGGATGCCACCGGAACTGCGTCGCTGGCTGCCGCACCCGCTGGCGCTTGACGTCCATGGCCCTGCGCCCGCCGCGCCCATGCCGCCTGTCGTGCGCGCCACCGCCACCATCCTGCTGGCGTGTGCCGACCGCCCGCTGCCACTCTGCGCGGATGGCGTGCCGCGTGCCGCCAGCATGCGCCTGCTCGGTGCGCGTCTCGCGCCCGCTGCTGGCGATGATGTCGCCAGCCTCGTGGCATGGCTGCTGCCGCTGCTCCTCCAGCTGGGGCTGCTTGAATCCCGCGGCCAGCGCGCCACGCTGACGTTGGCCGGGCAGCGCTGGTTGGCGCAGCCAGCGGGTGATCAGCTTGATGCGCTGCGCGCCGCCTGGCTTCATACACCCGCGCCGGACCAGATGATCGCACGGCTATTGCCGAAGCGCGCCGGGATCGATTGGCCGTTGTTACGACGCAAGCTCTGCGGGTGGGTGGCGGCGCTTCCGTCTGATCAGTGGCTGGCTGCGGACGCGCTCTACCCCGCGCTGGCGCGCACGTTCGGCCCGCTGGCCGACGCGCAGACCCACGGCTTTCGCACGGTAGCGCGGACACCATGGGGGCCACGCCGGTCGGCAGCAGTATTCGCCGCCATGCTCCACGGGCCGCTCCAGTGGCTGGGGTACGTGGCAGATTGCAGATTGCAGATTGCAGATTGCAGATTAGCGGTCTGTCGTCCATCGTCTATTGTCCATCGTCCATCGCCTGCGCGCTGGCGCTATGGCGCGCCGGGCATGCTGCATGTGCCGCATGCTGCCGCCGATGTCGACGTATTGCGGCTGCTCCCGTTTGCGCGCTGGCACGCCGCCGACGCCGACGCCACCATCTACCAGATCACACCCGCTACGCTCGCCCGTGCTGCCAGCGCGGGATGGGATGCAACGGCGCTTTGGTCGCTGCTTGAGCAGCGGGCAGGCGTGGCGTCGCCATGCTGGAATGCCGATCTGCCAGCGGCCAGCCCGCCCCTCCAGATCATCCCCGCAACGGTGCTGCTGGCCGACGATCCGGCGGTGCTCCAGCGCGCGCTGCGATCGCGTACCGTGCAACGCTACGTCACGACGCGCCTTGCGCCCGGCATTGCGCTCACGCGTCCCGAGCATGTCGCGCCGCTGCAACGCGCCCTCCAACGCCAACAGATCAGCGCGCCCGTAGAGATGTCTCGGCGAGGCGCCGCTGCGGCTGAACGAGGCGGCTCCCCACAATGGAGCCCCGGCGATTGCGCCGCCCTGGCGTTGGCATGCGCCTTTTATCGCCAGCACGCGCCGCCCGATGCCCCGCTGCTGCCGCACGATCAACTGGAAGGACAGCTGCGCCGCGCGCTGCCGCCTGCGCTCCTGACAGCGCTGGATGCAGCCGTAGCGCAGGTGACCGCGCCATCCGATCCGCCACGGACGCCGCCAGTCGATGATATCCTGCCGCTCCATGACCGCGTGCAGCAACTACGGCGTGCCAGCGCCGCCGAGCAGATGGTGGTCATGACCTATAACAAAGGCGCTCAGGGGACATGGACCCGCCGTGTGGTGCGCCCGCTGAGCGTGGAGCAGCGCGGCCAGCATTGGCATCTGCGGGCCTACTGCACGGCGCGCCGCGCCGAGCGCACCTTTCGGGTGGATCGGATCGGCGCCATCGAGCGCATGCCAGCGTTTCCCGCTGCCGCATGCCCACCGGAGCAATCACGTCCGGCTTCACGTCCGTCACTGATCCGGCTGGAATAAGCTGGCGGCGCGGCACAGGTCATCACACGCTCTGGTACAATATGCAGCATACCCTGTCGCGCTATGTGGCTCTGCGGCTGCGGAATGTACACCTTCAAGGAGGATGGAATGGTTACTCGTCATCTGGTTGACCCTGAAATCGCGCCGGTGCTCGATAGCTTCCCGACTCTGGAACTGACGCGCGAGTCGCTGCCACAGATACGCGCTGGCATGGCTGAAATGATGGCGCAGCAACATTCCCAGGCACCCGCATTTCCTGACATTACGGTCACAGAGCGCCATGTGTCCGGACCTGAGGGCGCTCCCGATGTGCGCGTGCTGGTGTACCAGCCGAACAATCTCCCACGCCCATTGCCAGCCCTGCTCTGGATCCACGGTGGCGGCTATGTGCTTGGCGGCACCGATCAGGACGATGTGCAAGTGAAAAGTATTGTTGCCCAGGCCGGCTGCGCCGCCGTGTCGGTCGACTATCGCCTTGCGCCGGAGACACCGCACCCGGACCAGTAGAGGATCGCTACGCTGCGCTGAGGTGGCTGCATGCCAACGCCGCCGACCTGGGAGTGGATGCGGGCTGGATTGCAATTGGCGGGGCCAGCGCAGGCGGCGGGCTGGCGGCAGCGCTCGGCCTGCTGGCCCGCGACCGGGCCGAGGCGCCGCTCGCGTTTCAACTCCTGATCTACCCCATGCTTGACGACCGCACCGTCACGATGAACGACCCGCATCCATATACGGGCGAGTTCATCTGGACGCACAATGCCAACCGTTTTGGCTGGACCGCGCTGCTCGGCCAGGAGCCAGGCAGCGCGGGCGTCTCACCATATGCGGCGGCGGCGCGTGCCGACGATGTGGCTGGCCTGCCACCGACCTATATCTGTGTGGGCGCGCTTGACCTGTTTCTGGAAGAAGATATGGAGTACGCCCGACGCCTGATGCGCGCCGGTGTGCCTACTGAACTCCACGTCTATCCCGGCGCATACCACGGCTTCAACATGGCTGCCGAGGCCCAGGTCGCGCAAGCCTACACACGCGACTTTATCAACGCGCTGCGCCGAGCACTGCGGAGCACGTAAGATCATAGGGTACAACACGATCTGCCATGCGTTTTCCAACACTGCGGACTGTGCTCCTCGTGGAAGCGGCGTGGTGCCGCTGCGATGGGGCGCGGGCCTGCGCTAACAAAATGAAGTACTACGGCTACAGGCGCGCAGCATCACCGGGTGTGGTACCGTTACTTGCGCCCGCCCACCAGATAATATAACGGCTCGACCGTGACCTGGCCGATGCCAAGCACCTGCACGCGCTTCACACCGGCCTGGTCGAGCTGGTAGACACGCACGCTGTCGGTATGCAGATCGATCAGGGTGCGGATCTCGCGCTGGATCGTAGCCAGTTGCTGCGCGGTCAAATCGCACTCGAAGACGCTATACTGCACGTGCGTCCCATAGCCCTTGAGCAGCTTCAAGACCTGCGTGCGCCGCTTGTCGTTGACAACATCGTAGCTAATCAATGTGAACATGACGTACTCCGAGAACCGAGAACCAAGAACCAAGAACCTGCTGATTGCAATCTGCAATCAAGAATGTACCGTAAAGCCGACGTAGCGCTCCTGCTCGCCGCGTATCAGGCGCGCTGCCGCCTGCGCCTGCAACAACATGACGCGGCGGTAGAGTGTTTGCTCGCCACTCGGCAGCTTCACTTTGCTATTCATGATCGCCTCATAGCGCTGCACAAACAGCGCGCGTCCGGCCTCGTTCAGATACACGGCCTCCTGGCGCTGCGGCGGTCGCTCGAACTGTTCGCGCGTGATAGCATTGGTGCGCAGCAGGTCCAACACCAGCCGGTCAACCAGCACGGGCCGGAACTCTTCCAGCAGATCCAGCCCCAGCGATGGGCGTCCCGCTTCCATCACATGGAACGTGCCGAGGTACGGATCGAGGCCGGTAATCTGCACGGCGGTAAGCACATCATGGAGCGCCAGCGTGTAGCCGAACGACAACAGCGCGTTGACTGGATCGGGCGGCGGGTAGAACTCGCGCCCCTTGAAGCCCCATGCGGGTGGCAGCGCCACGCGCCATGCGCCGAAGTATGCTGCCGCCGCCGCACCCTCGTAGCCGCGCACCATGTCAATCGTTGTCGCGGTGGTAAGACTGGAAAGCGCCGCGTCGATCTGCATGATGGCGGCCGGGGCAGACGGCCATTGCGTGGTCGTCAACAGCCAGCGCTGGTTGATCAGTTTGGCCTGCACAATGCTGCGCGCCAATTCCAGCGCCCGCGCCGGATCGTTGACAAAGTACATCTGCTGCGTGCGTAATGCGCCAAAGCGTGAGGGGCCAGCCGTCAGCGTCGCGTAGTGCCGGCTGCCATGCTGATTAGTCAGCGTCACGGGCACGCCGCGCTCGATCAGGTCGACCAGCAGCGCGGTCGATATCTGCACGCCGCGCCCCATGAGCACCACCTGATCGAGTTTGGCGAGCGGCACGGTTTGCAGCGTCTCCCCATCCTTGGTGATCAAAATCTGATTATCGCGTTTGCGCACGGTAGCGCCTTGTTCCTG
>DASTWM010000075.1:0-12521 GCA_035765855.1 Roseiflexaceae bacterium
AGGAGAACGCCTACGCCAACATGTGGCAGGCCCTGAGCCAGGCCATGCATGAGCAGCGCGCGCCGTTCTACACCCCCGAACGGGCGCTGCGCGACGTCGCAACCCTTGAGGCGGTCGATCATGCAATCAAGACCGGCGGGCGCGTGACGGTCAGCAAAGCGTAACGGTTTCAGCGGCTCATGAGCCGCGCGCCGCAGACCCGCGCTCGAAAGCATCGCGATCAGCTACCGCAATCTGCAACGCATGGGCGTTATTGAAGGTCATTTAAGGAATGGTGGGGTTACACCAGCCGAGCGCGGCAGATTTCATTCTACGAAATCTGTCGCGCTCGGCTGCATAGGCATGTTGGCCGCTGTTCCACAGCGCAACGTTCGACCTGCACCGCGCACAGGCAGCGCTGTTCACTGCTTGAGCCGATCCTCAATGCGCCGATCCGGCACGAACCAGATCAACGCGACCAACACGTACAGGGCGCAGGAAATCCATGGGCTGACGAAAGCGAGCGGAATCGCCACGGTGTAAATCCCGCTCGACAGTTTGCCCTTGAAATCACGCCCAATCGCAATCGCCAGAACCGCATCCCTGCCGTTGACTGCGATGAGCTTCCGCACCAGAATCAGGTACGCCAGTGCAGCGCACCACGCAATGATACCGTACACCGCGACCGGCCAGGCCGAAAAATTGTTTTCGCCCATCCATGCGGTTCCAAACGGAAACAGCGACAGCCAGAACAGCAAGTGCAGATTCGCCCACAGCACGCCGCCATCCACGCGCTGCACGGTGTGGAGCAGGTGGTGGTGGTTGTTCCAATAGATGCCGACATACACGAAGCTGAGCACGTAGCTGAGAAAGATGGGAATCAGCGGAAGCAGTGCGTCCACACTATCCGCGTGTGGCACGGTCAGTCCGAGCACCATGATCGTGATGATGATCGCGATCACGCCATCGCTAAAGGCTTCCATGCGGCCTTTGCCCATTGTTTTTTACCTCAACCCTGATTCAATTCCTGCGCCACCCGCCGTAATTGCTCGTTCGCGTCCTCGTCCACCACGCCGCCGTGATAGCAGACAATTGTCGCCACATCCAGCGCGGCGAGCTTCTGCACCGATTGGGCCGCCTGCGCCATGTCTTGCGTGGCGTCCGGGCTGGGGCCGTGCAAGCGGCCTTCGCTGGCAGTCAGCGCGTCTCCGGCAATCAGGGTTTTGCTGCGCTCCAGATACAGGCACATATGGCCGGGCGTGTGTCCCGGTGTGAAAACAATCCGCGCGCCGCCAGCCAGATCGAGCCGCGCACCGTCCTGGAGTTGCTCGTCGACGTGGGTCGGTTGGAACCGTTCTGCCACGGCGCGCATGTCGGGGCGCTGCGCCAGTATTTCTGGTCGCGCAAATCGGGGCAGCTCAGTGCCGTCGATGAACGGCGTCTCGACCGCAGACGCCAGCACGCGCGCGCCACTGGCTTGCACCAGATCATGGAGCGAGCCGACGTGATCGATGTCCTGGTGAGTCAGGATGATACGCTTCAGGTCGCCAATCTGAACGCCCGCCTCGGCCAGCGCCGCCGCAATCGCATCGGATTGGCCAGGCAGCCCCGTGTCAACCAGCGCCGCGCCGTTGCTCGCATCGAGCAGCAGGCTCGCGTTGAAGTAGACGGTCTGATCACCACGCGCCATCGGCAGCGGCAAAACGTACACATCGTCGTTAAGCTTCATGACGAATCTCCTCTTTGTCAGCTTACAAATGCACGACCGCGCATTGTTCGACAGCCAACTGCTCGATCGCGTGGGCAACCGACAGCCGGTGGCACTCGGCAGGGTTGGCCTCGAAGCAGAGCAGCGCCGAGGGCCGCGCGCGCGCAATATCGAGCGCAGCCTGAACTGCCTCCGGCTGGGCGGCGATCAGCGCGTCCATGGCGGCGAAAAACGCCAGATAATCATGCGTGTGGCGCACCTCGTCGCGCAGTGGCTTGGGCGTGCCAAGCTGGACGAGGTGCGTGTAGCCAATCCCGGCAGCGGCCAGGTGCGCCGTCAGCCGCTTCTTGCTGAAGTCGGGCTTGCGGCTAAATGGAAGCTGGCGCACGTCGATGATGTGCGCGACGCCATGGGCCAGCAGCACGTCGAGGAACGTCTCGATCGTGTGACCCTGATAACCGGCGGTAAACAGGGTGAATGGTGATCGCGTATGCTGCACGTCTGTATCCCTCGCCGCCACGCTTCAGCCCATGGCGCGGCGACCATCAGAACATATTGATTCCGCCGTCGATCACGATCACCTGGCCGGTGACATAATCGGACAGGTCCGTCACCAGAAACTCGATCACCTTGGCGCAGTCCTCCGGCCAGCCCATGCGGCGCAGAGGAATCTGCGGCTCAACCCGCGCCCGTGTCGCGTCGCTGTTGCGCCCGCCTGCGATGGCGCGCGACGAAAGAATCAGGCCAGGTGCGATACAGTTGACGTTGATCCCGAACGGTCCCAGTTCCGCCGCGAGGTAGCGGGTGTACTGATGAATGCCAGCTTTCGCCACGCCATAGTGCGCGAAGTAGCCGCCGCCTTCGCCGCTGGCGCGCAGCCCGGACTGCGACCCCACGTTGACGATCCGCCCGCTGCGCTGCGCTTGCATGACCGGCGCTACCGCCTGGCAGCAGTAGATCGTCCCCATCAGGTTGATGTTCATGATGAACTGCAAATCTTCGGGCGGCATAATCGCGGCGTAACTGCGCTCGTTAGGCGCGAGCTGCCCGCCTGCATTATTGACGAGAATGTCCACGCGCCCCAGTTCATCCACGATCTGCGCGACCATGGCCTTGCATGCAGCCGGATCCGTCACGTCGGCCACAATTCCCAGCGAGCGGCGACCCATCGCGCGGATCTCGTCGCTGACCGTTTCCGCGCCATCGCTGAGCGCCTCGTTGTACTGCCGTGCGGCATACAGATCGATGTCATTGATCACGACATCCGCGCCGAGCCGCGCCAGATGCAGCGCATACGCCCGGCCCAAACCGCGGGCGGCCCCCGTCACCAGCGCGACTTTGCCCGCCAACGTGCCTTCCCTCATAGCTGTGACTCCTCTGTGACAGAATGGTTTGCGACGTTCGCCCCACTATCATACCACCGAGCGCGAATTCGACCGCAGGATTTGAATTATTAAATTGAGCGGCTAAACAGATCGCAGTCCGCGCCGTTCCTGGCACATCCCCGTAGTTCTACGGGGATAGAACACGTAGCGTTACGGGTAGACAAACATAACAAATTTTTTATACAATGTACATAATGTATGATGCATGATCCCGCTCCTGCGACATTTGGGGTCGTCATCGTCAAACGTGTGCTCCATCATCACACCTCTGGCATGTCTGCACATGGCTGGACGAGGAGTTCCTGCTATGACGTTAGCGCGCATAGATCTATTCGAAAAGCGACGTTTATCTCTTGATTCAGATCCGTTGATTGGTGCCGCCTCGTACACGCGGGCAACCCCACTCGGCATCATTCGGCAATTCAGCCAGGATGTGCTCGATAGCGGCAATCTCTCAGCAATGCTGCACCGGGCGCTTGCACACGCCATGGCGCTCATTCCGGCGGCTACCTGCGGCGCAATCTACCTGGCCGATGCAGCCGACGAACAGCTTGTGCTCCATGCCAGCCATGGGTTCAGCACAGGACCAGCAGGCACGCTGCCGCTGGCCGGTGCAGGCAGCCGGATCCTGTGTTCGCACCATTGGTACATCGCGCACTCGACAGATGAACTGACCTTGCTGCTGGCCCTGGATATCGACGCGCACCGCATTCTCTGCGATGCGTTTGGGCTGCCACATCTGCCCAGCGGCATCGCAATCATTCCGCTGCTCGCGCAGGATCGCATGCTCGGCATGCTGTTCCTCATGCGGTTACGCGGCGTTGGTCCGTTCATCACGACCGTGGACGATGGCCTGGTCAGCCTCACGAACATGGCCGCCGCTGCCGTGCAGCGCGCCGAAGCGCCACCGTTCCAATTCGCGCCCGCCACCATGCTGCACACCGAGCGCATGGCCGCCGTGGGGCAGTTGACCGCCGCCATGACGCACGAGATCAACAATCCGCTTTCGGCGGTGCAGAACGCGCTTGCGCTCATGCAGACGTTGCCGCCCGATCACCCGCGCTCGGCCCAGCTCCTGCAGATTGCGCGCGAAGAACTGGCGCGTGTGACGGCTATTACCACGCGCATGCGCGATGTTTATCGCCCGCAGCACCAGGATCTGGGGGTGTGCGATCTTCATCATCTGCTGGAAGACATGCTTGCACTGGCCGAACTTCAGATCCGTGGCACCAGCATCAGGGTGATGTTCATCCCATCCACTGAGCCTCCGCTCATCAGGGGCAATGACAGCCTGCTGCGCCAGGTGTTCCTGAATCTCATTCTGAATGCGATTGATGCCATGCCTGACGGCGGGGTGCTGACCGTCCGCGTCAGCCATAACGCGGCAACGCTGCTGATCGACGTGCAGGATACCGGCGTCGGCATTCCGGCAGCCATCCGCCCGCGCCTGTTTGAGCCGTTCGTGACCAGCATGCCAACTGGTACTGGCCTGGGTTTAGCCATCAGCGCGCAGATCATGGCGCAGCATGGCGGGCGGATCGATGTCACAAGTCACGAAGGAACGGGCAGCACCTTCCGAGTGGTGTTGCCCTATCAGCCATTCGCCTGATGTGCTGCATCGCGTGGGTACGACCTTTCGGAGCGGTGCAGTACGAGTGTAAGGAGCCAATTGCTACCGTGGAGAACATCATGACGCATACAGATCAACGGATTTTGCTGGTGGATGATGAAGCCACCATTCGTGTTACATGGGAGGTGGTGCTACAACGCTCCGGCTACCGGGTGGCGACCGCCGCCAACGGCGAGGAGGCAATGGCCTGGCTGCTGCGGAAACCTTTCGATCTGGTGTTGCTCGATATGCAACTTCCGGGCGTGAGCGGGCGCGAAGTGCTGCGCCAGGCGACGGAATGGCAGCCCGAAACGCCGGTCATGATCCTGACCGGCAGCGTCGATGGAGATGATCGCGCCGCGCCGCTGCCGCATGGCGTGGCGTGCATGCCCAAAACCGCCAGCCCGCAAGAGGTGCTGGCGGGTGTTCGCGCCGCGCTGATTCAGCAGCGTGCCATCGGCCAATAAGTGCGTACCAACCACGGGCGTGGTGCCCATGGCGAACTGATTTGAACGAACGGAGACATCAACATGACATTCGCACGCGAAATCCTGCCCGATGTGCTGCCTGCCACCAGCCCGGAACATCGCCCGTACCAGGAAAGCCTGAAAGTGTCCGCCCATTCGCGCCCAAGCGCCGTAGCGGGGGCAATCGCGGGCGTGATCCGCACGCACGAAAGCGTCGACGTGCAAGCGATTGGCGCTGGCGCGACCAACCAGGCTATCAAAGCGATCATCATTGCGCGCAGCTACCTGAAGGACGACGGCCTCGATATATCCTGCACGCCCTCCTTCCTCGATGTCACCATCGGGGCCGACGAGCGCACGGCGATCCGCCTGCTGATCGAGCGGCACCGCTGTGCTGGCCGATCATAGCAGTTTGGGCGCATGAGCGGCCAGCATGACAGAGGGCTTGTTGTCCATCATACAAGCCCTTTGCCCGTTTCTATTATTCAAATGGCGTCGAGAACGTTTCGCGGTGCGCAACCTCGCCGAGCGGCTTGCGCTGCTTGTTACCGCGCCCGATATTGGCAACTGGCTTGCCAAACGGCACGATAGCAAATACATCCAGCTCATCGGGAATGTTGAGCAGTGGCTTCACTGCGTCTAATCCCATAAAACCAACCCAGTTCGACCCAATGCCATGATCCCACGCCGTGAGCATCATGGACTGAATCGCCCGGCTGGCATCCGACACGGCGAACTGCGTGCGCTCCGTGACGACGACGACCGCCAGCGCTGCGTCCGCGATGTATGGCCCGGTTCGGGCCAGCGCGCCCATTTTGCGCAGCGTGTCGCGGTTTTGCACCACCACAAAATGCCATGGCTGCTTGTTCATGGAACTGGCCGTCAGGTGCGCCGCCTCCACAATCTGCCGCACGACATCTTCTGCAACTGGCTCATCTTTGTATTGCCGCACCGCCAAAAGTGTACGAACTGCGTCGAAAACATCCACGATAATTTTCCTCCCATGACGTTGATTACGGCCCTCTATTTGCATAATGCGTGCAGCGCGGAGGCACCTACGATGCGCGCCACTGCTCGACGTGTGACGCGGTTGGCACCACTGAATGATCGTGCGCGGTGGTCGAAAGGCTGCCGCAGATCGCGCCGCACCGCAGACAGTCTTCAAGCGTGTAGTCATGCAGAAAGCCGTACACAAAACCGGCGTTGAAGCAATCGCCCGCGCCGGTGGTGTCGACCACGCGCACCGGCAGCGCGCCCACGCTCACGCGTTCATGACCAGCCTGCGCCGTGGCACCCTGCGCGCCGCGCTTGACGATTGCGAGCGGAGTCACGGCTGCCAGTTGGTCAAGCGCGTCGTCAATAGTTGTCGCGCCAGTCAGCGCGATTGCTTCGGCGGCGTTCGGCGCAAACATATCGACCTGCTGAAGCGCGGCACGAACCTCCGGCATGTCGAGCGTTTCAGCGCGCGCCTGGCAGTCCATGTAAACCAGCGCGCCAACGGAGCGCGCGGCAGCCACAAGCTCGTCGTGCACCGGGCCGTACTGCAAGCTGGAAAGCAGCACCATGCGCGGGCGGTGCTCGGCGATCAGGCGCGCCGGAATGGCGCGATCCGGCTGATCGGCATAGCTGATGAAGCCGCGATCATGCTCAAACGAGAAGGCCACGCTGACGCGCTGGAGCGGCATGTCGTGGTGCTGGAACAGGCGCGTGTCCAGCCCGTCCCGCTGCGCCGCGTCGATGACGAACTTGCTGAAGAAATCAGTGCCAACATCGCACGGCCATGCGACGGAAAGCTCCAGCCGGTGCAGCGCCAGCGCCGCGCGGTACGCCGCGCCCGGCACGCATGCGAACCCCGTTCCGAAGCATTCTGTGCCGACCTCGGGCGGCATGGGCAGGCCGGTGAAGATCAGGTCGCAATAATAATCGCCGACCAGCAATACATCATACGTTGATTGCACCTACGTCCACTCCCCAACATACGCGCGGTGCGCCGCAAGATATTCGTCCACCAGCGGCCTGGCGCGTGAATAGGACAGCACCAGCGGGTGCGCCATGAGCGCGGCGACCGCCGTGCTGCGCGAGCGGGTGCGAATCGCCTCGACCGTGAGCCGTTCGTACAGCTTGACCTGCTGCATCAGCCGCGCCTGCGGTTCCGGCACCGCGCCAATCGGCAAGGGCCGCACGCCGGCGCGATCGACGACGCAGCTTACCTCGACCACGTCGTCGGGGCGCATGCAGCTGATCGCGCCGTCGTTCGCCACATTCAGCCCGGTGTAGAGCGGCACGCCGGTTTCCATGGCCTCGATGATGCCGAGCGCCACGCCCGCGTAGCCTTCGCCGTCCGAGATATGCTCGGTATCGGCGGTCTGGTCGGCCTCGGCCATGCTGGGCGCGTCGGGCTGCGCGTAGTGCATGTAGGTCGCGCTGCGGCGGTTCTGGTAGGTGTAAAACGCCCGCAGCCCGGCGGCCGGATCGCGGCGCACGTCAATGGCGCGCAACTGGTCGAGCAGCTTCTGGTTCAATTCCACGATCTCTTCGCCGCGCGTCTTTCCATCGGCGCTGATGCTGGCCACGGCCCGCTCGGCGTAGTAGTAGTAATACAGATATTCGTTGATCCACATGCCGATCATGTCGACCAACTCGCGGTCGAACAGCTTCATCATGGTGCTCGATAAAAAGGCCGGGTCGCGCAGCAGCGGCGCGAGCACATCTTCGTCGCCATGCAGCACGCGGCGCGTCCACGACAGGTGATTGAGGCCAAATACTTCGGCCCGCAGCGCCTGCGGATCGAGGTGCAGCCACTCGGCGACGGCTTCATGGCCGACGTTCGCGCCGTCGCAGATGCCGATCGTGCGCGTGAAGCCCGCGTCGCGCAGCGCCTGCGTGACCAGCCCAGCCGGGTTGGTAAAACTGTACAGCCACGCGCCCGGACTGACTTCCTCCAGCAGCTCGGCGTAGCGCAGCACTGCCGGAATGCTGCGCAGCGCCATGGCAAAGCCGCCCGGCCCGGTGGTTTCCTGGCCCAGCACACCGTGGCGCAGCGCAATCCGTTCGTCGAGCACGCGGCCCTGCTCGCCACCGACGCGAATCGTGGTGACGACATGCCGCGCGCCATCCAGCGCCGCGCGTGGATCGGTGGTCATGGTGACGCGCACATCGCTTTCGGCGCGCCGCGCGACCTCCTGGCACAACGTTCCAAAGATATGCAGCTTTTCGCCGTCCACATCCATCAGGCACAATTCTTCCAATCCAACGCGCTCGGCACGGCGCAGCGCCGAAGCAACGAATAACGGCGCGCGCACGCCGCCGCCGCCAATCAATGCTAATTTCATCCTCGTCTCCTAATGACAAGATGACAGGATGATATGGCGAATTGTAGTTCATCCTGTCACCTTGTCATCTTGTCACCCTGTCACGACTACCCCTTCAAGCCGCCGGCCGCCAGGCCAGAAACGATATAGCGATAGAACAGCAGCGAAAGCACAATCGGCGGCAGGCTGGCGATAAAGCCGCCCGTCACCAGCAAGCCCCAGTTGACGCTGTGGCGACCGATGAATTCCGCCAGCGCGACCGGCACCGTCTTGGCCGAGTAGGTTGACGTAAAGATCAACGCGAAAAAGAATTCATCCCAGGCGTTGAGCAGCGTGAAAATGGATGTAGCGGCCAGACCGGGCGCGGCGAGCGGCAGCGCCACGCGGATAAACGACTGGAAGCGGCTCGCGCCGTCGATACGCGCGGCCTCCTCAAGTTCCAGCGGCACGCTTTGAAAATAGCTGACCATGATCCAGACCACGAACGGCAGGCTGAAGGTCGAATAGGCAAGAATGAGCGCCAGCAGCGTATCAAGCAGCCCGGCGCTTTTCATCATGCGGAACAGCGGAATAATCAGCGAGACCGGCGGCAGCAACTGGCTGCCAAGCACAGCAAGCAGCAGCGCCCGCTTGCGCGGAATGTTGAAGCGCGCGAAGGCATATGCTGCCGTGGTGCCGAAAACCATCGCCACAGCCGTAGTGCCGAGACTCACAATCACGCTGTTGCGAATCGCCAGCAAAAATGTTGACTGGCCGCTGTTCTCGCCGAATGCAGCAGGCTTGAAGATGTCAATGTAGTTGGCCGCAGTCAGGCCATCTGGAATGATATGGGGCGGCACGCGCAGCAGGCTGGCCTGGGTTTGAATCGTGCTCAGGAACAGCCACAATAGCGGCAGCAACGTGAACGCAAGATAGATTACCAGCAGCAGCCAGCGTAGCGGCGGGCTGAGCAGCGTGCCTCGACGGATCATCATAGCTCCACCTCGCTGCGCAGCAGGCGCATGTAGATGGCGATCAGGATCAGCATGAACGCCGTAATCAGCCACGAGAGCGCGGCCCCATAGCCAAAGAACAGGTAGCGAAAGGCTTGATCGTAGGTGTAGAACGAAATGACCTTGGTACTGTTCGCCGGGCCGCCGTTGCCGGTCAGCACATAAATGATATCGAACACCCGGAATGCGCCGAGTGTGCGGAGCGCCACCGCCACCAGGATGACCGGGCGCAGCAGCGGCAGGGTGATGCGCGAGAAAATCTGCCAGCGGGTCGCGCCGTCAATCGCGGCGGCCTCGTACAGATCGTTCGAAATGGGCTGGAGTCCCGCCAGCAGTAGCAAGGTCATGTTGGGCAGCGTCTTCCATGTGTCGGCCAGAATAATCACGTTCATGGTCCAGAACGTGTCGCTGAGCCAGGCTTTCGGCGCGTCCAGCACCCCGATGCTCATCAATAGTGTGTTGGCGACGCCGTAAGTTGGGTTCAAAATCCATGCCCACAGCACGCCGTTGCTGACTGTCAGCAGCGCCCAGGGCGCGATCATGGCAATTCTGGCGGGCAACTGGCCGAAGAAATGCTCGTTGAGCAGCACGGCAAACAGCAGGCCAAGCACCAGTTCCAGCGCGACCGACAAAATGGTGAAGTAGAACGTGCGCTGCACTGAATACCAGAAATCCGGCTGCTGAAAAGCGTACAGGTAGTTGCCGAGGCCGACGAACGGCTGGCCCTGCTCAGGGTTTGCGAGATTGACGCGATACAGGCTGAGAATAAACGAACTAACCAGCGGATAGCCGACCACCAGCAGCAGCACCAGCGCCATTGGCGCGAGCAAAACCAGCCCCAGCATGCGCTCGGAAAGCTCGCCATGACGCCGCGACGCAGGTGAGGTCGAAAATGTAGATTCAGCCATAATAATAAACCTCAAAGCCAGGAATCAGACGATGGACGATGGACAGACGCACATTGCAAATCATACATCGTAATCGCAAATCGCCATGTCATCCTGGCTCTCGTTCTCCCGGTCTCCTTGTCATCTTGTCACATTATTACGGCGCGCTGCTCGCCTTGTTGACCTCGTCGGCAGCGGCGTCCATGGCGTCCTTCGGGCTGGTTTTATTGAGCAGCGCCTCGTGGAGATGGAGCTGGATGATGTCCGACTTCTGGGCATAGCCCGGCACCTGCGGGCGCACCGCCAGATACTTAAACTGCTCGCCGTAGATCGCGAAGTCCTGCACGTTCTTTTGAAGCTCCGGATCGCTGTAGAGCGAGGAGAGAATCGGATAATCACCCGAGATGATCGCTGACTGCTTCTGCCACGCCGGGCTGGCCATGTACTGTAATAGTTGCCATGCCGCGTCCTTCTTCTGTGAGTTCGCCAGAATGGCCCAGCCCTCCGAGCCGTTCACGCTGGAACTCTTGACATCCTTGCTGCCGGGCAGCAGCGCGACCTTGATGTTCGGCGCGGCCTGTGATTTCGCCGGATCATTGCCATCTGGCAGCACACCCTCCCAGTTGTACGTGATCGCGTACTTGCCGGTGAACAGCGCCTTTTTAACATCATCTTCGGTGTATTCAAGCGAAGCTGGATCCGCGACCTTATGCGTGTACAGCAGATCGACCATCCATTGCAGCGCCTCGGTGCCGCCCTGCGTGTTGAAGACCGCCTTGCCGCTGTCATCAAGGATTTTAGCGTTCGGATTGGTGAACATGATGCAAATCCAATCGCAGATCAGGCTTTCGGCCTGCTTCCATGACCACACCGATCCCCATTGGCCCTCCTTGGTTGTCGCTTTGGCCTGCGTCACAAACTCGTCCAGCGTGGTGGGCGGCGCGCTGATACCGGCGTCCTTGAGCAACTTTTCGTTGTAGAACAGGTGCTTGGCGCTGTTGAACAGCGGCATGCCCCACAGCTTGCCTTCATACGTCACCGCACTCAACGACGACTTCGGCACATCGCTGGTGATGGCGTCCGTGATGCGGCCAGTCAGGTCGTCTACCCAGCCAGCCTGCGCGAACTGCGCGGTCCAGATCGTGTCCATCTGCACCACGTCGAAGCCGCCGCCGCCCTGCACCGCGGTAGTGATCTTGTTCAAGCGCTCGTTGTATTCCACAATCGTCTGATTGACCTTGATGCCGGTCTGCTTGGTAAATGCATCCACCAGAGGCGCATGAACATTCGTGGTGTCTGACCAGAGCAAACTGATTTCCTGCCCGCCGCTGCTGGCCTGTGCCGGGGCGCTCGTCGCCGCCCCGGCGGCTGGTTCCGATGTAGCTGCCGCGCCCGCTGCTGGGGCGCTCGTCGCCGCTTCGCTCGCTGGAGCGCTGGTCGCCGCTTCGCTCGCCGCATTGTTGGTAGACGTGCTGCTGTTGGTCGATGTCCCTGCTGATGGACTGCCACATGCCTGAAGCAATGCGGCTCCACCGACTGCACCGAGTGCATGGAGAAACGCACGCCGGCTGACCCGTCGCGATGGGGTGTCCTCGTTCATAGCATCTTGCTCCTTATACTGCACGAACCCATGTTCCGCGAAAACGCTGGTGTGGTTACACAATGCTGCCGCGCGCACCAATTGGCGCGTGAGCAGAGCATAGTTGGCGTAGATTCAATAGCAGATGTCAGAGACTGCGGGCAAAGCCGTGTGTCGGCGGAAAATCGGTGGGGCACACAGGCGCGGCAGCAGCACTGCTCTCCGCTCGTTCCATAATTCCTGATGGCGAGCAATATTATACATCAAAATAGTGATCCTGAAACTTGCTAGGTTTGCAGCGGGCCAGATGCGGATGATCTTAAGCATGTGTGAGCGCCACAACCGCTTCGCTGCTTACGCTCACCTGCGGGTGAAAGCTCTCACTTCTCATGTAGCGCAGCAGACTATGGCGAAACTGCCGCGCGACGATTCGCTGCTCCATATCAGAGCGCAGATCCATCGAACAGACAATGAGCTTGCCGTTGCCGACACGCGCCTCGAACAGCAACCCCAACCGCCGGTTCTCGAACCATGTATCAATCGGCTGAACCAGCGGGCGCAGGTCCGGCGGCATATGGTCGAGCTGCATGGCCGCCGCGCCGTG
>DASTWM010000076.1:0-22303 GCA_035765855.1 Roseiflexaceae bacterium
ACCTCGACGGCCAAAGCGCAGGCCACAGAAGCCAGTCACGCGACGGCGACCGCAATTCAGTCCATGATCAATACCGCCGTTGCAGCCACAGTCGGCGCGGCCACCGCGAGCGCTGAGATTCAAACCGCGACAGCCGTTGGCGCAACCATCGTCGCGGAAAACGCCACAGCCACCGCAGAAGCGCCCGCCCAGGAGGTCACGGCCACAGCCGCAGCAGGCACCGCCGTCGCTGATACGGCCACGGCGATTGCGCTGACAAACGTTCCGGGCAACCCGCCGGCGCAGATCAGCGACAAGCGCAACGCTTACCTGCCCATGGTCGACCGGCCGGCATTCATCCCGCCGACCGCCACGCCTGTGCCAACCGCCACGCCTGCGCCAACCGCCTGCCCCGATGCGGAAGACAATGACACGCCCGATCAGGCGCGCCAGCTCATGGCGCCCACGTTCTGCACGGGCTCGTTGCAGGACGACCCGCAGGGCGAAGATGATTACTACTGGATTGACATGGCGGTTGGGCAGCACATCAGCATGGTGCTGAGCGGCATACCGACCGGCGCGGATTACGATCTGATCCTGTACACGCCCAGCCTGGACCTGGCGGCGGTCTCGAATCAGTCCGGTGCAAGTGCCGAAACGATCGACTACACGGTGCAGAAGAGCGGGCGCTTCTTCATTCGCATCAACATGGCGACCAAGGCCAGCACCGGGAACAATGCCTATCTGCTGCGTATTGATGTACGGTAGCGCTCAAGAAAAAATCCGTGCGCATGCGCCTGTTGGCGTGCGCACAGCATACCAAACTGACAAAAGGCTGCCTCAGGGCGGCCTTTTGCGTGCGCTGGATCAAGGTACGGTTCATGTTTGGATCAAAAAAAGACAACGCTCCATCATTCAATCCTCTGCCTCCTCAGGTTACGATATGTTCACATCAGTAGTCACTCTTTGGCCGCATCATCCTGCCACCAGCCCAGCTATACGTTCCACCTGCACTTCACTCGATGCGCTCTCATTTTTGAGAACCTTGAGGAGGGTTCATCATGGCGCGTATTCTTATCGTCGGGTCCGGTGTTGTTGGTCAGGCCACCGGAAAAGGCTTTACAAAAAAAGGCCACACTGTCGGCTATGTCGACATCAATTGCCAGACAGTTGCCAAACTACGCGGCGCAGGGCTTGATGCCATGCTGCCGTCTGACGTGGATTGGAGCGCGGTAGATATCGTCATGCTGGCGGTCTCCACGCCAAGCGTCGACGGCGAGATCGTGCTGGACTACATTGAGGCCGCCGCGCTGGATGTCGGGCGCGGGCTGGCGCAGGTCGATCATTTTGTGCCGGTTGTCGTCCGCAGCACCGTGCCGCCCACCACCACCGAGCAGCGCCTCGCGCCGATTTTGGAGCGCGCGTCCGGCAAGCAGGCAGGCATCGATTTTGGAGTTGCCCACAATCCCGAATTCCTGCGCCAGGTCAGCAGCGAGCAGGACTTCATGCGGCCATGGATCACGGTGCTTGGCACCATGGATCAGCGCACCGCCGCGATCCTCACGCCGATCTACAGCGCATTCGGCGCGTTGCTCGTCCACTGCACGCCGACCGAAGCCGAGATGATCAAGTACGTCAACAATGTCTTCAACGCCGTCAAGATCAGCTATTTCAACGAAGTGTATGCGATTTGCCAGGAACTTGGCATCGACGGCAACCTCGTCGGGGCGGCGGTGGCGCGCAGCGCGGAAAGCATGTGGAACCCGCTGTACGGCACACGCGGCGGCGTGCCGTTCGGCGGCGCGTGCCTGCCCAAAGACACCACCGCATTTCTGAGCTTTGTGCAGCAGCACGGCTGGCAGCACCTCATGCTCGAAGCGACCGTCGAGGTCAATCGCCAATTGGCGAGCCGCGTGGCTGCCGCCGCCTCGCCCGACAAGATCGACGAGGCGCTGCTCGCGGCGCGCTGTTGCGAGCAGGAGCGCGCGGTCGGCCAGGAACTCATGCTCGAAGTTGGCGCGTCACGCCGCGTGAAGGCTGAAGCGTAGTGCAGGAGCTCATCATGATTGACTTCTTGCATACGCTGCTTAATACCTTGCTGACGCCGGTGCTGCTGATTCCCATTGGTACGATTGGGCTGATTCGCTGGCTGATGTGGCTCGCCAAGCGCATCCCGGCGCTGTTCTACCGCCCGATCACCAACGACTACGACACGACGGCGACAATTGTCACGCCGGTGTACAACGAGGATCCGGTGCTGTTCCGCCGCGCAATCGAGTCATGGATCGCGAACCGGCCCGACCGCATCATCGCCGTGGTGGATGTGACCGACACCGAATGCATGGCGATTGCTGCCGAGTACGCCGAGGTCGAGGTGCTGCCGATTGACATACCTGGCAAGCGCCCGGCGCTCGCCGCCGGCGTGGACCGCACGACAACCGACATCGTCGTGCTGGTGGACAGCGATGTGATCTGGGAGCCGGACGTGCTCAAGAAGATCAAAATGCCGTTCGCCGACCCGCAGATCGGCGGCGTGGGCACGCGGCAGAACATGTACCCGACCGATGGCCGCAGGCCGACGCTGTGGGAGCGCATCGCCGACATCTACCTCGACATCCGCTACTCGGACGAGATTCCGGCCACGTCGCTGCTTGGTCGCGCGGTAAGCTGCCTGTCGGGCCGCACCGCCGCCTACCGCACGAAGCTGCTGCAAAGCATGCGCGAGCCGTTTCTCAACGAGACGTTTCTGGGCCGCCCATGCATGAGCGGAGACGACAAGCGTTACACCTGCCTGGTGCTCCAGCGCGGCTACCGCACATGGTACCAACTGAACGCGCGAGTCTATTCGACCTTCAAGCCCGACTTCAAAGGCTTCCAGAAGCAGCGCATCCGCTGGAGCCGCAACAGCTTTCGATCCGACCTGCGGGCGCTGTGGCAGGGCTGGGTCTGGCAGTACCCGTACCTCGCGATCATGCTGGTGGATAAAACTGTCGCGCCGTTTACGCTGTTAATCGGGCCGATTGTGCTGGTCGTCGCCATGATCATCGGTAACTGGGCGCTGGTTGGCGCGCTGCTGCTGTGGTGGCTGCTGAGCCGCGCGTTCAAGATTTTGCCGCACCTTGTGCGCCGCCCGGCAGACGTGCTCATCCTGCCCATTTTCATCGCCATGACCTACTACATGTCGCTGGTGAAAGCCTATGCGCTGTTCACGATCAACGAGCACAAATGGCTGACCCGCGCCGTCGCCGTGGTGGACGGCCAGGTGCAGCGCGTCAGCGAGACATAAGGAAAAGATATGTTTGCATGGTTCCGTATTTGGAAGAAAAGTAGTATCTGGTTGGCAGTCTTGCTCGCAGTATGCGCCGCGCCATTCGCGCATGCCGACCAGCAGCAGCCCAGCGCCGCGCCATATCAGATTCACCTGCCGCTGCTCGCCAATGGCCCTGCGGCAACCACCGGCGATGACGAGGCCGACGACGAAGACGACCTGCCGCCCGGTCCCACCGCCGCCTGGGACGTTGACACCGCGCCCGACGCGCCTGCCGCCCGCGTCACTACCCAGAGCGCAACCGACTGCGCGGGCGCGACAACTCGCACGATCCGCTACACATCGGACGGCGTGATTCACCTGGCGGGCTGCGGACAAATCTTTACGCTGACCGACGTGGCCGCCGCCAAGGTGGTGGACGCCTCCAGGCTCGAACTGGTCGATCCGGCCAATAAAATCTGGCTCCTGAAGGTCAAGCTCAAGGTCGAGGAAGGCGCGACGCTCAACGTGATTGGCGGCGCGGAGGGCGATGCGAACTGGCTGCGGCTGCGCAGCGACGACGCGAGCGGCATCTGGCTGAAGAATGAAAACGGCACGCTGCTGTTCAAGAACACCAAAGTGACCACATGGGACGCCAGCAAGAATGACGTGGACCGCAGCTACGATGTCGCGGCGGATGGCACGGGCGGGCGCTCCTACATCGCCACGCGCTCGGTCTGGACCGATGGCCGCGCCACCGTGCCGCCAACCGCCTGCGACCAGAACGGCGGTTCGCGCGAGCCGTACGAAGCCCGCATGGACATCGTCAATTCCGAATTTTCGTACCTGGGCTACAACGCCGCCGAGTCCTACGGCATGGTCTGGAAGGTGTACAGTAAAACGCCGCCGCCTGGACGCCAGTTGTACGACATGGTGGACGTGTTCGGCGACGTGAGCGGCAGCACTTTTAGCCACAATTATTTCGGCAGCTACACCTACGGCGCGTACTGCATGAACTGGTCGCACAACACCTTTGAAAATAATGCCAAATACGGCCTTGACCCGCACGACGACTCGGACATGCTGACGATTGCCGACAACGTGTTCCGCAACAACGGCACCCACGGCGTGATCTGCTCCATGTTTTGCAGCAACATTGTGATTCGCGACAACCAATCGTACGGCAACGAGCACGGCATCATGATCCACCGCCAGGTCAACAACGCGCTGATCGAGGGCAATGTGAGCCGTGACAACCGCAAGGCTGGCATTGCAATCTTCGACTCGCATGACGCAGTGGTGCGCGACAACACCGTGACGAACAACGCTGAGGCGGCCATCCGGCTGAGCGTCGGTGCGTCGCGCAACCTGGTTGAGGGCAACACGCTGACCGGCCTGAGCGCGGATGGCGCGGGCAGCGGCTATGTTGTGTACACCTACAAAGGCTCGGATGCGCCAACACTCGGCGGCGACGGCATGCCGAAAGACAACGTGTTTCGTGATAACCGGATCGTCGGCTACAAGCCATCGGTCGTCAAAATTGGCGACGGCGTGCGCAACACACTCGACAGCAACACGATCAGCGGGCCTGCGCCGCAGTTTGAACTGCTGCGACAATCGACCGGCAATGTCGTGCATGACGCCGAGATTGGCGTAACGCTTCAGTTCAAGCTCGACAGCACCAGCGACATCACGCTTCAGGACAGTCGCGGCATGATCTGGCAGCTTCCGAACGGCCTCATGACCACGGCAGCGCCCGATGGTTCAACCGCCGCGCTGCGCGGGGATGCAGGCAGCCTGGCAACTACGACGCTGCTCGATCTCGCGGTGCGACCGGCTGGCGGCAGCCTGGCGGTGACGCCACTGGCGTGGAGCGCCGACCAGAAGCGCTGGAGCGAGCAGCCCAGCGGCGCAACTGGCGCGGTAAATCACACGGTCGGCGGGTTGCAATCCGGCATGTCCTACAGCGTGCTGGCGAACGGCCAAGCGCTCGGCACGTTCGCGGCTGATAGCAGCGGGCATGTCAGCTTCTCGCAGGCCATTAGCGGCACAACGACGTTCGAGATCATGCCGGCACCAGCGCCTGCGAACGCCGCGCCGGACATGCAGCACTGGCTGCCGCTGGCACAATCATGAGAGCAGTGACCATAAGCACGCGACGAGCGGAGGACTAGCGACATGTCAAAAGATGTTTCGCCAAAAGCGACACAAATTATTCAAATAAACCGATCCGCCAGAGACGAATTGCGCGCCCGCCGCACCCAAAGGCTTTCGCCGCACGAAACAACCCTGCTGCCCGCCGTGGAGCGTCATGCTGAACGCGTGGAGCCACCACGTTCGTTCATAGCCAGAGCGACGCAACTGCTGCGCCCGGCGACGCGCGATGTCGTCGCCGCAAAGGATTTCGTCGCCAACGCCACGCAGTTCATCTACCTCGACCGCGTGTACACCACCGGCCAGCGGCTGACGGTGCTGGCGCTGACGTTTGCGGTGTGCGCGGTCTGCGTGCTGTTCTTTCTGTTCGGCAAAGGGCGCATTCACCTCATTCTGGTCAGCCGCGCCGACCAGCAGTTCGCGGCGCAGCAGTACGCGGCGGCGGCGCAAAGCTATGCCCGCGCGTTGCAGCTTGATTGGAGCGACAGCCATGCTGTGCTCAACCGCGCCTACGCGCTGCAACAAACCGGCGACGAAACCGGCGCGCGGCAGGAATTTGCCCGTTATACCGGCCTGCAACCGACCGATACGACTGGCTTCTACGCGCTTGGCACGAGCTACGGCCACACAAACGAGTGGCAGCTTGCGATCAACAGCTTTGCCGCCGCGCTGGATCGCGACGCGAGCCACCTGCCAAGCCTGCTTGGGCAGGCGCATGCCTACGCCGCCACCGGGCAGTTCGCCGCGGCGGTGGACGACATGAGCCGCGCGATTGCATTGCAGCCTGATCAGGCCAACTATTTGCTCGACCGCGCGCGCTACCATGCCAAGCTTGGGCATGCCGACGCGGCGCTGGCCGACGCGAGTGCTGCCGTAGCGCGCCAACCGGGCGCGACGACGCTCATGTTCCGCGCCGACCTGTATGAGCAGGCTGGCCGCGCCGACGACGCGCTGCATGACTACAATCAGGCCGTGCAGACCGAGCCGCGCAATGCCGCCGTGTACGAGCAGCGCGGGGCGTTTGCCGAGCGGCAGGGCGACCTGAACAGCGCCCGTTCTGATTACCAGCAGGCGCTGGCGCTCGACGGGAATCGCGCTTCCGCGCAAACCCGGCTGGGCTTGCTCGACCGCAAGCGCAGAGATTTTGCTTCCGCGGAGACGCACCTGAGCAAAGCAATCGAACTGGAGCCGAACGATTCGGCGGCGTACTTCAACCGCTTCGAGGCGCGCATGGCGAGTGGCAATCTCGACGGCGCGCAACACGACCTGGACATGCTCATGAAGCTGGTGCCGGGACTGACGCCGGTGTACCTCGCGCAGGCCGATGTGCAGGCGGCGCGCGGGCAGCCCGACGCTGCCATCCAGACACTCGATCATGTCAGCGGCACCGATCCGCGCAATGCCGCAATTTACCTGAAGCGCGCGCATGTTTATCAGGATCAGGGTAAGCTTGACGAGGCGATCCGCGACTTCGGCACGGTGCTGCACCTTGACACCGCCAATGCCGAGGCGCTGGCGAGCCGGGCCGACGCCTATGTTGCGCGGCGCGAATACGGCGCGGCGTTGAACGACCTTTCCGCGCTGGTCAAGCTTCAGCCGAACAGTGCTGATGCCTTGATCGCGCGCGGCCTGGTGTTCCGGGCGCTCGACGACGTGAATAATGCCCAGCATGATTTCACGCAGGCGAGTGTGCTCGCGCCCACCGACCCAAATGGCTTCATGCAGCTTGGCCTGCTCGCTGCCGCCCAGGGCGACGTGAACACAGCACTGCAACATTTTGGGCAGGCGCTGGCCCTCGGCGCGGACAACGCGAGTGTGTTCGCGGCGCGCGGGCGAATCTACGCCGATCAGGGCAAGGTTGTCGAGGCGCTGGTAGACTTTGACCGCGCGCTGAACCGGAGGCCCGACGACGTGGCAACGCTTTTGCAGCGCGCGCAACTCCATGATCAGCGCGGCGAAACTGACGCGGCACTGGAAGATTTCAACCATGCAATTCAGGTGGCACCGCAGAACACAACCGCGCTGCTGATGCGCGGGCATTTCTACGAGCAGCATGGCCAGCAAGCGGCTGCGCTCCACGACATGGATGGCGTGCTGGCGCTGGAGCCGCAGAACACAGCAGCACTGGCAACCGAAGCGCGGCTCTTGCAGCAATTGGGCAACCTTGCGGGCGCGCAGGCCGCGCTTGAACGCTTGCGGCAGGCCCAGCCAACTGACGCGGCGGTGGTGCTGCGACAGGTGGATGTGCTGACGCAGCAAAAACAGTACGAGCAGGCGCTGGCCCTTATCCGGCAGGCGCTGGCCGATGGCGCGAGCCCCGAGCCGCTGTATCGCACAGCCGGGCAGCTTCGCTACGGCATGGGCGAGTACGGGCGGGCGCTGGCGAATTACACCGCCGCGCTGAACGTGCAGCCGGAGAACGGTGCGGCGTACCAGGGCATCGGGCTGGCGCAGCGCCAACTCGGCAACTTCCCGGCGGCGGTCGTCGCGTTCCGGCAATACCTGCGGCTGGTGCCCAACGCGCCCGACGCCGCTGAAATCGCGGCGTGGGTCGCCAAGCATAGCTGGTAGAATGACTGTACTATGACAACATCTTTGTTTGTTCGCCAACACCTTCATACGCTTATCTGTTTATGCGCTACCGCGCTCGCCCTCGCGGCGTGCAGCAGCGCCCAGGAGCAGCCCGCCGCGCCGCACACCGCCATGGTGACGGGCGCGCAAGGAGCCACCATGCCACAGCCAACGAGCGTTGCGCCGGCCAGTGCCGCATCTTCGGATGCTGTGCCAGCCAGCGCGCCTGCTCCCGCTGCCGGAGCGCGCCCGTGCGACGCGCCCGCAACCAGCACGCCTGCCGCCGCAGCCAAAAATATTCCGGCTGAATGGGTCACGTATAGCGCCGGCGACAATACCATCGTCGTGCATGCTGGCGCGAACCTCACGCTCGCGGACGCAGGCCATGCGCTCGGCCAGCCTGCCGCGCTCAAGGAGATAAGACCTGGCGAGTGGCTGTTAGGAGCCAATCTCGAAATTGACAAAGGCGCGACGCTCCAGATCGGCGCGCCGTCCGTCCAGCGCCTGAAGCTGCGCAGCGACGCGGGTGCATTTGTGTGGATCAAGGCGCTGGGCGGCACGCTGGAGTTCTCCGGCGTGTGCGTCACCTCGTGGGACACCAGCCGCAACGCGGTTGACGAGCAGCCGAACGGCGGGCGCAGCTTTGTACTGGCCCGCGACGGCGCGCGCATGGACATCCGCGACTCGGAATTGAGCTATCTCGGCTACGACGCCAACGAGTCCTACGGCGTGGCATGGCGGCTGCAAGGCACGACCGGCACGGCGGAAAACAGTCGCTTCGGCTACAACTGGTACGGCATGTACAGCTACGAGGCGTCGGATTTAGTGATTCGCGGCAACGAAGTCCATCACAGCGCGCGCTACGGCATCGACCCGCACACGCGCTCGAACCACCTTACCATCGAAAATAACGTCTCGCACCACAACGGCAAGCACGGCATCATTCTGGCCGAGGATTGCTCGAATAGCGTGATTCGCAACAATGTCTCATACGCCAATGACATGCACGGCATCGTTATCTATCTCAAATCGAACAACAACGTGGTGGAAAATAACACCGTGTACGGCAATCAGTGGGAAGGCATTGATGTGAACGACTCGACCGGCACTGCAATCCGCAGCAACACCGTGCATGACAACGGCAAGGCTGGCATTGGCGTGGGGCAGGACTCGAAGGACACTACGGTCATTGGCAACCACATCACCAGCAATCAGGAGGACGGCATCGCGATCTACAGCGATGCGTCAGGCACGGCGGTGCAAGGCAACGTCATCAGTGGCAATGCCCGCTACGGAATCTATGTGAAAAGCGCGGGCAACGACATTGCCGAGGATAACAAGGTGACTGATAACCGCGTGGAGAATGTGAAGACGAGTTGATAATTAGCTACCACAGCCGCCCCTGCTCCGGCCCATTCTCCTCGGTCATGCGCTCGGCGTACGCAATCCCAAGATGTTCGTAGGCACGGCGGGTGGTGATCCGCCCGCGCGGCGTGCGCTGCAAAAAGCCGAGTTGCAGCAGGTACGGCTCGTACACGTCCTCGACGGCGTCGATTTCCTCCGACAGCGAGGCCGCCAGCGTCGAAAGGCCGACCGGACCGCCGTTGAACAACTCGATGATCGCGCGCAGCAGCCGCCGGTCGTTCTCGTCCAGCCCAAGCTCATCCACCTCAAGCTGTTCCAGCGCCTTGCGGGCAATCTCCAGCGTGATCACGCCATCGCCGACCACCTGCGCGTAGTCGCGCACGCGCCGCAGCAGCCGGTTGACAATACGCGGCGTGCCGCGCGCCCGCCGCGCCACCTCCCACGCGCCGTCTTCAGTGGTTTCGACGCCGAGGATGCGGGCCGAGCGCACCACAATATCGTTCAGCGCCTCGACCGAGTAAAACTCCATGCGGTGGATCGAGCCGAAGCGGTCGCGCAGCGGCGAGGTCAGCAGCGCCAGCCGGGTCGTCGCGCCGATTACCGTGAACGGCGGCAGATTCAGGCGCAGGTTGCGCGCGCTCGGCCCCTTGCCGACGATCAGATCGAGCGAGTAATCCTCCATGGCCGGGTACAGCACCTCCTCGACCGCGCGGTTGAGGCGGTGAATCTCGTCGATGAACAGCACGTCATGCTTTTGAAGGTTGGTCAGAATCGCCGCCAGGTCGCCCTGCCGCTCGATGGCCGGGCCGGATGTAATCTTGAGGTTCGCGTTCATCTCGTTCGCCAGCACACTCGACAGGCTGGTTTTGCCCAGCCCGGGCGGGCCGTAGAACAGCGTGTGGTCGAGCGGCTCGCTGCGGCCCTGCGCGGCGGCAATGGCGATCCGCAACTGCTCCACCACCTTTTCCTGACCAATGAACTCTGCCAGACGCCGGGGGCGCAAACTCTTTTCGACAATCTCTTCTTCGTCGCCGCTGCGCGGGTTCACAATGCGGCTGGTGTCATCACTCATCGTTTACGTCCTCGGTAGCACTTGTGTGCGGTTCCTCGCATGCATTATAGCACACCGCATGGCAGCCGGGCGGGGATGATGGGCGGGAAACAGGTGCGCGGATGACAAGCGAACTGAGCAGTTCGGGAACTCGCAGGAACGATGGGAACGCTATGCTATTCTGCGCTCTGCGTTCTGCAATCACGCTAGGCGGTGGCGCAACGGGTCTGCGGGTCGGCGCAGAGCGTATCAACGTGGTTCAGAAAATCGTCAAGCTCAAATGGCTTGAGCATGGTCGCGCACTCCAGGCGCTGCAACTGGTCGTGCAATCGGTTGAGCAGATGCGTCGAGGTGCAACTGATCAGCACGCTGGCCTGCTGGGTGTCATGGTGCTGGCGAAACTGCTTTAAAAACGCGACGGCACTATCTGGATCGATCGGGTTGAGGTCCACAATCACGATCTGTGGCTGCGCCCGCGCCACGATCTCGACCGTTGCTCCGGCCCAGGCGCAGCAATGCACTTCATGCCCTTCGTCAGACAAAATATCCTGCATGAAATCGCGCGTGGCAATGTCATTCTCAATCACAAAGATGGTGCATGCTCTCATTCGAGGCCTTTGCTGCCGGTCCGCAGCACATCATAATTCATCAGGTCACTATAACCACACCAGCATAGTGTACGGGCAAACGTCGCAGAGGAGGAAGGGCAATAACGCAAGCGTTCCACCTCGCGTCATTGCGGGATGACATGCCTGCCACTGGTGAACGTCTGGTTAAAATATCAGCGTTCCCGATGAAGTGTATCATATTGTGGCGCAATTGAGGTGTGAAAACTGTGGGGAACATCTTGGATCCATGTCAGGAAAATGACTGACATGCGCGCCCGCGCGGCACCTGCGCTCAATCGTTGCCAAGCCAACCCCGCTCCAGGGCATAGCGCACCAGCGCCGCGCGGGTGTAGAGTTGCAGTTTTTCCTGGGCGCGCGCTTTGTAGGTGTCAATCGTTTTGATGCTCAAGTTGAGTTCGGCTGCAATTTCTTTATTGCTGTAGCCTAGAGCGATCATGCGAATCACTTCCGTCTCGCGCTCGCTGAGCGCTTGCTCCGTCGCGGCCCCGCTCGTCTGGCGCGAACCATTGTTCAACAGGCGCGAGGCGACAGCGGAATCGAGGTACACGCCACCCTGGGCAAGGGTGTGGATAGCGACAATCAAATCCTTGGCGGCAGCCTGCTTGAGGAGGTAGCCCTGCGCGCCCGCCTGTATGATCTGCTGGGCATATGTGCTGTCAGTATGGCGGGTCAGCGCCAGCACCAGCGTATTCGGGCACATCTCATGGATGCGGGTTGTGAGCTGGATGCCGTTCATCCCCGGCATAGAAATATCCATGATGACAATATCGGGTTTGCAGCTTTGTACCTGCTCGATTGCCGTCTTGCCATCACTCGTCTGACCGATGACTTCCATGTCGTGTTGGCCGTTGATCAGCGCGGAAACGCCTTCACGAACAATCGCATGGTCGTCAACGAGCAGAATTCTCAGTTTGCGTTCCATGTCTGCCTTCCTCACCGCCTGAGAGCGGAATGCGCACATAGATCGTCGTGCCACGTCCAGGCTCAGACTCAACCGTTACGCTTCCGCCGACAAGCTCGACGCGTTCGCGCATGCCTGACAAACCGAGCCGGTGCGATGTGCTGCCGACGAGCGGCGCGCCGGGGTCGAACCCTTTGCCATCATCTTCCACAATCACGCGCGCTTCGTTCGAGCGCTGCTCCAGAATGACGCTCACATGCTGCGCGTCGGCATGTTTGGCAACGTTGGTCAGCGCTTCCTGCACCACGCGATACAGCACGCTTTCGATCTCGGCGGGCAGCGCGCGCTGATGATTGTCAACGATCTGCACTTCTGCCGCAATGCCATGCCGCTGAGACCATGTTTCTACGTGTTGTTGCAAGGCGACATGAAGGCCAAAGTCGTCAAGCCCGCTGGGCCGCAGCTCATACGCCAGTTGATCCACGTCGTGGTCGAGCATGGCGGCGATCTGCTGGGCCTGTTCGACGCGCGCCTGGAGCGCTGTGTCGCTTTGCGCTGCTATTTCGAGCGCGGCCAGGTTGAGTTGCAGCGCGCTGATCTGCTGTCCCAGTTGATCATGTAATTCGCGCGCGATCCGGCGTCGTTCATCTTCCTGCGCCGTGACCAGCTTCCGAACCAACTCTTGTAATTGGGTATTCGCCTGCCTCAATTCAGCGGTGCGCTCCTGCACGCGGGCGTTCAACTCATCGCGGGCGCGCTGCACCGCTTCCTCGGCCCGTTTGCGCTCGGTAATGTCGAGCGCCATGCCCACGACGAATCGCCGTCCGTCCCGGAGCATTCCCGGCGAGGAGGCATGGAATAACCAGGTTCGATGTTTGCCGGTGCGAGTGACAATATCAAATTCCATATCTTCGGTGTACGTGGGATTTTTGAAGAGGCTGTGCATACGCTGACGCACCTCATCGGCTCCAAGGCCATACGCCTGATTGAGCCACGCCTCAAAGGTGGGTATGTCCTCCTGCCTGTAGCCGGTAAGTTCCGTCCAGCTCTTGCTGATCTGCAGCACTTGTCCATCTTCGGCGTGCATGATAATTGGAATTGGAGCGTCTTCGATCGCCCGTCGGAACTGTTCCTCACTTTCGCGCACAACTTCTTCTGCCTGCTTGCGCTCGGTGATATCCACAAACGTGAGCACAACACCTTCAATGCTGTCGTTAGCTGTCCGGTATGGCAGCAGCCGCGCAAGATACGAATGTCCATCCTGGCTTTGTATCTCGCGCTCGGTTCTGGACAGCGTTCGGAGCACACCCGCTACATCATCGCTCATGTGCGCGTAGTCGGTTTTGTGGGTGATATGCGCCAATGGACGGTTGATATCGGTCGGGATCAGGTTGAAAATCGCCTCCGTGCTGGGTGTGTAGCGCCTGATGCGCAGTTCGCGGTCGATAAAGATTGTGGCGATTTGCGTTGAGGCCATGAGGTTCTGCAAGTCATTGTTGGACTGGCTGACCTCTTCCACCTTGTGCTTCAGTTCCTGGTTAACCGTGATCAATTCCTCGTTGGCCGATTGTAACTCTTCCTTGCTGGTTTCAAGCTCCTCAGTCGTGGCGCGCAGTTCTTCATTTATCGCCTGCAACTCTTCGTTGGCAGCTTTGTACTCCTCCACTGCCGTCTCGTACTGATCGGTCGTGGTGCGCAGTTGCTCTTTGGTGCGCAGCAATTCTTCTTGCAGTTGCTGCAACATTGGCTCGGTGTGGGCGGTTGGGTCACGGAGCACATCGCCTGTATCGGCCATGTCGTCGAACAGCACCAGCATGGAGCCACTGGCCCATTCCGGCTCCTGAATTGGCTGCACCCGTATGTGTACCAGCCGGGGCGTGCCATCGATCTCAACGCGCTGCCAGCGTGTTTCGGTGCTTTCCTGGCGTTGCAGGGCGGTAAACAATGCCGTGCGCAGCTCCAGCCGCAGATCGGGATGCACCATTTTAATTAAGTTGTGTGTCAGCTCCCCATCGGCCAGCGTCAGAAAGCGGCCCACGCCCTTCGCCAGATGTACGATGTCATCATTTTCATTGACGATCACACGCGGCGGGCCGTAGCGCGCCAGCACATGCAGGTCAAGATCAGCGAACGCCTGCGCCGGATCCTCGGCTCCATGGTGCTGCCTGGGCGCGACAGCACGCGCTGACTTGACCAGTGGCAGGGTCGGCATGGTGACGAGCGACGACATGGGCGCCGTTCGCCGTTGAAACAGGCGCGCGCCTTTATCGATTGGCGTAAACAATCCCGCTACGCTATCAGCCGATTCGGAAGCGCCGAGCAGCAGATAGCCGTTTGGCAGCAGCATGAAATGGAACAATTGTAATACCTGCGCTTGCACCCCGCGGTTGAGGTAGATCAGCAGGTTGCGGCATGTGATCAGATCCAGCCTGGAGAACGGCGGATCGCGCACCAGATTATGCGGCGCGAACAGCACCAGATCGCGAATCTCCTTCTTGATTCGGTAGCGGCCCTGCTCCGGCATGAAAAAGCGCTGGAGCCGTTCCGCTGAGACATCGGCGACAATCGTCTCCGGGTACATGCCCTGGCGCGCGGTGTTGATCGCATCTTCATCAATGTCGGTGGCGAACACCTGGATGGTTGGCGCGCTGTCGAGCGTGCTGGCATGCTCGTACAGCAGCATCGCCACCGTGTACGCTTCCTCGCCGGTGGCGCAGGCTGGCACCCACACGCGCACCTGGTCGCCTGCGTCTTTACTGGCAAACAGATTTGGGATAACAGCAGTTAGCGATAGCCATGCATCAGCATCGCGGAAGAAATTCGTCACGCTGATCAACAGGTCGCGCAGCAGCGCCTGCACTTCCTCGGGGCGCGACCGCAGCACCTGAAGGTACGCCGCGAGATTGGTCACATTGTTGACCTGCATGCGCCGCCCGATCCGCCGCAGCAGCGTTGGCCGCTTGTACTGGCTGAAATCGTGGCCGGTGCGCGACCGCAGCACAGTAAAAATAGTGCGCAGCGCATCATCATCTGACGCGGGCAGTGGCACCGTATCTATCGGCAGTTGCACCGCCTCAGCCGTGCGCCAGTACTCGATCAGCGCGGCGGGGATGTCGGCCACCGGCAAGATATAATCCACCAGCCCGGTCGCAATCACGTTGCGCGGCATGGCGTCGAACTCAGCTTCGTGCGGGTCTTGCGCCAGCACCGCGCCGCCATTCTCCTTGATGCGCTGCACGCCCACCGTGCCATCCGCGCCGCTGCCAGACAGCACCACCGCCGCGGCATTGCGGCCATGCGAGTCGGCCAGCGAACGGAAGAACAGGTCGATCGGCGCGCGCCGCACCTGCTCGCCAGCGGGAGCTTGCAGATAAATCGTGCCATCCTGTATGGAAAGCAGTTTATTCGGCGGAATGACATACACATGGTTCGGCTCAACCCTGGTCGCCTCGGTCACTTGCGTGACAGGCATGGCCGTTGTCTGCTGAAGAATCTCGGCGACGTTGCTTTCAGCGCTTGGCGACAGGTGCAGAATGACCACAAACGCCATGCCGCAATCGGCAGGTGCGTGGGCAAAGAAGCCCTGCAAGGCGCGAATACCGCCCGCCGATGCGCCGATGCCAACCACATTGATCCCCGACGGCGCGAAGGTATCATTCGGCGCGTGCTCTGGCAGCAATTCCTGCGATGTCGATTCTGAGTTCATACAGGATCGTTACTTTTTGAGCTTGTTACAGTGAGCACATAAGAAACGCCATCAGGCGCAATCATGCAGTGTAATTCGTGATACTGGACAGTACATGAGAGGCAAATCAATAGCGTAATTATACACACTTTATGCTAAAAGGTATAATGATTATGTGCTGTCATGCTAATTATGTTTACTCTCGGGCGTAGACCTGGCCATGACTACTATTCCATGGCATAAAGGGTGCTGCATGAAACAGACTATCGCCGCTCGATTCACCGATTCAACCTGGTGAATCGCATGTTGGGCAGGCGGCCAAGGAGCGACAAGCATGCCAGGTCACGATATCATTACGATTGGCTCCTCTGCGGGTGGCGTCGAAGCGCTTAAATACATCGTGGCTGGATTGCCCGCCGACGTCCCTGCGGCCATGTTCGTCGTGCAGCATATCCGCGCAACCGAGCCAAGCCTGTTAGCTGAAATCCTGAGCCATGCTGGCCCGCTGCCAGCCGTGCATCCTCGTGATGGCGAGCCGATCCAATCCGGCCACATCTATATCGCCCCGCCGGATCACCACATGCTGCCCTGGCACGGCCACATTCATGTGGTGCGCGGGCCGAAGGAAAATGGCTTTCGCCCGGCGATTGACGCGACCTTCCGCACGGCTGCCCGGTCCTATGGGCCGCGTGTCGTTGGCGTGGTGCTCACCGGCATGCTGGACGACGGTACTGCCGGGTTGCTGGCGATCAAGCGGCGCGGTGGCATAGCGGTGGTGCAAGAGCCAGCGGAGGCCGCCTTTCCAAGCATGCCGACCAACGCGCTGCGCTACGTCTCAGTGGATGCGGTGCTTTCGATCGCCGAAATGCCGTCGATGTTGACACATTTTGCGCATGAACCAGCTTTTGCCGAAGGAGAAATGGCGATGACAGATGACGTAAATCTTGAATCTGCTATTTCTGACATGGATTTCCAGGCAATGCAGCATTCAAACATGCTTGGAACACCTTCGTCGATCACATGTCCGGACTGCGGCGGCGTGCTAGTCGAATATTACGATGGCGACCTGCTGCGCTTTCGCTGCCAGGTCGGGCATGCCTTCTCGCCCGAAAGTCTGAATGCGCAACAGACCGACGATCTCGACGCCCAGCTCTGGGCGGCCTACCGCGCGCTGGACGAGCGCGCGTCGCTGGCGCGGCGGCTGGCGCAGAACGCGCATCGCTCCAATGACCAGATCGGCGAGCGGCGGTTCATGCAGCGTTGCGAGCTGGCGGAGCAGAAGAAACGGCAGTTGTTGCAATTGCTGGCCGAGGAAAAGGATAAGCGGCCCGACGTGCAGCAATTACCAGAGGAATAACGGCGCAGGCTTTCACCCTCACACGCAGCCCCTCTCCCACTGGAAAAGGGACTGCGTGTGAGGGAACTCATGCTTCATCATCCGGCGTGCCGAGCGCCGCCACGATGCGCTCCAGCACGTTCGGCCATGGCCGCGCCGGCAGCGCCACCAACTGCCGCCGCTCGGCTTCCTGCTTCAGCCACTGCCCGTACAGCCAGCTCACCCGCGCCCGTTTGTGTTGCAGGCCGCTTTCAGGCTCGCGCTGCGCGAAGTTGCGGAGCAGTTGCGCTTCGTCAGGCTCGTACATAAACACCGCCCGCACCGCGCCTGCTCGCGCCGCATCGGCAATCGCCGGGTGTTCCAGCAGCGCGGGCAAAATGAAATCGCCTTCCATCACCAGCGGCGTGCGCGTTTCAAGATGATTCACAACCACCGCCGCAATAGCCGGTGCCATGACCTCGCCGACGGCAATCAGTTGTTCTACGATCCGCTCTGGTGGAAACTGCGCGGCTTCGGGGTGCGTGCGCCAGTAATGCAGCACTGGCTGCTGCTCCGGCGTGGTCATGTGCTCAAGCACAATCTGAAAATCGTCAATCTCAGTCAGCGCGACAGCGAAATAGCGCGCGAGCCGATAGCTCACCGACGTTTTGCCCGTGCCGGACGCGCCGCCGAGCAGCAACACCTGCCATGTTCGCGCAGAAGTAACCATGGTTTCCTTGCCGTCATTCCTGTTCCTGGCCTTCGCCCTTCGCTTCATCATTATTCGCAAACGCCTCGGCAAAGAACGCCGCCAGCCGCGCGTACATGGTGCGCTGGTTGTGTGGCCGCCGGATGCCATGGCCCTCGTCGTCGAACGTCAGCAACTGGTACTCGACACCGGCGTCTTGCAGCGCGCGCGCCACCTCGCTGACGTTCTGCGGCGTCACATTCGGGTCGCGCAAGCCCTGCACGATCAGCAGCGCGCCTTGAATATTTTGCACGAAATGAATCGGCGAGCGCGCGCGGTAGCGCTCCGGCACCTGGTCGGGCCGCCCGCCGAGCATTTCTTCGCTGTAGGGCCGCAGGTCGGGCCGGGTCGTCTCGTAATCAACTACCAGGTCGGTCATGCCGCAGACAGGCGCGGCAGCGGCGATGATGTCGGGCGGACTGTGCGTGATCTGGCACCATGACGAGTAGCCGCCGTAGGATGTGCCGGTTACGCCGATTTTGCCGCGCTCGGCGATGCCAGCGGCGATCAGCGCCTCCGCGCCGGTACGAATGTCGTCCTGCTCGCGTCCGCCCCAGCCGTCCTGCTTGATCGCCTCCTGATAGGCGAGGCTGAAGCCGGTGCTGCCGCGATAGTTCGGCTTCAGAACGTTGAACCCTTGCGACACGTAGAATTGGACTTCGGCATTGAATGCGTCCTCGTCATGGGCTGTCGGGCCGCCATGGACATGCAAAATCGTGCCTTTGGACTGCCCTGGCGCGCGGTACAGCCAGCCCTGAATCTCCATGCCATCGACCGACTGCCAGCGAAAATCTTCCGCCGGAGCGAGATCCTCAGGCCGCAACGTGGTGCGTTCCCACACGCGCGTCAGGCTCATGAAAGACTCGGGGTGCATCTCATCGAGCGAGAAGCGCACGATGTCGGTCGGCTGCGTGGCGCTGCGATACACGCCAATCCACGCGTTATGCCCGACTGGCTGCAACGGCGTGAGGCTGCCGGGCAAATCGGGCAGGCTGATGCCGACGCCGGATTGAAGATCGAGCAGCGAGGCATGCGTTTTCGCGCCATGCGCTTCGAGCAGCACCATTTTATCGCTGCTGTGCGGCACGAACGCGTCTTCGATATTGACGCTCGGATCATCCAGCCACCAACGTAGCTCGCCACTGGCGCGGTCCCACACGCCGAGTTTGCGGTGCGTCTCCGTTTCGGCAACGCACACCACCCGCTCGCCGTCAGGGAACCATGAACCAGACACTTTACGGTCGTCGCCTGCATTGACGATCTCGCGGTCGTCCTGCCCGTCGATGCCCACCAGCCAGAGTTGCTCGCCGGAAGGGTTGCGCTCGTTGCGGTTGTACAGCACATGCGTGCCCTGATGGTTAAGCATCGGCATGACATAATTACCGCGCGTTGGGTGCGCCAGCGGCAGCCGTTCGCCGCTCTCCAGATTCTGCCGGTAAATAATCGTCGGCTCGATCGCTGCGCCGCTCTGCGGGTCGACATTCGCGCCGTAGATCAGCCAGCGCCCGTTCGGGTGCAACTGGCCGCCGCGCAGGAAAAAGCTCGGATCTTCCTCGGTCAGCGGCTCCATCACCGTCGGACGATCCAACTCGATCCGAAAGAGCTGCACCCGTTCGTTGCCGCTTTTGTCCTGCTGCACCAGCACGGCGCTGCTGTCGGGCGTCCATGCCACAAGCACGGTGTTCTCATCGGAGTTGCTCAGGTGAAACGGCGGCGCGGAGCCGTCGGTCGGCGCGACATACACATCGGCAGCCGGGCCGATGCCATACCATGTCCAGGCGACCCACTGACCGTCGGGCGAAACATGGGGCGTGTACAGTTTCGGAAGCTGAAGCAGTGCGTCCAAGTGTTGTTCGGGCGTCATGGCAGCCTCACACTAAAGAGGAACGTACAAGATTATTGTACAGCAGATGCGTGTTTTTGTGCATCCCTGGTTTGGGCGATCGCATACTGGCACTTGACAGACTAACTATATTAGCATAAAATCTACGTATGTTAGTTAAGGAGAACATGATGAAAACTCAACAGATCAGCGCGAACCTTGCGCAACTGACGCGGCTGAAAATGGTTAACTGCTATCTCGTGCGCGAGGCGGATGGATTTACGCTGATTGACACCGGCATGTCCGGCAGCGCCGATGCCATTCTCAAAGCGGCACAACAGCTTGGCGCGCCGATCGTTCGCATTGCGCTGACGCACCCCCACAGCGATCATGTTGGCTCGCTCGACGCGCTCCACGCCGCGCTGCCGAACGCCGAAGTCAGCATCTCGGCGCGGGATGCGCGCTTTCTGGCGGGCGACATGCGCCTCGACGCCGACGAGCCGCAGGACAAACTGCGCGGCGGCTTTCCGCAGGTTACAACCAGACCGGATCGTTTGCTTGCGGCAGGCGACCGGGTCGGCTCGCTCGAAGTGGTTGCCGCGCCCGGCCACACGCCCGGCCATGTCGCCTTCTTCGACACCCGCGACGGCACGCTGATCGCGGGCGACGCTTTCTACACCATCGGCGGCGTCACCGTGACGAGCGTGATGCGCTGGCGCTTCCCGCTGCCGTACATGGCAACGTGGAGCAAGCCGCGTGCGTTACAAAGCGCCCGCGTGCTGCGGGCCTTGAACCCCACGCGGCTGGCGATCGGCCATGGCAAGGTCATCGATCAGCCAGCGGGCGCAATCGATGCGGCTATTCGTGAGGCGGCGGGCAAACTTGGCGAGGTCGGCGATGGCGCGCGGCAGCGGGCTTGATCGCGCGGCGGTCGTCGCGGCGGCGGCGGCAATCGCGGATGCCGAAGGGTTGGAGGCGCTGACGCTTGGCGCGCTGGCCGAACGGCTCGGCATTCGCGCGCCATCGCTCTACAACCATGTCGCGGGCCTGGCCGGGCTGCGGCGCGAACTAACGCTGCTCGGTTTGCAGCAGATGACCGCGCGACTTGGAACGGCGATCATGGGCAAATCTGGCGCGCAGGCGGTGCTGGCGCTGGCCGAGGCGTACCGCGCCTATGTTACCGAGCATCCCGGCGTGTACGCCACCACCCTGCGCGCCACCGCGCCAGACGATCAGGCGCTTCAGCAGGTCAGCCAGCGCCTGATCGAACTTGTGCTTGCGGCGCTCAGCGCATACGCCCTGCACGACGATGATGCGATCCATGCCGTGCGCGGGCTGCGTAGCCTGGTGCATGGCTTTGCGTCGCTTGAGGCTGCTGGCGGTTTTGGCATGCCGCTCGACCGCGACGAAAGCTTTCGGCGGTTAATTGCGACGTTTGTCGCCGGGCTTGAGCAGACGAAATAGTAGTAGAGTACAAAAGGCATATTTCAGCTTTTTTACTCTGTTAGTTATAGATATTCAGGGAGAGCATTGTCGTTTTTGAATATCAAAGTACAAGGGCTTAGTAATATCAAAGCGATCAATCTCCTCAAGTGTAAAGCCACGCTCAATAGAACATGCTGCAATAGCAAATACATCATCAATATTACTATGATGAATTTCAACCCTACCACTATCCGTCGTAATCATAATCCATTTTCCATCTGGACTCCATGCTGCACCTTTCACAGGAGAACTATCTATCGGTAAGGTTGCTTGTAATTGATTATCCGTTCCCCAGATCTTAGCAGTGCCGTCGAAAGAGGTGGTTACCAAACGTTGCCCATCTGGACTCCACGCTGCACTTTTTATCGCATTAGTATGGCCTTTTAATACTGCTTTCTGCTGGCCAGTGCTGCTCCATATAATGGCAGTATTATCATTGGAAGTAGTTACCAAGTGTTGTCCATCTGGACTCCAAGCGACACTGGTAATATCCGTAGTATGTCCTGGTAGCACTACTGGTTGCTGGCCAGTGCTGCTCCATATAATGGCAGTATTATCATTGGAAGTAGTTACCAAGTGTTGTCCATCTGGACTCCACAGGGCATTCATCACTCGTTCGCTATGCCCTTGCAAAGTTGCTTCCAGTTGACCATTGAGACTCCAGATTTTGGCTGTGCGATCATTGGAGGCAGTCACAAGCTGCTGGCTATCTGGACTCCAGGCCACGCTGTTTACCTCGCTCTCGTGGGCCTGTATTGGTACCTGCAGTTGACCATCAAGACTCCAAATTTTGACTGTATGATCATTAGATGCTGTAGCAATACGTTGGCCATCTGGACTCCAGGCAACACTGTTGATTGTGAGGGTATGTCCCTGTAGCACGACTGGAGGGCTGCCATCCATACTCCAAATCTTTGCGATACCATCATATGAGGCAGTTACAACATGTTTATTATCTGGACTCCATGCTGCACTCGTAATATCAGCTGTATGCCCTTGCAAAAGTACCTGTTGCTGACCAGTGTTACTCCATATCGTAGCACTGTTACCGTTAGAGGCGGTGGTCAGAACATGCTGTCCATCTTTGCTCCATTGGGCACTGATGGTTGCCGGCGTAGCTCCTTGCAAATTTGCTTGTAGTTGACCATCGGGACTCCAGATTTTGGCTGTGTGATCGCTAGAAGCCGTAGCAACATGCTGTCCATCCGGACTGGACTGCACCCAATAGACCGGACCAGAACGAATGGATGCTTCTCCAACCTGATGTAAACTGTTTAGTCAGGAGGAGAACCATTATGACCAGAAAGCAGTATACTCGCGAGTTTAAGCTGAAAGTTGTTCAAGCCGTCGA
>DASTWM010000077.1:0-4171 GCA_035765855.1 Roseiflexaceae bacterium
TGGCTACTGCGCGGCGGGCGCGCGGCTTTGGTACGCGCATGCTATACCACACGCCATCGCGCAAGCCAGAAGCTGAGCAGGAATTGGGGCTGGAGTACGCAGAACTGGAAGATCTGCTGCGTCAGAGCGATTTTGTTTCGCTCCACTGCCCGCTGAATGACGACACGTACCACCTGATCGATCATGACGCGCTCCAAATCATGAAGCCGGATGTGGTGCTGGTGAATACGGCGCGCGGCCCGGTGGTGGACACGCAGGCATTGATCGAGGCGCTGCGCAGCAAGCCCATGATCGCCGCGCTGGATGTGACCGACCCGGAGCCGCTGCCTGCCGATCACGAGTTGCTGAAGCTGCCGAATGCGCTGGTCGTGCCGCACATCGCCAGCGCCAGCGTGCAAACCCGCACCCGCATGGCGCTGATGGCTGCCGAAAACCTGTTGGCCGCGCTGCGTGGCGAGCGCCCGCACTCAATTGTGAATCCGGCGGTGCTGGGCCAAGAATAGCAACTATTTCGAAGCAACTTGAGTATACTATCAAAACGAAGCAACATAAATCAGGAGTGACAATGCATGGAGGCAGAACTAACGGCTATTGAGCTGACCGGAACGGTGGACGAGAATCAGCACCTCCAACTTGACACGGCGCTGCCCATTAACGGGCCGAAGCGGGTGCGTATCATCCTGCTCTATTCGGCTACAGACGAAAACGATGAGGCTGAATGGCTACGAGCAGCAGCACAGAATCCTGCGTTCCAGGATCTCCATGATCCAGCCGAAGACATCTATTCGCTCGCCGATGGAGAACCATTCGATGCTGAAGCATAGCGTTGTGCTGGTTCCGTTTCCATTCAATGATCTTTCGAGCAGCAAAGTCCGTCCGGCGGTCTGCCTCACGCATGCAATTGGGCCGCATAACCACGTCGTTTTGGCGTTCATCACAAGTCGTATTCCAACGGCATTGCTCGCCACAGATGTTGCTATCGATGCAGCAGCCACTGATTTTGCGACGACAGGACTACGCGTGTCCTCGACGTTGCAGTTACATCGTCTCATGACCATAACGACCACGCTTATTCGGCGCACACTTGGCACGTTGCCGCCCCAACTCCAAAAGGAAGTTGAAGATCGATTACGAAGGTTGTTTGAATTAGCGTAGATTCTGGCGGCGAGCGCCCGCACGTGGTGGTGAATCCGGTGGTGCTGGGGCAACAATTGTTACAATTGTGTTAGCCTTTCTCAAAAAGTACATCTACTTTATATTACTGAATGGATAGCTTTGATCATACAGTACGAAAAACTGGTGCCGAGCCGTTGCATGATAATGGACAATTGCTCGACACCAACCTCCTTGCCTTTTGGCAATGGTCAGCCTCTGATCTTGTCAATAATGCCTTGCGTGGACGACTTGCTGAATACTTAGTGGCCTATGCTCTTGGTGTTGCTGATGGCATACGTGTCGAGTGGGATGCATATGATCTGAAGACTGCCACTGGATGTAAAGTCGAAGTTAAATCGGCAGCTTACCTGCAAAGTTGGCAGCAGACTACATTTTCGGCTATTACCTTTGGTATTCGCCCTACCTTCGCATGGGATGCGGAGACAAACACGTATAGTTGTGAACAAAAGCGCCAGGCAGATGTGTATGTATTTGCTCTACTTGCCCATCGAGATAAGGCGACAATTGATCCGTTGAATGTCGCCCAATGGCAATTTTATGTTCTACCTGTTGGAATATTGAATGCTCAACTTCCAGTCCAAAAAACCATTAGTTTGGCGACAATACAGCGTTTAGGAGCAACACCAGCTCAATTTAGCGAACTGCGCGCAGTCGTTGAAGCTAGAAGCGCTGAATAACGAGGAACTTCTCATGCCTTCCGAACCCCTTCAATCGCTTCACGTCATCACTATCGGCTATCTGGGAAGCAAACGCGCAGTCGATCTCGATCCTGTTCTGAGCTCCTACGCCGAACATGAAGCGTACTCAAAAGCATCTGTGCCGTTTGCCGTAGCGGAGCCGGTATTCCCAGAGCAGGAACGCACCGCCGAAGAAACGGATAATCTCGGTATACTCGGCGGCAAGATTGCCGAGGCGGTAGCGCAGGGCCGCCACGCTGGAAGCGCGGTGCTCATGACTGGCGGCAATTGCACGCATATCACCGGCGTGCTGGGCGGCCTGCAAGACGCGCATGGGCCGGAGGCCAAAGTTGGGCTGGTGTGGTTCGACGCACACGGCGACTTCAACACGCCTCATACCACCTTGTCGGGCATGCTGGGCGGCATGCCGGTGGCGGTCTGCGCCGGGCTGGCGTACCCGCGCTGGCGCGCGCAGTCGCACATTGCTGCGCCGCTGCCCACCGATCGCATTGTCATGGTCGATGTGCGTAACCTCGACGAGCCAGAGGAGCGACTCATCCGCGCGACCGACGTGACGGTTGTGCCGGTGGAGGGCAATGCCTTCGAGCATGCCATTTCCGATCTGGCCGAGTGCTGCGACCTGATCTATTTCCACATCGACTCAGACATTCTCGACGAGACGCTGGTGCCAAACCACCATACGAAAGAGCCAGATGGGCCGGGCATGGAACAGGTCGGCGCGGCCATCGAGACGGTCATGGCAACCGGCAAGGTCGCAGCGTTTGCCGTGGTGTCGGTGTTCGGCAATGGCGCGGGCAGCGAGGTTGCCATAGCATCAGGCGTGGAACTCGTGCAGCGCGGGCTGGAGGCATGGGCGCGCCACGGCACTCCCGCACTGGTTACACCACCGTCCCGTTGATTTTCATGGCGAAGCTATCTCCCAGAAACTCGGCTGCTTGACGACACATGATCATGCGCGACAGGAAAATGGTGAAATAATCCATCACCGATGCAATTGACGTGTCAATCGTCAGTTCCAATGTGATCATATGGTTGTCCTTGTCAACGCGCAGAAACGAGCGCGTGGCGGCGTAGTTCACGCGGTCGTGGATGTCGAAATCCTTCGGGTCGCGGGTGTGGACGCGCGAGCGGTGAACGTCGGCTTTGTCGGCCAGGATCAGCGCGGCAGCTACCGGGCTGATCGAGTGGCCGCGCTCCTCCTCGTGATTGCCGATTGCGCCCATCACCAGCACGATTTCAGGCATTGCCATGCCAAGTTCGCGCAGAATGTCCTTGGCCATGAGCGCGCCGATCTGGCCGTGCATCTCGCGGTTCACAGCGTTACCGATGTCGTGGAGCAGCCCGGCAATTGCGGCGAGTTCGGCATGGCGCTGCGGATAGTCCAGGCGCGTCAGCACGTTCGACGCGATGCTGCTGACCAGCCCGGCATGGCGCAGGCCGTGCTCGGTGTAGCCAATCAGCTTCAGATGCTCGTTGGCCGCATCAAGATAGATATGCGTATCAGGATGGGCGCGGACCTGCGCCACGGTGACGCGGTCGGGCGCGAGCGGCGCGGCGACCTCGCTGGTGCGCTCGAACGATTCGCTGCGCGTGACATCGCCCGGGGGTGCTACAGTGGCGTCCTCGGTATGGCGCAGCGCTTCCAAAATAGCTTCTTCGTGTGTTTCGTTGTTTGTCATAATGTTTGTTCCTTTTTCACTACACAGGCAGTATACCACTCGCCTCGTCATGCGCTCCGCGTAGCTGGTGTACGACAAGTGCGTCGCGCTACACCGGCGGCGCTCCTGCCACCGCATCGCCCGGCAGCGTTATGCCTTCGCCAATTTCGGTAAGCTGCCCGAGCCGCCGCATCTGCGGCCATTGCAGCGCGATCCATGCCACCACCAGCACCGTGCCGATGCCGCCCAGCACCACCGCGCCAATCGGGCCGATCAGTTGCGCGACCACGCCCGATTCAAAGCCGCCGAGTTCGTTCGACGCGCCAATAAACACGCTGTTGACGGCGTTGACCCGCCCGCGCATTTCGTCGGGCGTGCCGATCAGCAGCAGCGAACTGCGGATCACCACGCTGATGTTGTCCAGCGCGCCGAGCGCCACCAGCATGGCCAGCGACAAAGCAAACCAGCGCGACAGGCCAAACACAATTGTGACGATGCCGAAGCCAGCAACCGCCAGCAGCAATGTTCGGCCAGCGTGTCGGAACGGCGGCAGGTGCGCGATCAGGATTGCCATGACCATTGCGCCGAACGACGGCGCGGCGCGCATCCAACCCATGCCCTCAGCTCCAACATGCAGAA
>DASTWM010000078.1:0-8218 GCA_035765855.1 Roseiflexaceae bacterium
ATCGTCGACTTCCTGCACATCGGCCACATCCGCATCCACAATCTCGACGTCGGTGGCCGCCTCTTTTTGCATGGTGTTCAGCATCTCCAATCCTCGCCGTCCTTTGCTCCGCCGCATTTCGTCGGAGGAATCAGCGAGCGCTTGCAGTTCTGTCAGCACGAAATGCGGCACGAGCAGCGTTCCTTCAAGGAAGCCAAGCTCGCTTACCGCCGCGATCCGACCGTCGATAATAGCCGACGTATCAATGAGATAGCGGTGCGAAGGATGCAAAGAGTCGAGCACCTGCTGCGGCACGGCAATAGAACTGCGACGCGATTGGAGTAGTGTGGCGATCTCCTTGCGGCGCGTGACAAACACCAGGCCGCCGAGGTACGCCAGCGCGCCCGCGACTATCACTGGCAAAAATTGCCCGAGCGGTGCCGGTAAAAAACTCAGCGGAACCGAAAGAAGAAGCGCAAGCAGGGCACCGAGCAGCGCGCCAAAAACCATGGCGGTCAACTCGACAATCGAGATACTGCGGATGTAATGAATCAAACGCCGTGCAGGCTCGATGGTCCAGAGGTGGGTCGTCAGCAAGCCCAGCCCTGCCCCTGCCAGCGTCAATAACTGGGTGGCTACGACTTCATCGGGGTTGGGATGCGGGCTTGAAAGGCCCTGGCCAACCCGCGCGCCAATGTACGCAAGCAGCAACATGCCCACGATTCGGGCCAGGAAATTCAAGCTAATCTTCATCGTTCCCCATCGAGCGCCTGATCAATCACTTCAACAATCGAGCGCACTTCTGTGGTGCTCAAGCCATCAATCCGCGCCGGTGCGCCTCCGGTCGGCACGAGCGAGCGCCCAAAGCCGAGTTTGGCAGCTTCGCTGAGCCGCCGGTCAAGTTGGCTGACGCTCCGCAACTCACCTGATAGCCCAACCTCACCGACCAGCGCCATGTCCGTCTTGACGCGCTGATTGCGGAACGAGGAAGCAATGGCTACCGCGACGGCAAGATCGACGGCAGGCTCGGCGATACGCAGCCCGCCCACAATGTTGACATACACATCCTGGTTGAACAGCGGCATGCCAACACGCTTGCTCAACACCGCGATCAGCATGAGCAGCCGATTCATGTCGAAGCCATTGGCGGTGCGGCGCGGCTGCGCGCTGGCAGTGCTGGCGGTGAGCGCCTGCACCTCGACCAGAATGGGGCGCGTGCCTTCCATGGTCACGGCGACGGCCGAACCCGGCGCGCCAGCATTCCGCTCCGCCAAAAACACCTGCGACGGGTTCGGCACCTCGCGCATGCCGTCCTGTACCATCTCGAACACGCCAACTTCGTTGGTCGAGCCGAAGCGATTCTTGATGCCGCGCAGCAAACGGTACTGGTGAAAGCGCTCGCCCTCAAGGTACAGTACCGCGTCGACAATATGTTCCAGCACGCGCGGGCCAGCAATCGCGCCCTCTTTGGTCACATGCCCGACCAGAAAAATGGGCGTGCCGCTCTCCTTGGCAACCCGCAGCAGCCGCAGCGCGCCTTCACGCACCTGGCTCACGCTACCCGCTGCCGAGGTGATATCTTCAAGGTAGACCGTCTGAATTGAGTCAATGACAACCATGCGCGGCTGTACGCTTTGGATCTGGTCGATTATAGCTTCCAGACTTGTTTCCGCGTACACCAGCATATTTTCAGGATCGAGGCCCATGCGATCCGCGCGCAGCTTAATTTGCTGCGTTGATTCCTCGGCGGACACATACAAGGCTGGCCCAACCTCATCTGCAAAATGAGCGGCCACCTGTGTCAGCAAACTGGTCTTGCCAATGCCGGGGTCGCCGCCGATCAGCACAAGGCTGCCCGGCACCAGCCCACCACCGAGCACCCGCGAAAATTCTTCGCCCAGCACCGGCAGCCGCTCAAAGCCGCCCACAGCCACTTTGCGCAGCGGAACAGGTTGGTTGGTTTCAAGCGTCATGCGCCGACCACGCCCGGCGGGCTCTTTGCGCTCGGTCTGCTCCACCAGGCTGTCCCATGTGCCACAATCGGGACAGCGTCCGGCCCAGCGCGCCTGCTGCGAGCCACATTGCTGACAAACAAAAATAGTTCGAGTTTTAGGCATATCTTTTCAATTCCAGGGGCTACGCCGGTCTGTATCAACACACTTCGAGGCTATAAAGTCAATTTATTTTACCCATGACAACATCTGATTATAACACGAAGAGGCTGTGAGCAACCGCTCACAGCCTCTTCGTTGCCGTCACCTAGACGTCAGGCAACCGCGCCGGCTTCTTCCTCAACCTTGTCATCCACCTCGCGGGCCGGGCGCAACCGGAGATAGGTTTCGCCGCTTTCCAGCGTGGCCGTATCGACGACGACTGTATCACCCGCCTTGAAGCGGCCTTCCAGCACGCCCTCGGACAGCGGATCCTCGATCAGGTTGGTGATGATGCGGCGCAGTGGGCGCGCACCATAGGCCGGATCGTAGCCGCGCTTCGCCAGCAGATCAAGCGCGCTATTGTCCAGATCGATCGTGATGTTGTGCTCGCGCAGCCGCTCGCGCACCTTGTTCAATTCAAGGTCGGCAATCTGCCGAATCTCGGCATCGGTGAGCGGCGGGAAGATGATCGTCGCGTCGATACGATTCAGAAATTCCGGACGGAACATCTGCCGCAGCGCATCTTCGACCTTCTTGCGCGTATCGGTCGCGTCAATATCCTGACCGCTGTTGAAGCCAATCTTCGACGCGCGGCGAATGTGTTCAGTCCCCACATTCGAGGTCATGATAATGATCGTGTTGCGGAAGTCCACCCGGCGGCCTTTGCCGTCCGTCAGATGACCATCCTCCAGCACCTGTAGCAGCAAGTTAAAGGCATCCGGGTGGGCTTTCTCGATCTCGTCGAACAACACAACCGAATACGGCTTGCGGCGCACGGCATCGGTGAGCTGCCCGCCTTCGCCGTAGCCGACGTAACCCGGAGGCGAGCCGACCAGCCGCGATGTCGTGTGGCGCTCCTGAAACTCCGACATGTCGATCTTGATCAACTGCTCTTCCGAGCCGAACATGAACTCGGCCAGCGACTTCGCCAACTCAGTCTTACCGACACCCGTTGGGCCAAGGAAGATAAACGAGCCGATTGGCCGCTTGGGATCCTTGAGGCCAGCCCGTGCGCGGCGAACCGCCTTGGCGACAACAACAATCGCTTCCTGCTGACCGACCACGCGGCTGTGTAATGCGCTCTCCATCTGGAGCAGCCGAACGGTTTCGTCGCCCTTCAGACGCTTCACCGGCACGCCAGTCCACATGGCAACGACATCGGCAATATCATCTTCGGTGACGTAAGGCCGCTCGGCCACCTGCTCGCCCTGACCAATCCCCATCTCGCCTTCGATCTTGGAGATTCGCTCAAGCATGCGCTCTTCGCGATCTCGCAGGTCGTTGGCAAGGTCGTACTGCCGATCCTCAACCGCAGCCTCGCGCTCTTTGCGGATGGCTTCCAGGCCACGTAATGCATCGCGCAGCGAGGGCGGCGTAGCCGAGCGCGTCATGCGCACGCGGGCAGACGCTTCGTCAATCAGGTCAATGGCCTTGTCGGGCAAAAAGCGGTCGGGAACGTAGCGCGCCGAAAGATACGCCGCACCCTTGATGGCATCGTCAGAAATCTGGAGTTGGTGGAAATCCTCATAGCGGCTCTTGATGCCACGCAAGATCTCAACTGTCTCCTCCACCGTCGGCTCGTCCACCATGACCGGCTGGAAACGCCGCTCCAGAGCCGCGTCACGCTCAATGTACTTGCGGTACTCATCAAGTGTCGTTGCGCCGATCACCTGCATTTCACCGCGCGACAGCGCTGGCTTCAGAATATTGGCCGCATCGAGCGTGCCTTCCGCGCCGCCCGCGCCGATGATGGTGTGGAACTCGTCGATGAACAAGATACAGCGCGTCTCTTTAATTTCGTCGACAACCCGCTTGAGCCGCTCTTCAAACTGGCCGCGATACTTCGTGCCAGCCACCAGCGCGCCCATGTCAAGCGTCACAACGCGCTTGCCTTTGATACTATCCGGAACTTCGCCAGCAATAATCCGCTGAGCCAGCCCTTCAACAATCGCCGTCTTGCCAACACCCGGCTCACCAATCAGCGCCGGATTGTTCTTGTTACGGCGAGAAAGAATCTGAATCACGCGCTCGATTTCATTCGCCCGGCCAACCACAGGGTCGAGCCGCCCTGCCTCGGCCATTTCCGTCAGATCCGTGCCCAACGCATCAAGATAGGGTGTTTTGCTTTGACGTTGCGATGACGACGATGACGATGAAGAGCTTGAACGCTCCATAGAACTTCCTGTTCCCTGTCGGAGCACCCGCATGACCTGCGTGCGGACTTGCTCAAGCGATACTCCCATAATATCAAGCACACCCGTCGCAACACCTTCACCATTGCGCACGAGCCCAAGCAGCAAATGCTCGGTGCCAATATAATGGTGATTTAGTCGCTTAGCCTCATCGACAGCATACTCAATAACCTTTTTAGCCCGCGCGGTCAGATCCTGATCCTGCCGTGATGGACCCTCACCAACTCCAACAATAAACTCAACCGCATGGCGCGCTTGAGCAAGTTTTACTCCTAAATCATCGAGCACATGCGCCGCCACGCCCTCGCCCTCGCGAATAAGGCCAAGCAACAAATGCTCAGTACCAATATATGGGTGGTTAAATGCGCGGGCCTCTTCGGTCGCTAATTGCAATACCTGTTTGGCCCGCTTGGTAAACTTATCGAATTGCCTATCGGCCATGGTCCTTCTCCAGGCTAGTTACAGATTGGATTGCCACTGCTGCCATATCCATACGCTCGCTCTTTCTCTTCCCAGGCTCGCAACAAGTGGACCAACACTATAATGACTGTGTGAAAGTATTAAACCTCAGCCTCGTCTTGCCCGCCTTCATCCGATGGCTGCTCATCACCTGACAAGCGCAAGCTCAGCCCAATCCGCTTTCGAACGGGATCGATGCGAATAATCCGCATCTGCATCTGGTCGCCCTCCTGTACAACATCACGTGGATGCTGCACGCGCCCATCGCCCATTTCGGAAACGTGAATCAATCCTTCCACACCATCCTCAAGACGCGCGAACGCGCCGAATGAGGCAAGCTGTGTAATCGTTCCCTGCACGATCTTCCCGAGCTGATACCGATCGCTCACGGTCTCCCACGGCTCCTCTTGCGTCCGTTTAATCGAGAGCGCAATCCGCTTGCGTTCATTATCAATGCTCAGCACATAGACCTGCACCGTATCACCAGGTTTCAACACCTCGCCTGGATGCTTCACGCGGCTCCACGAAATCTCGGAAAGATGCACAAGACCGTCTGCCCCACCAATGTCGACAAATGCGCCAAAGTCACAGACAGACGTTACGACACCCGTGCGAATATCGCCCTCTTTCAGCGCGGAAAGCAATTCACCTTTGCGCTCCTCGCGCACTTCCTGAACCGCCTGACGCTCAGAAAGGATGAGGCGATTGCGGCTCCGATTAATCTCGATGACTTTGAGCGGCAGCATGGTTCCCACCATCTTGGCCATGTCACTTTGCTTTTGTGTTTCTGGCCCGCGGCTGATGCCGGACACCTGTGAAGCTGGCACAAAGCCACGAACGCCATCGAGATTGACTAACAAGCCGCCTTTGTTGTAATTCGTCACCTTGGCTTCAAGCACGTCACCGCGCTCGTAGAACTGCTGGAGACGCCGCCAACTCTTTTCTTGACGGGCCTTGTCAAGCGATAAGATCGCTCGCCCTTCCTTGTCCTCTGCCTGCACAACAAAGACCAGCAACGTTTCCCCCGCCTTGAGATCAGCGCGCTCCTCAGGCGCCAACGATTGCATCTCACGTGAAGGAATCACGCCTTCTGCCTTCGCACCGATGTTGACAAGCACTTCATCCTTATCAACCTGCATGATGGTGCCATCAACCGTGTCCCCATACTGTAGATTATGATAATCGTGGGCAGGATCGGCAAGAAACTGCTCCATCAAGGCATGATCATCATTCTCCTCATATGAGGAACCATTGTCAGCACCGGATACCTGGGAATTGTAGCCCTCGAGCATGGCTGGTTCTCACTCTTCCAAGCGCGTTGCTCACAGTCAGCGGACAAAAGCGGCGAAACGTCAATCAAGTGGTGTCGTTTGAGGGTTATTATACGGTGTTCAAAGTCAAAAAGCAAGGGTTTCACATCATGGAACGCATTCTGGTGCGTCATCTACAATGCTGTACACGTAGTATCACAGACTATGTACACTCCCGCTTTAGAGAATGCTCTCCACGCGCGGCAGCCGCTCGCCGTGGCCGCCACTGTTTTTTTGACAGTTACTACCTGAAATGTTACAATAACAGGTATTTGAATAAAGCATAACCACGGCTTAGAACACTCTTGCTAATCATGCTTTTTTGCGTAGATGTGTAAAGAGATGTTTGCAGTCCAACGTGGCTCAATGCATATAATCCTGCGTTCGTTGCACGCCTGCTTAGCCATGCTCTGTCTGCAAGTAACGAAGCATGTTCCAAGAACATTCGCGTTTACGAATCAGAAACGTATGTAGCCTTTGCAAGCGGAAATACTTGCCTGGGCATGCGCGTGTGTTGCTGTCATCATGTTGTCATATTGGGCCGCTAAAGGTGTTGAAATCTCTGTGAATCCATGTTATGATAAGCACGCGCTCGAACATATGTTCTACTATCTGTCTATGTGAAATATAGTGCGTAGATTGTGGCCGATTCTTATGCTAGTGCTGCTTGTCGGCTGTGGCCAGCCATTGCAAATAGACTCACGCACAGCGGGCGCACAGCCATCCCCGCCATTGATGGTTGTGCCCCCAACTGCCACTGCCGATAGCGCGGCCATGCTGAACGGCACAGATACTGCACTGCCAATAGTGCCAGGCACAATGCCGCAGTCGCCGTTTGTTCCAGCCACGCCGGAACCGTCGGCGGAGCCGACGCTTGCGCCGACCATGCCTGCGGTAAGCGCCACAATCACGCCAACAGCGCTGTTACCCGGTCGTCCAACCGTTCAGATCGTGCCGCACTTTCCAACGTTGACCAATGAAGAGCGTTGGCGCGCTCAGGAAGAAAACCGGACTGTCTTTCCGCAGCCACGCGTCTATGTTGCGCAACGTCCAACTCAATTATGGTGGTACGACCCGTTGGCAGGACAAAGTCTGCCGGTCGGCACACTGCTCGGACCATTCACTGCCCAGGCAGCGTTCACCTTCCGTCCGCTCAACGCTCCTGCTCTTGAGGTGCCGTATCGGATTGATGGCGATTATGGCCTGACAGCCATCGCTCCCAGCGTGAAGCAGCGCATGGCTGCCGCCGGGTATGCTGAGTTCGCGGAGACGTACGTGCTGCTTTCTGATGATGTTGTACAGCAACATTAGCGAAAATATTATGATCCGATAACGTACTGTTACGAATAGCGCGTATCTTTTGCGGGTAAAATAAAGTTAATAACTATGTATAAGATAAATTTTGTGGTACCATCCTTATCCAATGCAGCAGAACGTCCACGAAAGGAGCATAGATGAGCAGCCGGTATCTTGATATGGTTCGAGGCCAGCGTCGGCGGGGGGGCGGGTTTCAGTTTACCTCCAAGACGCTGCTTATGATTCTTGCGCTTCTCGCCATGGGCGGTTCAGCCGCCTACTGGTGGAGCGTGCAATCACAATTGACTGATAATCGCGTTATTGCGATTTCATATACGATTTTGTTGGTGCTGGCCCCGCCGTCGCTGACATCATTTCTCATTCCATGGTCGCCCGCCGGCATGCTGCTCCAGAAAATCAATGCGCGCACCTGGGGCTACCTGGTGGTCGTCGCATGTTCGCTTTTTCTGCTCTACTATTCGTTCCAGATCCAGTGGTCATGGTGGGCGGCTCAGCCAGTCGTTGCGAACAGCGGCCTGGTCTATCAGCAGGTGCTGATTGGTTTGATTGGCTTCATCATCATTCCTGCCCTACTCTGGACGCCGGTCACGCCGGAAGAGTTGGTCGAGCAGGTGCGCCAGGCACATCTTGTCAAACGCTATGAATTACAGACTCAGGCGGATATTGCCATTCTGCGCGCGACGCTGCTGCGGGCGCAGGAGAAAGCACTGGTCGGTTTCGCGAACCTGACGGTGGAGGAGCGCGCCGAGCTTGCAGGAGTCATGCGCGGCCTGGTTGCAGGCATCGATCAGACGCTGCACGAGATGGG
>DASTWM010000079.1:0-3536 GCA_035765855.1 Roseiflexaceae bacterium
CAAGTCATCTCAGCCGCCATGTGAAGCGGGTAACCGGGAAGCGTCCGGGCAATTTTCGTCTTAAGAATCAGGGAGCTGCTTGAACGCTGGTTCCTATCCCGTTCGGCCGATGACTCCTGCCATGGGCTCATTCAGCCCGTGGACGCATGGCCTATCGCAAGCGCCTGGATTTCAAAACCATCCTGGTCGATCTCAGCACCAATCACCTACTTGAGGTGCTTTCCAATGCCCGTACCACGACCTTTGCTCCCTGGCTGCAAGGACATCCCAGCGTGGATGTCAGCGCGCGTAACCATGCCGGCACGTTTGCGGAAGGTGCGTTTCGTCTTGGCCCATGCGTGCTGATCAACTACGACCCAAGCGGAGCGCGCAGGCCGCAACGTCTTGGGCCGTGAAAGAAACATACCTGAAGGTGAATGGCGGTGGAGCTATTTGTAGCGCGCCGTCTACCGGGACGGCAACCTCATCGACTCCATTCTCAGTACAACACAGGTTATGGATGAGGATTGTGCCATCAAGGGTTGGCATCTCATTCATACGATGGTACAATATTCCCACCGTACCACCCAGGACTCCCGTATGCAGTACCATCAACCCCACAGACTCACGATTGGTGTGCTTGCCAGCTGGCAGGTGTACGAAGGCACCTCGATCGGAAGGTACTTGCACACGCTGCTCGGTGGCGTGCGCGCCGCAGCGCTTGATAAGGACTGCAATGTGTTGTTCGCATGCGGTGTCGGGCCGCTGTCCTTCCCGCATTCCTACACCCCCGCCTGGCCGGTTCCAGCGCCTGATGCTGATTTCGTGCCGGTTGGTCCCTGGAATACCGCCGGACTGATCGTCGTGCCGCACTTCCTGTCGCCGGAGCAGTCCCACTACCTCCAGGACATTATCGCCTCGGGCCACCCGGTCGTCTTTGCCGGTCCCGAAGAACCTGGCCCGGCCGTCGTTGCCGATAATGCGGGCGGTATTCAGCAGGCTTTTGCCCATCTCCTCGCGCATGGACACCGCCGTATCGCGTTTATCGCTGGCTACGAACCGCGTTCGCGTGGCACCGACCGCCCGGGTGACAGCGATCTGCGCCTGCAAGCGTATCTCTGCGCGCTCTGTGACGCCGGATTGGATCATGATCCACGCCTGGTTGCCTATGGCGAGCATAACACGAACGGTGGGAAACGAGCGATGCAGCGCATTCTCGCGACCGGCGCGCCTTTTACCGCGATGATGGCCAGCAACGATCACTCATGCTTCGGCGCAATGGAAGCCCTGAAGGATGCTGGCCTGCGCATCCCGAACGACGTCGCCGTCATCGGCTTTGACGATATTCTTGACGCCAAGGCCCACGCGCCACCGCTGACGACCGTGCGCCATTCAACGTTTAGCATGGGCTACCAGGCGCTCCAACTGCTGTGCGACCGCATCGAAGGGTGCTGCCATGGCGAACCCGTGCGCCAGATCCCCACACGGCTGGTTATTCGCCAATCGTGCGGCTGCCGGCCCAGCATGGACCTGGACCTCTCACCGAACGCGGAGGACGAGTCTTTACAAGTGGCGACAGATGCAGTGCTTGCCATGATCGTCCGCGCCATGGCCGAGGCGACGCTGGTCGAGGCCCGGTACTGCACGCTCGATGAGTTGGAAAGCATGTGTCATGACATCGTGACCGCCTTTGTGGAGAGCGTCCAGAGCAGCGATGTCACACCATTCGAGGAAGCTGTCGCGGAGTTGCTGCGGCGCGTCGAAGCGCTCGATGAAGACGCGCACGCCTGGCATGCGGCGATTCTGGCGCTGCGCGAGCGCCTTTCCCCGCTGTTGAACATGCCTGGGCTGCCGACCGACCACACACTCGCGTACCGCCTGGTTGACCATGCGCGCCTGGAGATTAGTGAACGCACCCGACGCCAGGCGACGCGCTCGCTCCTGAGCCAGATGAATGTCGCCGACGAGTTAGGGCTGATGACCGCACAGCTGCTTGCCGCGCTCGACGAAACGCAAATTCCGGCCATCCTTGCGGCTCATCTTCCGCGCGTCGGCGTGCGGCACATGCTGGTCGCGCTGTTTTCCCCATGTGACGACGACTCGCTTGCGCAAAGCGCCATCGTGCTGCGCTATGGGATGGACGAGGGCGCATGCATCGAACGCTTTGCCAGCCGCCAGTTTCCACCACCGGGCCTCTATCCTTCCAATAGGCCATTTCAGCTCGCGCTGCTGCCGCTGCACATTGATGAAACGCTGCATGGATTTGCCGCATTCGACGCCACTAATTTAGAGCCATGTGCGGCAATCGTTCGCAACCTCGCTGCGGCGCTGCGTAGTTGCCATCTTTATCACGATGCGTATGAGGGGCGCAGGTTAGCCGAGCAGGCGAACCGGCTGAAAAGCCGCTTTCTCGGAATGGTCAGTCATGAGCTACGCACGCCGCTCAACCTGATCGTCGGGCTGAGCGAGCTGCTGCTCCGCGACGATCAGCAGGAGATTGTATTCCCGCCCGAACTCCGTCAAGACCTGGAGCGTATTGCGACGAACGCCCAACACCTTGGGCGGTTGATCGGCGACGTGCTCGAATTGACGAGCAGTGAAGCCGGGCAACTGCGCCTGGCGCACGAGCCACTCGATCTCAGCGAGACACTGCGCATGGTGGCTGTGACCGGCGAGCGCATGGCGCACGATAAAGGGCTTGCCTGGCGCGTGCAATTGCCACAGCCCGGGCCACATGTTCTGGGAGATCGCACCCGGCTGCGCCAGATTGTGCTGAACCTGGTGAGCAACGCTATCAAATTCACTCAAGCCGGAACAGTCACACTTGAGGTGTCGGAGATCGATAATCAGGCGGTGATATGCGTCAGCGATACCGGCACAGGCATCCCGGCGGAAGATCAGCAGCGTATTTTTGACGAGTTCTGGCAATCAGAACGGATGGGGACGTGTGAGCATGGCGGGCTAGGGCTGGGACTCGCGATCTGTAAACATCTGGTCAAGCTTCATGGTGGCACGATCAGTGTCCATTCGGACGGCCAATTAAACGCTGGAACAACATTCGTTATCACCCTGCCCACCCTCAAACGGGCCATCGAGCCCTTCAACATGCTGGCAAAGCAGCTAAACCGGCACAAACATGCGCTCATTCTGACGGATGCGACGAACAGCGCCGCGCCGCTCGCCGACTACCTTACACGCCAGGGCTATGCAATTCAAATCCATGCCGGTGAGATCAGCACGGAACATCTGATCGAAAGCCTGGCGGCGCATCCGGGCGCGCTCCTGCTAGAAAATCGGATCGCCAATCGGCACAGTTGGGAGATCATGCGCGCCCTCCAAGCACTGCATGACCGCGATCCGATCCCGGTATTGCTCTTTTCATTGGACATGCAGGATAATATCGGCTCGCTGCTCGAAATTAACTACTGCGTCAAACCGCTCGAACCGGAACAGTTCGCGCAGACGCTGCGACACCACGGGCTAGCAGACGTGGCAGGAGCGACCGCGATCAAGACGATTCTGATCGTTGACGACAACGCCGAGACCCGCGCCATGCA
>DASTWM010000080.1:0-14677 GCA_035765855.1 Roseiflexaceae bacterium
ATCCGTCGCGCCGCCATGCAGCACAATGGTTTGCCCGGCGGGCAGCGGCGCAATGCCAGGTGCGTCAATGTGCGGCACAGGCGCGCGATTAACCACGGTGAACGGCTGCGAGGTCGCCAGCGTGGTGTTGTAGCCGTCGCTGGCCGCCACGCGGATCAGGCCGCCAGTCGTGCTGGCCGGAATGCCGCTCAGCTTGTCAAGGTTGAGCATGACTGTGTCGGTGCCGGAGCGGTTCGGCAGGCCGCTGAGCATGGTGCGCCAGTGCGCGCCGTTGTCGGGGCTATACTGTACGCTGAACAGCAGCTTATCGTCGGCATTCGGGTCGGACGCGCGCCACGAGAGCGTCATGCTGGTGTCAATTGTTTCGCCGCCGGACGGACTGAGCATGCTGACCGTGGGCGCGTCGCCACCCGGCTGAAGCGTGGCGAGCACAGCGCCGCCACTCACCAGTTCGAGCTTGGCGACGGACGCGGCAGGCGCGGGGAAGGTCATGATGAAAGGCTGTGCGCCGCCGTCGCCGTCCGATGTTTCTTGCAGCGTGACTGCGCGCTCGTCGAGCAGGGTGCCCGCCGCGTCGCGCAGCCGCAGCGTGTACGGGCCAGCATCCTGCGTCGTCATGGTCACGGCGCGCGGTGCCGCGTTGCGCTGGAGTTTCGCGCGGATGCCCTGGCTCAGGCTGCTGGACGGATACACCCAGGCGTAATCGAGGCTGCCAGTATTCGCCGCCGGGTCAATCGCGCCACTGATATAGACGACGCTGGCGGCAGCCGCCACCTCGCGTTGCGCCTGCGCTGTGGTGGTCAGCTCCTGCTGTGTGTTCGCGGTTGCATTCGTGCTGATGCTGCCAAACAGCGCGCGCCAGGTGTAGTCGCTGATCCAGAATGGCGCGCGGTACGCCATGTAATCGGCGGTTGTGCCAGGATCAATCGGCGTCAGGCTTTGCGTATCGAAGCCGTAGTAGCGCTGGTAGGCCGGAATAGCCGCGCCGCCGCGCAATCCATCGTCCAGCACGCAGTTGGTGCCGCTCGCGTCGCGGTACGGGTAGCCAGCGTCCGGGTTGGCCGGGCCGCCACAGTTGACATGCTTGCGTCCATAGTTATGCGAAAGCTCATGCGCCAGCGTATTGAATTGTTGCGCTTTCCAGAACAGCGGGGTCGTATCAAGCGTCGTTTGATCAATCAGTTTGATGTAGAGATCAGCACCCGGCGTGTTCCCATAGCCCAGATTGCCTTTGGTGTTGGTGTTAGCGTGAACCAGACCAACGTAGTGCGTAACCGCATTGGCATCGTCGCACTTATCGGGATCGTCGGAAAGCGCATCGCGCAACCACAGCGATCGCAGAATATTATCCTTCTTCTCCGGCACGGCATATGGCTCGTACTTCCAGGGCGGAATGCCGAAGCGTGCCTCAAGCTGGGCGACATCATCATCCTGGTGGTAGATCCAGACATCATTGGTTGGCAACATCTGGCGGGTCACATCGGCCATGCGGAACAGGCTTGGATCATTGTTCGACGCGGCTGGCGCATGCGTCCGCACCGGCACCGTCACGATGCAGATCGGCGCTTTGCGGGTGAAGCTAAACGATTGATTACCAGCGTTGTTGTTGCCGCGATTGGGATCGTTCCACGCGTTGCGCGGGTCGATCTGCACGCTGAGTTTGAGCGTGCCAGCATTGACCCACGAATCAGGCAACTGGAACAGCCATCCACCATTTGTGTTCGCGCGGTCGGGCGTGCCATTGCTGGCGACGAAGTTCTGCGGGCCATTGAGCGAGCGCAGCGCGCCGAGCGACGCGCCGTTGCCGTCTGTGCCGCGCAGGATCGCCTCGACACTGAAGGCGCTCGGGCCGCTGAGTTTTGTGCCATACACGCGCACGTAGGTTGGCTTATTCGCCACCAGCGGCACATCGTTGTTCAGGTTTTGAATGCCCTGGGTGACTTCCCAGCTGTTGAAGGCCAGATCCCAGCTGATCGGCGGCGCATCCGCGCGAATGCGGCTCAGGCCGTTCGAGGTATCGAAGTACACCCAGCCGTCGGCCACCGCGACTGCGCCGGGGCTGCCGCTGATCGAGAACACGCCCGACGAGTTCTGCGTCGCAATCGGTTGGGGCGTGTCAAACGGGCCGGGGTTGAACACTGATTGGTTGAGGCTCCATTTCATCAGCCGCCCATGATCGCCAAAGGAACACCCGAAAGGCCCGCCGCACACATCGGCGGCATTTTCGACCCAGAACAGAAATTGCCCATCCGTCGCCATTTTGCCCAGGCTGGAGTTCGCTAGTGGGCTTGTATAGGTAGCGCTCGGCGAACACACACGTCCGCTGCTGTTGAAGCGACACCAGATGCCACGAATCGACGCGCCACTGATCCACAGCGGGAAGGTTGATGAACTCAATGATGAATCGGTGAGCGTCGCGGCCGTCAGGCTGTTGCCATTCTCGCTGGCGATCACGTTTTTGATGCACGAGCCGCCACCAAACGCGAGGCATGGCTTAAGCGCCTGATACAACAAGCCATTGGCAAACCAGTAGAAATTATTATTATTTGCAAACAACACGCTGTGCGCATTCGCGCCAAGTGGCTCCGGCGCGGCAAACTGGCTATAATCGTTTCTGTCGGCACCGTAAAGCGTGTTGTTCGCCAGCCAGAAGATGTAATCGCGCCAGATCGGTACACCAATGTCGAGGATAATCGGCTCGCTGGGCGCGGCGCTGGCCGCAATCGTTTCAACTGTAAACGGGCTGCCTGTTGAGCGGCGCACGATGTTCGCACCATCGCCATAATACAGCCCGCTGTCGTCGGCGGCCCATGAAGCAGTGTTGCAGAAGGCAGAACTTGAAATAGTTACTGCTGCGCCGCCACGGATCGGCCAGCGCCGCAAATAGCCAGTGTACCCAGCATTCGGCTGCGCATCAGTCCCTTGTGGCGTGCTGGCCGGGTTAAATTGGCAGCGCGCCCAGTACAAATAGCCACCGCCAATCGTCCATGCGTCACCGGGCGTGATCTGCCCCGAGCCGAGCAGATCGCGCATGAACGTGACTGGCGCAGGGTTGGCGGCAGGTACAGCCGCTGGCGCGCCCATGGATTCCGGGAGCGCGGTCTGAGCCGATGCCGGGGCGGCAAGGAAGCCTGCAAGCAGCATGAGCAGACCGAGCAAGGTGACGACACATGGGGTACGCTGCTGCCGTGTGGATCGGGCACGAAACATGGCTGGCCTCCTTGATTGCGTCGCACATCCTACGAAAGCACAGAGCATCTAGACAGGTCGTGGCGAACGCAGCGAGGCATCTCGCTGAAGAAATGTCCCGCTGCGCTGGTAACGATGGGGTGGTCTCCTGTTTATCGCTTCTTCATGACTCAATCAGCGCCGTATGAGCGGCAGAAACACCTGAAGTTGCGAGTTATCGGCACGTGGGATCACCAGCAGCGTGATCGACTCAGCCGGAAAGTTGGCGTTCAGCCCATTGGCGGTCACAGGCTGGTCAGCCTGTCGCGCGATTGCCTTGAGGTTCGTCGCGCTGTAGCGGTAGACGGCGGCGTTGCCCCCTGGCACGAACCCGCTCAACGTCACCGGGCTACTGAGATCTCCCTTGGTTTTGTTGATCACCATGAGCGTCAGCGCGCCGTCGCCACTGCGCTGCGCGGCGTAGATCGCCAGCTTGTCCTGATCACTGCTGCTGGCCTGCACGCTGGTCTCGCCGAAGCGACTGCCCTGGCCGTCGTAGTTGCGGTACATGCGGAAGGCATAGGCGCTTGGTCGGTCGGGCGCAAATTTCGCGTTGTCGTTCTCGTAGGTGCCGTCAAACAAGGTCGCGAGGTCAACACCTTCGCGCCCAAAAATTCCCAAAACATCGGCCTGCGCCAGCGCGCCGTTGAGATCGGCGTGTGCGCCCCAGCTATATTCGCTGATCGCGATTTTGGTGCCGGGATAGTTTTTCGCAACCATGTCATGCAGCCGGGGGATGAGTTGAACCACACCGCCATCTGGCCCGCTATCCTTGATCCAACTCTCATCGACATAGGTTGGGTCCCACAGCGAGCGGGTTGAACGCAAACGCAATGCTTGCATCGCGTCGTCGCCCGCCGGATTGTTGTACTGCCCTGCCTGGGGATACCAATGCACGTCCAGGTAGTCGAGCAAACGCACGCCGTTGGTCTGCTCATAAGCACGCATCTGCTGAAGATACCATTCGAGGAATGGCGTGCCGCCATTAGCGTTGCGGTCGTCGGGCGTTTCCCAGTCCTCGCGCTGGCCGTCATAGAACGAGTTAAAATAATAGGCATAGCTGCCCGGTGCCGGACCAAGCGTCTGCGCGGCAGGATCGGCCTGCTTCACCGCCGCCGCGTATTGGATGCTCCTATCGCGGAACTCCTGATACTTCAGCGCAATTGGTACGAGATCGGCGTGGGTAATGCTCCAACTGTCAGGCTCGTTGTCGAGGCTGTAGAACGGCACGCCACCTTGTGCCGCTGATCCATAGGTCGTTGTAAGATGCTCGATCCAGGCGCGCGCATCGTCGGGGCCGAAGGGTACACTTGTGTCATGAGGATCAACTGGCTTAAAAAAGACCGGATCGCCACCACCATTAAAACCAGTGATGCCGGTGCCGCATTGCGGGTTGGCCGGATTGATCGCGGGATTGCCAGCGAACGGCTGCGGTGTGTAGCTGTACGTCTGCACGTTAAAGCCGCATGTGTCGTTACTGCCGTCCTTGGCGACCCAACCAGTCATGGGGATGGTCAGAATGCTCTTGGTGCCGGTGCGCCGATCACGCGCGACGAAATCATCGGCTGAGATGTCGGCTGGCCGGTTAGCGAAATAGTAGTCTATTCCGCTGTTGGTGGTGTTGGTCTGCCAGTTGTAGCGCGTCGCCAGGTTGCCACCGTAGCGCCGCACCGGCAGGCCGATCTCTGCGGCGAAGGCTTCGTCCGCCTCATGCAGCCCGTAGATATCCTCACTGATCGGCTTGCGCGCCGCAGCGACATTGGCGCTGAGCGTCGGGCCGTCCGATGGCGGCGATGGCGGGACGGATGATCCGCACGCCGTGCTGCTGGGTGTACCGCCCACGGTGCTCAGATAGCACCAGGCCGTCGGCTCAAAGCCGCCTGGCACATGCCCGCCCCCCTGAGCAATAAAGAATGTCAGATCCAGTCCAGCGCAACGGGTTGCCAGGTCGCCTTCAGCCTGACTATAGGCATAGGTTTTGACTGTTTTGCCGCCGATGGGCTTCGGAAGCGTCTGCTCGGTCTGGCTGCTCACCTTCACGGTGTAGCAGCCTGCCACGTCGCCCCACCCTGTCCATGACGACGAGCCATAATCGACATCTATGAGTGGCGGCGCGGTATCCTCGCCCTCGCCACCATTCGGCGGCAGCTGGCCGTGAACATCAAGGATATGCACCGGGCGCGTGACGCCTGGCGGGCTAAATAAGGATGCTTTTGGTCCCCAGTACCAGCCGGTTTCGGCGTTCACCTCGCCGCAGGTCACATCGCTGCCTGGTTGCGGTGTAGTTCCCGGCGTACCGGGATTGACCGCATCGCCATCACAATAAAACGTGCCGGAGATCGGCACAATCGCGCGGATCTTATTGCGGGTGCGCGGATCGGCGTAAAGATAATACGCAAAGCCAGCACCCCGCGACTCGCCCACCACATACACCTGCTGAGCATCGATCGTCGTTCCCAGCAGCGTGCTACCGGCGGTGGCCTGCGTAATGAGCTGATTGATAAAATCGATATCATCGTAGGGCCGGCCTGTTTCGTCCATCCGAAAGCGCCAGCCCGAACCATCGATTGCAGCGGCGGCGGGAATATTATTGCGCCCTTCGGCGGCGAGTAATACCGCGCCGTTAGAGTCGTTGAGGACCGCTTGCTTCCAGGCGTCGCTCAGGGTGGGCGTCCCGCCATCGCCGTGCAGGAAAATCACCAGCGGACGCCCAGTCGCTGGCGCGGCAGATGCCGCCACCGCATACACAAAGTGGCGTTCGTAGCCGTTGACTATCAGCGTGCCGTCGGTGTCTGCGGTCGCTTGTGTCCCGTTCCAGTGCTCGACATGGGACGGGACGACCATGTTCAACAAGAAAAGGCAACAAAGCAGTAGTCGGTACATTGGTGCTCCTTGATGATTCGCGGCCACAACGTGTTCGGTATGCTCTACAACACTCCCGCTTGACCAAGCCATGCGTCGGGTAGACCATGGTAACGACCGTGTGCGTTCGGTGAAACATTCTTTCAGATACTCTCGGAGGGTAAAATATTATTGCACATCTCCATCAGCGGCAGAAGGGACAGATGTAGTACAATTGTGGTACTGCTACTGGTCCATCATGCATGCAGAGGAGGCTGTGATGGCGGCTGGCTATAGCTTTGGCGCACACCTCAAGCAGTTACGGCGGGCGTGTGGCCTCACCCAGGAGGGGCTCGCACAGCGCGTAGACTGTTCGGTGGAGTTGATACGCAAGATCGAGCACACCACCCGCCGCCCATCCGCGCAAATTGCCACGCGGCTTGCAGATAGCCTGGGCATTCCACCAGACGCCCGCGCAGAATTCGTGCGCCTGGCCCGTGGTGATCAGGCCGCGCCGCAATGGCATGCAGCGCTACTCGGCGTTGGTATGCCAGCGTTGCCCAACCATGTCCCGATGCCTATCACCACATTGATTGGCCGCGCTCGCGAGCTCGATGTCTTACACAAACTGCTGGCACAGCCTGATATCCGTCTACTGACGCTACTCGGCCCACCAGGCGTGGGCAAAACGCGGCTTGCCTTGCAGGCCGTCTTTGATCTGCGTGACGCCTACGCTGATGGTGTGCACGTCGTTGAGCTTGCCAGTATCGTCGATCCGCGCCTCATCACGACCAGCATTGCTCGCGCGCTGGAACTGCCAGATAGCACGCTCTCCTCGATCGAGCGTCTGCAACGAGCGCTCAAACATCGGCACATGCTGATTCTGCTGGACAATGTTGAACATCTGTTGCAGGCTGCTGCGCCAGTGATAGCGGCTTTACTCGCCGCTGTGCCCCGGCTGACGGTGCTCGCCACCAGTCGCGAGCCGCTCGGGTTGTATGGCGAGCATGAGTTTCCGGTGGAGCCGCTCGCGCTGCCAGACCTCACGCAGCAGGTACCTGCCGATACACTGGCGGATAATCCATCTGTCAGTCTGTTTGTGGCGCGCGCGCGGGCTGTACGGCCCGAATTTGCGCTGACGACAACGAACGCGCTGCCGATCGCTGCCATGTGCGTGCGGCTTGATGGATTGCCGCTGGCGATTGAGTTGGCGGCAGCGCAGATCAAGTGGTTGTCGCCCGCAGCACTGGCGGCACGGCTGACTGACAACGCACTGCCGACACGCGAGCACTGGCAGTGGCTGCAAAGCCGCATCCACCACCTGCCTGAACGTCAGCGCACCTTGATGGGTGCGATCGACTGGAGCTACCGCCTGCTTGAACCGGCGCAGCAGCAGCTGTTCGCACGTCTGAGCGTGTTTTGTGGAGGCTTCGACCTTGCTGGTGTTTATGCCGTCGCGGGGACTACCGCGATCAAAGCGTCGCTCGCCAACCTGCAATCGCTGGTGGACAAAAGCTTGGTCCAACCGCTGCCTGACGGCGGTGGGGAGCCACGCTTCACTCTCCTCAATACGCTGCGCGACTACGCGCTGGAGCAACTCCAGATCAGCGGCAGCGAGCAACAGACCCGCGAACAACACGCCCGCTACGTGCTCAGCCTGGCTGAATCCGCCTGGCCGCACTTTGAGGGTGCTACACAACAGATATGGCTCGATCAATTGGAACGTAATCATGACAATATGCGCGCAGCCCTCGGCTGGGCGCTCGGCACCACAGCGCCAGCGCATGATAGCGACACACCGGCAGCGGACGCCATATGGAACGAGGCGCGCGCAGAGCTGGCGTTGCGGCTGGCAGGTTTCCTGGGCTTCTTCTGGGCCGCGCGCGGCTACCACACCGAAGGGCGGCGCTGGTTGGCGCAGGCGCTGGCGCTGCCCACGCACGATTCTCGGGCGCGTGCGCAGGCCTTGCTGGCCGAGGCGCTTCTGGTGCAGCAACAGGGCGGCCTGGCCGAGGCACTGCGGCTCGGCCAGGCAAGCCTCGCGCTGTATCGCATGTCAGACGACCACCTGGGGACTGCTCGGGCGCTGAAGACGTGCGGATGGGCGGCGCTTGGTGCCGATAACCTGGCGCTTGCACAACAGCTCTTCGAGGAGAGCGCCGCATGCTTTCACGCAGCCGCAGATTCCGGCGGTGTGGCGCTGACGCTTTCCGCGCGCGCGAAAGTGGCACGGCAGGCTGGCGACCTGACGGCTGCCGAGGCATATTTGCAAGCGAGTCTGGAGATCTTTGGGCGGATTCAACATAGGGCCGGCATTGCCGAGGTGCTGTGGCATCAGGGTGAATTGGCCGCGCTGCACGGTGACTATGACTGCGCCGCTGACCGGCTGAGCGCAGCGCTGACGTACTACCATCCTGCCGATCAGCGCCTTGAATGCCTGTGGGTTGCGGCGGCCCTGGGCGAAATGCACCTGCTCAAGGGAAATCCTGCTGCCGCCCGCCCGATCATTACGGCGGCGCTGCTCAAATTTGAAACACTTGGAATAGCTGAGGGGGTCGCCACACAACTGCACCTGCTCGCTCAAATCGAGCGGCGCGAAGGGCAGATGGCTGCTGCGCGCATGCACTATCGTCGCTGCCTGACGATAGCACAACAGGCGGATTACAAGGTGCTCGCCGCGCGCTGCCTGGCAGGGATCGGTGCGCTTGAACTGGCAGAGGGTGACTATCACCGTGGGGCAGTGTTGCTGTGCGTTGCCATGGCGCAATTTGCCGTGCTGCCAGACGTGCTGACACCTGCCGACTGGATCGAGTACGATATGCTGCGCCAGCGTGTGCGAGACGTTATTGGTGAGAACATACGTGCAGATGAACAGGCGATGGATCGTGAAGCGGCGATTGCGTATGCATTGCATGAGTGATACAAAGGGCTCTGCCAGGATCGTCATCGACGATACTCCACAATAAACGTGCAAGTCGGCGTGGTTCAACCTTGCAAGAGCCACTGTTTACCTCTCAGGATCTCTTTCAAACTATTGCATGTTCGACTCAGGATGGCATCTCAGGCACGTTGCTATCGGCGCTTGCGCTTCCCCGCTCAGGCCCAGCAGGAACGCCTCCAGTTGCCCGAGTTCCTGCTCCGTCAGATTGAGCGGTTTGAGTTCGGAGTGACCAGCCGGCGCGGCGGGCGCGCGGTTGTAGTGCTCCAGCACCTCGCGCAGGCTTCCGAGCTGCCCGGTGTCCTCCAGTAACACCGGCGCGACCGGCACGCCAGGGTTGTGGAAATCGTTGTTGGTGAACAGTGGGCCGTTGTGGCAGATAATGCACTGCGCCTTGCCGACGAACAGCCGGATCGACCCGCCGCTGCCGCTGGCGCGGTGGCGCGCAGCACCAACGGCCTGACGCTCGGCTATGCGCTCATGGTGCTGGGGCAGACCAGCGAGGCCATCGCCGTATACGCCGAAAATGTTGGCCGCTGCCGCGCGGCAGGCAACATTCTAAATGGAATCTTCAGCGCCAACGAGATCGTCAAGTTACGCGCGCTCCAGGGGCGGCTCCATGCGGCGCGTGCCAGCGTGGAGCATGCGCTGGCATGGGTTGCCGAGGAAGGCAGCGGAGTGAGGAGGAAGCTCCTGCGGATCAGTTGCCTGTTCTCCCCGCTACGCTCGCACGCGCGCATGCTGCGCCGGAAGCGCTGACGGAGCGCGAACGGGAAGTACTGCGGCTGTTCGCTGCCGGCATGACCAGCCCGGAGATTGCGCAGCATTTTGTCGTTCCGATCAACACCGTCAAAACCCAGCTCAAAAGTACCTACCTCCGTGTCGTCCGCGCGGTAGCGTTCCTCACTCAAGGCCGAGATAGGAGTTGCGCTATTCGACTCGCACGCTCAGGCCCGAAGCTGTGTAGTTGACTATATCGAACGGTTCTCTCATCGTCAGCGTCGGCATTCGACCTTGGCGTACCTCACCCCTGCTGATAATGAGCAGCGCTGGTTTCAGCAGCAGATTGCTGCCTGGTTTTGTGTCCACAATAGTGGATCAGGCCCAAAGTGCCACCGCGTGTTGCACGTCCTGGCACATCTGCTCTGTGTCCCATCGTGTGCCATCCTCCTTGCTCGGAGAGGAGCCAGCCCATGAAACGGCTACCATTTGCATACCGACTCCCGCATGCTTGATGTTCCCTACGGTGCAGGCTTCCATGCTCCCGCTTGCTGCAGCGGATCGTACAGGTACGGCTGGCGCATGCCCACCAGCATCTTGGCACGTACCTCCGCGATGCATGGATACGGCGTGTCGGTATGCATAGTGTCGATCATGCGCACGGCCACACCTGCTTCGCCTGGCGAAAGCACCGTTTCTTCGGCGCGATCTGGTCCAAACACCGCGCTACAGCCGATACCATCGGGCGCGGGCAGGCTGGCGAAGGCAATGTAGGTGTTGTTTTCGACCGCGCGCTGGCGCACCAGGTGGAAATAGTGCGGGTTGGCAGCCATGTGCTCAGGTGGATCAAGCGGCACAACGGTTGCAGGCGCGGCCTGCACTGGCGGCAAGCTCGCGCCCGCCGCTGCGATGATCAGATCGCAGCCTTCGATTGCCAGCGCGCGCGCCATTTCGGGGAAGGCCAGGTCAGTGCCAACGAGCAGCCCCACCCGGCCCAGCGGCAGGTCGATAATCGGCGGCTTGGCTGCACCCGCGCTGCACCAGCTTCGTTCCGCACCAATCACATGGGTTTTACGGTAGCTGGCGACCACGCCGTGCGGCCCCACCAGTGCCAACGCCGAAAACGCCGCGTCGCCCTCGCGCTCGGCATAGCCCACTGCCAAGTGGAGACCGAAGCGCTGTGCTACCCCGGCCAATTGCGCGTGCCAGTGCGGCAGCGCGTCGGCATCGAGCGCGGCGTGGAGATCCATGCCGGTCAGCACGTATTCGGGAAACACCGCGAGTTCCACCGCGCCGTGCTGTGTGGGCAGCGCCGCCAACGCGTCTGCGATGTGTGCTGCATTCGCGGCAGGGTCGCCAACGGTTGGTGTGAACTGCGCCACCGCCACCGGCGTGCGGCGGCCTTCCGGCAGCGGGCGGTGGCCGTACAGGCCGTGCAGTTCCATGGGATCCCACAGATAGGCGTTCAGCGTCATGGTGTCGTACAGTTCCGGTCGTCGCGCCGCCATTTTTTCCGGTGACCCACCACCAGCGAACGACTTGGCGCGGGCTGCCCGGAGCGACACCTCGCCGTACACAATGCCGTCGCCGCTGTCAAGCACCGCTTGCACCGTGCCATCGGGGTTGGCGATGCACGAGCCGCCGGAAAACTGTACACCGCGCTCCAGGCCGTAGCGGTTCGCGCCGACCAGGTAGCAGCCGTTTTCGTAGGCACGGGCGAGCCAGGCCGGGCCGGGGCTTTTTTCGCCCAACCAGTTGGTGGGGAAGCACAACACATCGGCCCCTTGTAATGCCAGCAGCCGGGCCGGTTCAAAATAGCCAGCGTCCATGCAAATCATGATGCCGATCCGGCCCAGCGGCGTGGTCCACACCGGCAGGCCGAGATCGCCGTCCTTGGCCCACTTCAACTCCGAAACGTAGCTATGCGTTTTGCGGTACGTGCCGACAAACCCATCTGGCCCGACCAGCGCGGCGCTGTTGTAGAAAATGCTGGTGCGCGGCGCAACTTCCGGCATGCCAACCACAATGTAGCAGCCATACCGATCCGCCAGCTCACCGAACACGGCAGTGGTTGGGCCAGGGATCGGCTCGACCTGCGGGCGCACTTCGTCGCGGCTGTGCCAGCAGTAGCCAGTGGTCGCCATTTCAGGCAGGACGATCAGCCGCGCGCCGTTCTGCGCCGCCGTCTCCACCAGTGCCAATTGCCGAGCGATGTTTTCAGCTTTCGCATGGAGCAGCGGCTCGAACTGAATCGCCGCCACGCGGTAGGTGTCAATCCCAGGTGTCATGGGCGTGTTTTCTTGCTGTGCGACAACGGACCAACAACTTTTTGGTCATTCATCGCTACACTACATCGTAATTCACGCGGATCTCGGCGGCTTTGCGGTGGCCTTCCAGCCCTTCGCGGGCGGATTGGCGCGCAGCATACTCGGCCAGCACCTCGACGCCGCCGCGCTCGATGCGCTGGTGCGTGCAAACCTTGAGGAACGTGCCGACCCACAAACCGCCCGTGTGGCGCGCCGCCGCACCGGTGGGCAGCGTGTGGTTGGTGCCGCTGACTTTGTCCGAATACACCACCGACGCGTCCTGGCCGATAAACAATGAGCCGTAGTTCCGCAGCCGCGCGGCCAATGCTTCGGCGTTGGCGGTGTGGATTTGCAGATGTTCGGCGGCCACATAATCCGAGTAGGCGATCATGTCGGCTTCGTCGCGGCACAGCACGATTTCGCCGCGCTTGGCCCATGACGCGCCAGCCACGTTCGCCGTCGCCAGAATGGTCAGTTGGCGCTCGACTTCCTTGAGCGTAGCTTCGGCCACCCGGCGTGAGGTGGTGATCAGTCCCACGCGCGTTTCGGGATCGTGCTCGGCCTGGGCCAGCAGATCGGCGGCCAAAATCTTCGGATCGCCGGTATCGTCGGCCACGGTGAAGATTTCGCTCGGACCGGCTAACTGGTCGATGCCAACCATGCCGATCGCCTGGCGCTTGGCTTCGTTGACGTACATGTTGCCGGGGCCGACGATTTTATCCACCTGCGGAATGGTTTCGGTGCCGAAGGTGAACGCGGCGATCGCCTGCGCGCCGCCGACGCGGTAGATGTGCGTCGCCCCGGCCAGGTGTGCGGCGTACAACACCGCCGGGTGGGTCTTGGGCGGCGTGCAGACGTGGATTTCGTCCACGCCCGCCACCGCAGCGGGAATGATTGTCATCAGCGGCGACGACAGGAGCGGGTAGCGCCCGCCCGGCACATAGCAGCCAACCTTTTGCAGCGGAATCAGGCGGTGACCCAGATGGATGCCGGGCAGCACTTCGATGTCCAGCGGCGTCATGGTGCCAAGCTGCGCCTCGGCAAACGCCGTGACACGCTCGATACCAAAGCGCATGCCGGCGAGCAGTTCCTCGTCGCAGGCCAGCCGTGCCGCCTCGATGTCGGCCTCGCTGACCAGCAACTCGTCGACATCCACGCCATCAAACTGTTTGGTGTACGCGCGCACCGCCGCGTCGCCACGTTCGGCTACTTCGCGGCGCACGGTGGCAACCAGATCGCGCACCCGCGCATCGTCGGCGGGGGAAATTGGTTGCGGTGCCTTGATATATTCCAGCCGATCAGCATAGGAAAAGCCAGCCATACAATCGTCCTTTCATCGAGGCCATAGATGATCGTGTCTCTATAATCTCTGTAGCAAAATGTACAATGCCTGTTACGTCAGCAGCCGCGCCGCCGCGATCTGCCGCCGCAGTGTCATTTCGTCGATCAGCGTGAATTCCTGCGTGAACATACCGTTTTTGACGTAGTGCTGCGACAGGCACATGATCCGCACGCGCGCGCCGCTTGGAGCGCCAAGCGAGCCATAGCCCATGTGCGTGCCGCTCAACGTCCAGCGCACCGCCACCTTGTATCCGGTTTCGTCGTTGCCGTTCCAGTAGACCTGGTCCACCGACACACCCGCGTCGGGCAGCATGGCCAGCAGGTTCAGGATGCTGGTGGCGCGCTCGGCGGGGCCTTGCAGCCTGGTGTCGTTGTTGGTGGTGCAGGAAAAGCTCGGATCGTAGCGTTTGGCAACCAGGTTGAGCATGCGCCGGTTCCAGACTTCGTGGTAGGTGCCGCGCACGAAATCTTCGATGTCGAAGCCCGCGCTGGTGCGGGCAGGCCACGGTTCCGGCGCGTGCTGGCCGCGAATGCGCTCTGGGTCGCCGAACGGCATGGGCAGCTTGCCGATCGCCAAATCGGCGCGGGCTTGTTCGGTCACGATCATGTCGATGTCGTAGCCCATCTGGTTGAGCACGGCGACCTCGTCGCGCAGGCCCCATTCTTCGAAGATGAGGTTGTCTTTCGCCAGGCAGTTGGCGATGGCGCGAATCAGCACCTTGCGGCCAGTTGGCGGACCGTAGCGGGTGTAGCCCAGGTTATAGCCCACCGCCGTGACGTGGTGCGAGGTGTGGAACCCGTCGTTTTCGTTGCCGGTCCAGATCACATCGTCGGCATACACGCGCCGCTCCGGGAAGGCTGCCAGCCATTCCAGCGTAGCCTGCACCACGCCCTCGCGCCCGTGCGTGTCGCCCACGCTGCCGTGGTGGACGCAGTTGTGCTGGTAGGTGTCGTAGATGTAGCCGACTTCTTTTTCTTCCCAGATGCGGTGGGTGATGCGAACGATATAATCGACGATATCGCTGTATTCTGGCTCGAAGCCACGCATGGCCATGCGCCGTTCGCCGCCGGTATAGCGAGCGATATCGCGGTTGTCGAATACGACGGGATCGAAGTGCGAGTTGTTTGTCATACGCTTGTCCCTTGTTACTCCGAAGAAGCGAGAATATACCACCAAGCCACCAAGGGCATGGACCAATACAATCAATTTCCCAACGGCCGCCCGCCATCCACGTGAATGATGTCGCCGGTGCTAAAGGTGAGCAGCATTGCGGCGGCCAGCACCGCGTTTGCCACATCCTCG
>DASTWM010000081.1:0-2408 GCA_035765855.1 Roseiflexaceae bacterium
GATTTTCAAATTCAAAGACGGCGCGACCGACGCGCAGATTCAACAGGTGACGGACGCATTTCGCGCATTACAGGAGAAGATCCCGGGCATTCGCTCGTTTGAACATGGCGTCAACAACAGCCCGGAAGGTAAAAACCTCGGCTTCACGCACGTTTATCTGCTCACATTTGACGACGCGCAGGCGCGTGACGCGTACCTGCCGCATCCCGCCCATGCCCAATTCGGCGCGCTGCTCCGCCAATTCGGAATCCTTCAGGAGGCTTTTGTGGTTGATTATGTGCCAGCGGATTAATGTGACAGCCGGACATGATCGTTTTACGAGACCACGGGCATCTTCAGACACGCCTGTTGCTCGCGTGCCTGCCGTACTCGTGGCAAGATTCGGAGCGCCATGACACTTCCTACGCCAGATCCACAATTTGCACTGAACGCCTGCCATGCTCTCCTGGAGGAGGCCATGGGCAGCGGCAACCTGTACGAGTGGAGCCTTGCGCCGTTCGATCGGTTGAGTCTGCCGGAGTGGGGCGTGGCGCTATTCACCCGCGATGGCGCGCTCCTGGGCGGCTTCGGCTGCGGGCCGTCCGACATGGCGGCGCAGACCAGTGCATGGGGCGCTGTGGCCGCGCGCTACCGGGCGCGCATGGCGCTGCGGGACATGCCAACCGTTTCCGCGACGTACTACGAACTGTGGCAGCAGGGCCGCACCTCAGCCGACCCGATCGCGCTGTGCCTGCCAGCGGGCAGCGACTACACGCATGCCCAGACTCTCCAATGGGTTGAAGCGCGCCGCTATCCGTCCGGCGAGAGCGTGCTGGTACCGATTGAGACGGTTGCGCCGTATGTCAGCGATCTTGGCGCAACTGTTGATCATCGCGCGCTGCTATTTACTCCAACACCGCGCGGCCTGGGCGTGGGACAAACGCTGGAACTCGCCATAGCAAACGGCCTGCTCGATCTGATCCAATGCGACGGCAGCAGCGTCCACATGGGCGCGCTGGATCGCGGTGGACTCATTGATCTGAACGATGTGCGCGACCAGGCCACCCGCGATCTGCTGCGCTACTTCGATGAAGAAGGTATCGAGGTCATGGTCAAGCTGGCCGGGCTGGACTTCGGCATGGCGAACATCTACGTGGTCGGCTACGATCTGCCGGTGAACGACGCGCCGCATCCGTCCATGCTCGCAGCATGTGGTGAAGCCGCTCATCCGAACCGAGAGCAGGCGCTGGCGTTGGCGCTGCGCCGGTTCGCGCTGGCACGGGCGCGGCTGGCATTCAATCATGCAGCGCCCGCCACGGTGCGCGCCCACACGCCATCTGGCTATGTACCGGCGCTTCAGGTTGCCATGGCGCACCATAAAGACCAGCACGTCTTGAACGATGCACAACAAAGGGAAAGGCTCAGTCACCAACAACTGTTCGCCATGCTATCCACGACAGCCTTCAGCATGCGCGAGCAGATCAGTTTTGCCGATTTGCCCAACGCCACCACGCCGCCCGATGCCGTACTGCCACTCCTGACCGAGCGCGTCGCGCAGACTGGCCTGGAGGCTCTGTATGTGCCGTTCACGCCGCCGGACGCGCCCGCGCAGGTGGTGAAAGCTATTGTTCCAGGTCTGGAGGCGAATACATTAACTGAATACCGCATCGGGCGGCGCAACGTTGAGCGGCTACTCCGGCGCAACTCGCCGCTCGTCACTATCGGGGAGCCAACAGCGAATGGGCAGCGCGTGCGGCTCACGCCTGAAGATGAGTACGCGCTCGGCGGGCCGGCATGGCTTGACACAGTGGCGCTTGACCGCATGGTGAAGCCACTCGCCTTCCTGCACCAAGACTCCTCGACGTACCCATTCAACATAGTACCAGAGAATTGAACATGCCTAACGCCGGGTTAACGCCAGCGCCACAATCGCGGCCCATGGCAACACCTTGAATTCACCCGCCGCTAACGCCGCCGCCACTTCCTCGCGGCTGAGAAAGAGCAACTCCTGTTCCTCCAAATCATCGGCGTTTCGCTCGGCCACCTTACGCGCGCGACGAGCCATGAAGAAGTGCGCCCGCCCAGCGCCGCGATTGCCATCCACCGCGTAGCTGCCGAGCGGCAGCCATTCATCAGCCATGCAGCCGGTTTCCTCGCGCAGTTCGCGCTGCGCGGCGACCAGCGGCTCTTCATGAGCGTCAATATAGCCGCCGACCGGCGCGAGCGACGTGCCTTCTATCGCATATTTCGTTTGACGAAAGAACAGCCAGCGTCCGTCCTCCATCTCTACCATGATATTGATGAAGTCGGGCGTGATGATCCACGGCCAGTCCTCAATAACACGGCCGTCGGGCAACTCAACAGCATGCTGCTCGACAACCAGGAAAGGCGGCTGGTTGAGGACTGTCGTGCGATTGCGTGTGTTCCAT